>CAMJLD010000033.1 GCA_946406645.1 uncultured Candidatus Saccharibacteria bacterium | reverse complement strand
CTAGTAGTGGCATCGCCGCCGCAGCTATCTACTTCGTAGTACGCCGTCGCAGATAGGCCCAGCATATAGATAGGCGCACGAAATGTGCGCCTATTTTGTTTGATGTCGTATAATTATATTATTATGGTCAAATTTTTGAAGTTTCTAGTCTATCTTATCGCATTGGCCGCGACTGTCGTATATATTGGATACCGCCTCGCCTTCACAATGCCATTTAATCTTTATGCAATCGACATTATATTCGGTTTAATTGTTATCATCGTGGAGCTTATCGAAGCGCTCGAGTTTGGCGTCTACTTCTGGCACGTTCTCCGCCCAGAGAAAGTTTCGCCAAAAGCACCAAAGATCAAAGACGAAGATTATCCGGACGTCGACGTATTCGTCGCAACTTACAACGAAGACGAAGAACTTCTCGCCAAGACACTCGAAGCTTGTTCGAAGATGAAATATCCAAACAAGAAAAAAGTCCATATTTATCTCTGCGATGATGGCCACCGCGATGGTCTCAAAAAACTTGCGAAGAAATACGGCGCCGAGCACATTGTCCGCGACAATAATAACTTCGCGAAAGCTGGTAACTACAATCATGCACTCAAGGTGACCAATTCCCCATATATTGCAATCTTCGACGCAGACATGCGCCCAACGCCAGACTTTTTAATCAAGACCGTACCATTCTTCCATGACGACGAGAAAGTCGGCTTCGTCCAGGCGCCACAGAGCTTCAAGAACCCAGATATTTTCCAGGCCAGACTCAGTAAGCAGACACCATTCGAGCAGGATTATTTCTATCACTATATTCAGATTGCACGCAACAAGACCAACTCCGTCATTATGTGTGGCACGAACTGTGTCTTGTCTCGTCTAGCTCTCAAGAAAGCGGGCGGCTTCGCCCAGGCAACCATCGCCGAGGACGTTGCGACCGGTATGCTTATTGAGCGCAAGGGCTTCCGCGGTATCGCAATTGACGATGTTATTGCGCACGGCGAAAGCGTCAACAGTGTGCCAGCCTTCCTCAAGCAGCGTTCGCGCTGGGGCCGCGGCTGTATCCAGACTGCGAAGGCTTACGGCATCTTCCGCTTCAGAGGTCTGAAGCTCAGCCAGCGCCTCGATTACTTTGTCGCAATCAATTACTGGTGCTTCGGTCTAAAGCGCATGCTCTACATGATCTTGCCGCTTCTCTTTGCCTTCATCGGCATCATCGCAATTCAGGGCGATATCGTCGTGTTCTCGATTATCTTCTTCACGCAGTACCTGCTAAAGCGTTTTGTCATCGACTGGCTCGAACGCGGCTACAAGTCGTCGACTTGGTCGAAGATTTACGAAATCATCCAGGCGCCATACATGGCTGTCGTGATTTTCGGCGAGCTTATTGGTATCTCTAGCAAGAAGTTTAGCGTTACGCCAAAAGGTAGCAGCAACCAGAAGCGCGGCGGCGACCTTCGCCTCACCATTGCACACTTGTTGCTCTTCGGCGCAAATATTGCTGGTATTATCGTGGCGGCAATTCGCGTCCAGGACACCGGTATTAACCTCTACCTCATCCCAATTATCTGGATGGCAATCAATACTGTTTATCTGCTCTTCGCCCTGCTCTTCGACTTCCGTCGCAGTCGCCAGTACAAGAATTTCAAACCTAATGCCGTGAAGCATTATGGCATCAAATCTTATCTTGGTCTGCTCAAGAGAGGCTCATGAGCAAAAAGAAAAAGAAAACCATTTTCATTTCTATAATCGTTCTCATATTATTAGCGGCAATCGCGGGAGGGATAGTCTTTTTCATGACGAGGCCACCAATCGATAAAACAACCGCCTCATACAACGGCCAGCTCCGCGTAGATGGCGCACGCATCGTCAACCAACACAATGAAGAAGTCCAGCTTGTTGGCATCAGTACTCACGGCATCCAGTGGTATAGCAACCTTTATAATGCCGCGAGCATCCAGGAGCTCAAAGACGAATTCGGAATTAACGTCTTCCGCATTGCGATGTACGTGAATCCTGACGATAACGGTTACATCGCAAATCCCAGCCTCAAAGACAAGCTCTACGAGCTCGTCGATGCAACGATTGAACTCGATATGTATGCGATTATCGACTGGCATATTTTGAACGACAATAACCCGCAAACCTACAAAAAAGAGGCATTGGAATTCTTTGACGAAGTGTCGGCAAAGTACGCCGAGTCCCCGAACGTGATTTACGAAATCTGCAACGAGCCGAATGGCAAAGAGATTACTTGGAAAGACCATATCAAACCATACGCCGAGGAGGTAATTCCAAAGATTCGCGAGCACGCGCCAAATTCTCTCGTGATTGTTGGCACGCCAGATTGGGACAAGGATCTCGTGCCAGTTAGCAAAGAACCGCTAGATTTCGAAAACGTCGCCTATGCGCTACACTTCTATTCCGGCTCGCACAACATTACTCTACGCAAACGCATGGATACTTTCCGCGAAAAAAATCTCGCCCTGTTCGTCTCCGAATGCGGTGCGACCGACTCGACCGGCGACGGCAAGCTTTACGAAGAGGCCTTTACGCGCTGGCAAAACTATCTCAACGAGAAGAAAATTAGCTGGGTATATTGGTCTTTCTCGAACAAGGACGAGGCTTCAGCAATCGTAAAGAAGAAATATAAACCGGGCAAGGCCGACGAAGAAACCGGTATCGACAAATACCTCACCGAGAGCGGCCAAATTCTAAAGCGCGCTCTAAAGCCAGCTACTGAAGAATAAGCGTGATACAATAGCCTCATGAATAAGAAGCTAAAAGATTATGTCAAAGAAGCCGAGGCGCTCGCCGAGCATCCAAATGAAGAATCGCGCAAATACCACGCGGCAATGGTGGCGCAGTTCCAGCACGAACGTTTGATCCATCTAATCGTAACGATGTTTTTCGCGCTATTCGCGATTCTCTTCTTTGCGATCTCAATTTTCTTGCCATTCGTAGTGACGCCAGGCGCTTGGGGCACCGTAATGGTTATGGGCAGCGAAGGTGTTTGCGCAGTGCTCATTATCGTACTTGTTTTCTACATCCACCACTACTACCAGCTAGAAAACGGCGT
>CAMJLD010000032.1 GCA_946406645.1 uncultured Candidatus Saccharibacteria bacterium | reverse complement strand
TGGACTATGCATACGAACTCGAACAGAAGCGCGAACTTGTCCGCGAATGTTTCCTCCAGAACCATATCCTCGTCGAGCCAGAACCAACCAAAACCGACAACAAAGATTTCTTTTACCGCAACAAAATGGAGTATTCGCTCTACTGGAACAATAACGATGGCAAAATCTATCCGGCCTTTCACGAGCGCGGCACGCACCGCAAAGTTCCAATCGAGCAAAGCAGTATTGAGCGTCCAGAAATTTGGGCTAAGGCCAGCGAGATTATTGCCAAGTTAAATGATGAGCACGCCGAGGCGCGCAAATACCAGTCCCTACTAATCCGCTGTGACCAGCAGGGCAATACTAGCGGCGACCTCTTCGTTAATGGCCAGCCGCACCCAGTCATGAACAACCTAACTGATAAGCTCTGCGGCCAAGAATATAGCTACTCGCCAAATGGGTTCTTCCAAATCAATCTGCCAGTCTATGAAATGGTCCTAAATCATATCAAACAGCACATCTCGACTAACAAGGTTCTCGACCTTTATTCCGGCGTCGGCAGCATTGGTCTCACCGTCGCTCGCGACAAAGAACTAACTCTCGTCGAAGTAAACGGCGCCGCATATGAAGAAATGCAAAAGAATGCCGAAGGCACGAACGCCAAGTGCGTCCTCGCAAAGTCCGAAGACGTCACAGGATACATCGCACCAGACCAGACTGTAATCCTCGATCCGCCACGCGCCGGCTGCGACGCAAGGCTCATCGAAAAGCTTAACGAAATTAAGCCGAAATCCATCATCTATCTTTCTTGCAATCCAATCACTCAAGCCCGCGACATCGCGATGCTCCAGGAAAACTACGCAATCAAAGAAGTCACCCCTTATAATTTCTTCCCACGCACGCCTCATATCGAATCGCTCGCCATCCTCGTACGAAAATAATTCGTATATAATAAGAGTATGGATTTTGAACAAGCATACAACAGTCTTAATGACGAGCAACGCGCCGCCGTCGACCATATTGACGGCCCATTATTAGTTATCGCCGGCCCGGGTACTGGTAAAACTCAGCTCCTGTCCGTTCGTGTCGCAAATATTCTGAAACAAACCGACGTCATGCCGGACAATATTCTCTGTCTCACTTTTACTGAAGCCGCCGCTAGCAACATGCGCCACCGCCTCGCCAACTTCATTGGCCCCGAAGCCTACAAAGTTCAAATCCATACCTACCATTCTTTCGGCTCTTATCTATTACAAGAACATCGCCCGGATCTCCAGAACAGCATCGACGACCTCGATCGCTTCACGATGATTCGCGAAATCCAGTCCCAGCTAAAAATCACCTCGCCACTCCGCGGCGATTGGGCGACGAACGATATTAAAAACGCCATCAGTAGCCTCAAAGCCGCCGCGCTTGACGCTGATGATATCGCAAAAATCATCGCGAAGAACGAAGCAGACAACACTGCAATCCTCGACGCCATCAAGGACGACCTCGTCGCAACTGGCGAAAAATATCCAAAGAATCTCCCGGCCTACGAAAGCATTCTCGAAAAACTCAAAGAATTCGTTGCGAGTAGCGGTGGCTATATTACCGACCGTGTTGAACCGATTGCAAATATTTACTATCGCTCGCTCGCACAGATTCTGCTCGACCGCGACGAAGACGTGAGCATAGCCAAACCGCTCTACGAATGGCGCAAGAAATATTTCGAAAAAGACGGCGACGACAACTATATCTTTAAAGACATCGCCGCAACCCTAAAACTCGCCGACCTCGCTTTCATTCTTCGCCATTACAGTGAAGCGCTCGCCAGCAAAGGTCTCTACGACTACGACGACATGATCCTCATGGCGATCAAGCTTCTAAAAGAGGACGACGAAAAGCGCTTCAATGCTCAGGAACGCTTCCAATATATCCTTCTCGACGAATATCAGGATACCAACGACGCCCAAGCTCAGCTCGTCGCTTTGCTCACCGACAACCCAGCCAACGCTGGCAGCCCAAACATTATGGCGGTCGGCGACGACGACCAGGCTATTTACGGTTTCCAGGGTGCCAACACTTCGAACTTCTTTGAATTCAACGAAAAATATCACCCAAAGCATATTTTGCTTAGCAAAAACTATCGCAGTAGCGCCGCCATTCTCGAGCTCGCGCATAACGTCATCGAGCAGGGCGAAGACCGCTTTTGTAAGGCGCCAAACGTCAACATCGACAAGCGCATCACTGCAGAAAACCCACCAGAAAAAACTCATATCTCCTACGAAGAATTTAAGAGCTACCAGGCCGAGTATTCATCTGTTGCCAAGCGCATCAAGGCGCTTCTCGATAGCGGCGTGAAGGGCAACAAAATCGCCATCATTGCGCCGAAGCACAAACAGCTCGCTTTCATCTTGCCATATCTTCACAGTCTCGATATCCTCGTGTCCTACGAAAAGCGCGAAAACATCCTAGACAGCCCAAAAATCGATACTATTATCGAAGCCGGCAAGTTCCTACTAAAGCTAGCCGCCAACCCACAATTCACTGACGAATTCGCTTTCCATATCTTCTCGCTCGATTGCTTCGGCATCAGTCCAGAAGAAATGCTCGGCCTCATCGGCGACGGTCGCCATAACCACCGCGCCATCATCGAAGAAATGCTCAAAGAGGAACGCCCGGAACATATTAAAGCTGCCGCAAACTTCTGGGTCGCACTTGCCGCCAAGACAGCCACGCACCCAGCCGATTATTTCATCGATGCGCTAGCAACCAAGTTCTATCCTGACTTCAATGATTACGATTTCTATAGCAACCTCAATACGCTTCGTGCCGTCGTCTCAAAGAATGAGAATCGCAAAGAAAAGCTTGCCGAATTCATCGCACGCCTCGAAGCCTATCGCGCCGCTGATATCCAAATTCTCGACCGCTCACCATATCACGAAGCCGACGACGCCGTCGTTGTTCAGACGGTCCATTCCGCGAAGGGCCTCGAGTACGACTATGTCTTCATGATTGCCGTCGATAACGATAACTGGGGTACCTCGAAGGGCAACAACGACCGCCTCGCACTCCCACGCAACCTCGAGTATGTCCGCCATACCGGCGACTCTGTAGACGAAAAACTTCGCGTCTTCTTCGTTGCTATTACTCGCGCCCGCGCTGAGCTATATATGACTTACAGCCTTTCCGATTTTAACGACAAAGAAC
>CAMJLD010000031.1 GCA_946406645.1 uncultured Candidatus Saccharibacteria bacterium | reverse complement strand
GCATGATTTATCTCGACTATGCGGCAGCTACGCCGGTTTCGAAAAAAGCCAAAGAAGCGATGCTTCCGTATTTTGACGAGGAATTTTTCAACCCATCTGCGGCATATTTACCGGCAGTCGAGACGCGTCACGCCTACGAGGCTGCGAAGGATGCAATTGCTCACGCGATTGGCGCAAAGGGCGTCGATCTCGTGATGACTTCTGGCGCAACCGAAGCGAATAGCCTCGTCTTTGCTGCTTTGCCGGATGACGCGGAGGTTTTGATTTCCGCCGTCGAGCATCCATCGATTCGCGCTAACGCTGCGCGCAAGAAATGCCAGACCATTTCCGTTGACGAGACTGGACGCATCCTTGTTGAAGATTTGAAGAAGAAATTAAATAGTAGAACGCAGCTCGTTTCGGTCTGTCTCGCGAGTAGCGAGCTCGGCACGATCCAGCCGCTTTCGGAAATCTCGCGCATCGTCGCAGAGGAGCGCGCACGCCGCGCGTTAGCTGGCGAGAAAACCCCACTCTATTTCCACAGCGATGCATCGCAGGGGCTTGGCCTCATGGAAGTGAAAGTCGCGCGTCTCGGCGTAGACCTTTTAACGATTAATGCCGCGAAGGTTTATGGTCCGAAGGGAATCGCCGCGCTTTATGTTGGGCATCAAGTTCGTCTCTCACCACAGCTTTATGGCGGTGGTCAGGAAATGGGGCTTAGGAGTGGTACGGAAAATGTTCCGGCTACTATCGCATTTGCAGCCGCAATCACGGAAGCTGAGAACCATCTGAATGGCGAGCGCAAGCGCCTACGGAATTTATCTGCAAAGTTCCGCAAGATTCTTTCTGACGGGCTAGGCGACAAAGTTATTTTCCTTGGCAAAGACAAGACTCGTTTGCCGAATTTTGTTCCAATTAGCCTGCCGGGTTTTGATGCAGAACGTCTAATCTTCGCTCTCGAAATGGCTGGGGTCTATGTCTCAACTGGCGCAGCCTGTGCAGCAAGCAAGGGCGAGAAGTCTGCTACGCTTACCGCAATCGGTTTAAGCGATGAAGCTATCGCAGGGTCACTTCGCATTACGCTTGGCGCGCCAACGACCGAAGACGATATTGAAGTGGCTGCAAATAAAATTATTGAAACCGTAAAAGCTGAATATCGACGCCTTACCAACGGTCAGGCATAATATTGAAATTGCTATCGCCGCCATTGACATTGCCGGCGCCATAATACAAATCGTCGCGTAGCAGGTTCTGGATTGCCGGGCCATTTTCAATCATGTTGCGAATGGATTCGATTTTATCCATGTCGAGATCGACGTTCTGTTTCTTTTCACTTTCTTCGCCAGTTGGATTATCGAAGTTTGAATCGACTGCAGAAATCACCTGATTGCGCTTACCATTAATGCGCCTTTTTGCCTCTTCGGCATGGCTATCCTTTGCCGGTTCGTTCTTGTTATTCTTCGATGCGCAGCTATTTTCATATAGAACGCCTTCGGCCTTACTGAACAAGGCGAGCGCTTCATCGTAGCGACTATGCGAGCGTGCTTCGTCTGCCTGCATCTCGATGCTATAAGACAAATTCACGCGTACGCGGCAGACCTTGTCCTGCGGCGGATTGTTTGCGAGACTTTGACGCAATTCTTTTTCTGCACCCTTTGCGTCGTTCTGTTGGATTAGGGAAGTGCCAGCATTATAATAGGCGATGTATGGCTCGATGAGATTTGCAAATTGTTGCATTCTTGCGATCGTCGCGGCGCCACCGCTTTTGCTATCGAAATTCATGCGGTACAAAATGTCTGCGCATACTGGCCTCAGGAAGAAAATGCCAGCAATGACAAGAAGAATATTCGGCCCTAATGTAGTCAACAATAATTTCTTGCGGCGTTTTTTGCGCAGGGTTTCTTGGTCGACTATCGCGGGATCAAGATCAATCATTTTACGGCCTTTCTCTCGAGTGCGAGTTTATGTGCGACAACTGTTGCGTCCCAGAGCAACAAGGCAATTACTATGAGCGCAATCGCCCAGTACAAATCCATTTTGCCCGTAGTGCTATCGGTGTTTTTAGCGTTTTCCCAGAAGTAATTTTCGAGATCTTTTGGTAGCTCGCCGGTCTCATCGCGCCTAATGTAGCGAAGCCCGAGCTTGCCAGCCATATTATTGAGATTCGTTTCGTTCAATTTCGAAATATGGTATTCGGAGCTCAATGTGCTTTCGAGGATGAATTCGTTTTCGAGGATTTCGTTTGTGTTCGAAACGCGATGGACTTTTCCGCCAGCAGTCGTGCCGTAGCCAATGACGGCACCGGTAGATAGCGCCTGCTTTAGTTGTTCTGGCAATTCAGTTAGTTTTTCATTTGATTCCTCGCCATCAGTCAGGATGAAGATTACACTGCGGCGATCCGGATTACGTTTGTTATATTTCACGATTCGTTTTGTGGCAAACTCGAGCAAGTCGGACAAATCCGTGCCTGCCGTTGCATTGCTCTTGCGTGGTCGAATCGCGTCGCCGGCCGCGGTCGCCATGGAGGCGTCAGTTGTGAGCGGTAATGATTGATAAACATTGTAATCGAGTACGGTCATGCTATAGCGAGCGCCCGGGAACATTCTAATAATATTTTTGATGTCAGCCTTCGCGACTTCGTATCGGTATCGTTCGCCACCCTCCATGTCTTTCGTCGCCATACTGCCGCTGTTGTCTACAACGAAGAAGAGATTCAGGTCGCTGACTAAACGCTCGACGCTTTCGTTCCCGACCATCGGTCGAAGGAATGCGACGAGAATCGATGCGATAATGATGATGCGGCGGAAGATATAGCCATGGCGCATGGTTTTTCTAATCAAGCAGAACAATGCGAAACCAAACAATAAGACGGCCGCAATCATAATCCAGGCGATTGGGATAATTGGGCGGAATATCATAGGTGGAGCCTCCAAATAACGATAAAGAATACGACGACGCTAATGGCGGAAACGATGAGCCAAATTTCTGGCGCGTCGTTATAAGTATATTCGCTTGCGCCCTCATAGATTGCTGCTTCCTGGGCGGTAATGCGGTCTACAATTTCCTTAGCGGATAAGTCTAAATCTGTCGTTTTGTTGAGGTTGTAGTAAATGCCGCCTGTGGTAGCGATTGCTGATTTGAAAGCCTCAGTGGTTCCTTCCGCAAGATTCTCGCCGGCAAGGATGCCATAGACGGTGAT
>CAMJLD010000030.1 GCA_946406645.1 uncultured Candidatus Saccharibacteria bacterium | reverse complement strand
TTTGACATACCAATCGAAAAAAATTAGCGGGGCAAACGCCCCGCTTTTTCTAGAATGCCAATTTGCCGGCAATTTCGTTGAATTCGTCCTCAGTGAGCTTGAGCGTCCTACCATATTCCCAAGTCTCATCATAAGGCATGAGATGCACATGCGCATGCGGCACATCTGTACCGATTACCTTCATGAGCGTACGACGGCCAGAAACCTCTTCCATGCGCGCTGCAACCTTTTTCACGGTCGCCCACAAAGCATGATAATCTTCATCGGAAAGCTCGTAAATCTTGTCGACTTCCACCTTTGGAATCACGAGCGTATGCCCCTTGCTCTCTGGATTAATATCTAGAAACGCGAGAGTCTTCTCGTCTTCATACACCTTGTAGCAGGGAATTTCACCCGCCACAATCTTCGAAAAAATACTTGCCATAAATACTCCTTTTCTCTATTTTAGCGTATAATTACCTCGATGAGCGATATTAGCGAATACCAGAAACGTGCCTGGGCCAACAAGGTCAAGCACAACTTCAACCTCACTAACGTCAACATGGAGTTCAACCTCCTCTACGGCGAGGTTGGCGAAGCTTTCGACGCCTGGCTCAAAGGCAAGGACGACCTTGGCTCCGAACTCGCAGATATCGCAATTTATCTCTTCGGCCTCTCCGAAATCCTCGGTTTCGACCTCGACAAAGAAATCCAAAAGAAAATGAGCATCAACGAACGCCGCGTCTATAAAAAAGTCAACGGCATCGACGTCAAAGAGCTCCAATAATTTTACAAACCGTCCAAATTCTGTTATAATAGCAAATATTTAGCACCTTGAAAGGACGGTGATCAAGTTGAATATAGTTACAGTTAGCCGCGAAATTGAGCCGGCACACAACTACTTTCACGATAAGATAAGAGAAAAAGTGCTCGTCGTACTTAACGGGAAAATGCGCGATTACTTCAGTATTCCGGCGCAAGGGTGGTGTTACTACTTATCCGCATGGGCAGTCATGGGTCTGGATAGCGACGATTTACGCGTTGTCGGTACCATCGACGAAACCCCCACGTATGGCAGGAAACGCCCGAACGGTTACAAGCACGCCTGGGTTGAATTTCAATTCGAAGGCGAGTGGTACGTGTACGACTCGAGTAAAAGGCACGTCTACTTGCGCGATGACTATTACGACAGGTATCATCCGAGGAAAATCACATCGAAGCTCACACAGAATAAAATTCTCAGGATGTTCTTAGGATCGGAGCACGTATACATCGGCAAAGAAGGCTACGATTACGTCTTCAAAGATCTGTCGGTCGAAGAAGACAAAAAGCAAACCGAAGATGATGGCTATCTCTTAGACGCGCTCAGCAGAGGGCATCTGTACGTAGGGACATTTCCCGGAAGGCCCAAAGACATCAAGGAATACACCACGAGAACGTTCATTGCTTGTCGCCGTTAAGAAAACCCCGCATTAGCGGGGTTTCTTTATATCTCAAAGCTCTCACCGAATCCAAGCTGCACGAACTCCGCACCAATCTCGGCGCAAGCGTTCTTAAGCCAGTTGCAGTTAAAAGTCATGCCGAGGTCCGAAAGCACCGCATCATGAATCGGAATCACCACCTCTGGTTTCGCGCGGCGCACAAAATCAATCGTCTCAGAAACCTTATTCCATGGCGAAGCAATTGGCGCAAGCAACACCTTAGAAGAGCCCGCAGGCAAGTCAAACGAATCGCCTGGATTCACGACTAAACCATCCACGACCACCCCGATATTATCGCAAGGCACCCGCCCAGGAATAATCGCGGCATGGTCTCGGCCAAAGAAATTCAATTTAAAGCCGCTCACATCGCGCGTATCGCCCGCTTTCGCCGCAACCGCTCCATTTACCATCTCGGCGGTTTCCGCGCTTGAGATGAGCTCTGAGGCCGGATTAGCGGCCATTATTCGCTCGATTACTGCAGGCTGACAGTGGTCGCCATGTTTATGTGTCAAAATAATCCCAACAACATTCAAAAAATCTGGTAATTTTTCTTTAAATTCTACTGGATCAACCAGTAAAACCTTACCATCCTTCTCAAATGCCAAGCCAGAATGTTCAAATTTCGTAATCTTCATACTATTTCCTTTCCTGCATAATCTTATGAAACTCATCGCAAGAGACAAACTGCGAGCGGTCCACTAAATCCGTAATAATTACTCCTTCGATATGGTCTGCTTCGTGCTGCATTACCTCGCCAATAAAGCCTTCAAAAATCTCATCGTGCGGCTCACCCTTCTCATCGAGATAACTCACGCGCACCTTTTCATACCTCGGAATCTCCGCATAAATCGGCAGGCCGTCCTCGCCGACGATGCTGCAGCAACCCTCCCACATCGGCACCTTTTCGCCAAATCCTTCCTCAATTTTAAGATTGACGCAAATCTTATCAAAGACTTCGAGCTCCGGACGATTCGGCGTTGGCTTCGAAGTAACTACCGTCACCGCGACCGGCTCATTCACCTGAATCGCACTTAGTCCCACGCCATACTTTCCACTCTTCGAAAAATCCATCAGCTCGCCGAAAAACTGCTGCATCTCGTCGCTCAAAACCTCTTCGCGGCTGAGCAACTTAGATTTTTGGTGTAATATCTCTGGTTCAGTAACAATCTTCATTGTTTTCAGCATATCACCTCAAGGGCAGGGGCGCCAAGAAAAACCGGCGCAACGCACCGGTTTTGAGGTGATTAATTACTTGACGAGATAGTCGTAAGAGCAACAAAGAATATCTGCAATACAATTCCTTGACCCTTCCGTAACAGTAACTTCACAAGCCTTCGGGCCATCGTTAATCATACGGAACTCCGGTTGACCCTTCGCGCCCGCTTCCGCCTTCTTCAACCTTTCCTGAATGCGAGCCCGCACGTTCTTAATATTCTCATCATTAAAGTTATCGAGGGTAACTTTTCCATCGTTTTCCATGTTGTCACCTCCTTAAGGTACAAAACTGCCCCTATTATACCATCAGAGGCGGCTCACCTATGGTAAAATACTCATAACCCATTGTTCTTTAAGGAGGTGATCGAATGTCGCACGACAATTTCAACCGCAATAATATCAAAGCCGCTCGCGAAGCATGCAAATTATTTAGAGGCCAAACTACGGTCATGCGCTTGAACGAAGGCGGCCCTAGCAAGGTCGAAATTCCCAAAGAATCTCGCAAAGAGACGGCAAAGATTGTTACGAGCGTAGAATCTTAGCATTCGAACCACAAAAAGCCAGCGCATCGCGCTGGTTTTTCATATCATCAGTTTGGCGGAAGCGAGAGGATAAGCCTTCGGCAATTCGGGAGAGCCCGAATGAAACAATGCGCCGTCGTCGCTAACGCGACCGGGCATTGGCGAACCTGGGCTCGAC
>CAMJLD010000029.1 GCA_946406645.1 uncultured Candidatus Saccharibacteria bacterium | reverse complement strand
AAACAATGCG
Source organism: uncultured Candidatus Saccharibacteria bacterium (assembly GCA_946406645.1). Classification (GTDB taxonomy): domain Bacteria; phylum Patescibacteriota; class Saccharimonadia; order Saccharimonadales; family Saccharimonadaceae; genus UBA2834. Next base: position 4,175 of record CAMJLD010000029.1, on the reverse strand, counting down.
CCGTCGTCGCTAACGCGACCGGGCATTGGCGAACCTGGGCTCGACTCCTCTCGCGCAGAATAAAAATACAACCCAGAGGGTTGTCTTTTTATTCTGGCGGAAGCGAGAGGATTCGAACCTCCGAGACATTGCTGCCCACACGATTTCGAGTCGTGCGCCTTCAACCACTCGGCCACGCTTCCACCTATAATCTTACCACAAATCCTTAAGGGGTGAGCTTTTTTATCTTCTTTAGAGGCCACTTAAAAGTAGCGAGCCTCTCGGTCACATTCTGAAGCGCAAAGGTCGCGATAATAATAAACACCGGCGCGAACACGAATAGATATCGCGCCCTTGCCTCGAACAAGAAGTTAAACAGGATAATTCCGACGAGCGAAATTATCAGAATCGTCAAGTTTTTATCTTTCTTTAGCAAAATCCCCAAAGCAGAGAAGAGTAATACGAATAGCCACACGGCTTGTTGTACCGTCGCTTTCACCTTATATTTCTCGCCCGTATGGTACGTCACGTCGCGCAGGAACGCACCCATCTTCTCATTCCGCAACGGGTAGGTAATTGCATAGAAATTGCCCTCATTACCCCAAGCAAAAGTACCGTCATTAAAGATTGTTAGCGCCTTACGCTTTCCGTGCTCGAGTAGCCCACCGAAGCCGAATTCACTAAGGCGCTTCGCAATTTCTTCCTTTTGCGCCGCCTTACGCCCGGCCGCATCGTCTTGGAAGTGCTCCGAAATATACACATCACTCGCCGACCACACGCCGTTCGATTCTTTATTTAGCCCCATCATCAACATGTGCAACACGCCCATATTATAGTTATTGTCGACCTCAACCTTCGTGAGTTTGAATGCCATCGAGAACGCAAAGCTCGAGACAACGACGCTAGCTAATAGCGCCACACCACCTTTCGCCATCTCTTTCAAACGGCCTTTTTCCTTCTTCGCAATACCGAACACGAACTCCCCCGCAAGAATCGCAATCAGCATAATAATCACCGTCGGCTTCATTTTGTAGCCAAAATACGATAGCGCGCCAATTAGCACCCACCACCAAATCTTATGCTTCTTCGATTCCTCTTTCTTCAGATAGCTATAGTAAATGAGAACAGGGAAGCAAATCGCCATCACGTCCGTATATGGCACCAAGAGCCAGCCCGACAGCGCCAAGAGAATCACAAAAATCCCCCAACCGATCCACGCAAACTTCTTCGATTTTGTCTTCTTATGAATAATGCGGAACATCACGTTTCCAGTAATAACCATGAGGAGACACTGGAAACCAACTAGAATCATTAGCCCATTGTCACCGCTCACGATACCGAAACCGTTATCGATTTTGAACAGCAACGTCTCGATTAGTAACAAGAAATGATTATTCGGCCAATGCGAAAAATATTTGCCCGCAAGCGTATTTTGCTCGTTGCCGAACATCATCAGCGCCGATCTACGCGCGCTACCAGTCACAACCCCCGCGTCCCACCCCGGCTGGAAGAAAGTATTAAGCGCAATATAAATCATACCGATAAATAGCGCTATCGACACGATATTGATAATCTTGTAATCCCGTCGCTCAAAAATCTTGAACTTCGCCTTCTTCAGTAAAAACGACAGCCCGATAAATATTGCCGTCGAGAGAATCAAAAGCACAATATTTGGCAACAAAAACTCTTTTCTACAGGCATATTTTTCGCCATGGCAGAACAAATTCAAAAACATCACAACGGCGAGCACTGTAGAGAGCACCCCGAATGCACACCACATCAAAACCGTCGACAAACGTGCGCCAAAAGCCGGCTTCTTCTTACTTCTTTTTGCCATCTTTTTTCATCGACTTCTTGAACTTGCGAAAGTTCTTCTGTGCGCCCCAGCCGATTTTCACAATCTTGCGAATATTGATCGAGTTTTTACCAGCCTCGCGCGGCTTGAACGTAATCTTGCGGAAAGTCATCTTTTCGCCGTAATACTTAAAGAAAGTCGTAATCATAATGTTCGGCAAATCGTAGTCTTCCTCGAAGCGGTCGATATACTTCGCGACCACCGATGCCTTCATGAGACGGAACGGTGCATTCGCATCTGGCACCTTCACGCCAAAGTAGAAGCGCACCAACTTACAAACCGTTTTCTCGACGAGCGCACGGCTCTTGCCATCGCCACGTTCCGTGCGATTGCCGAAAATACCGTCGTACTTCTCATGTAGTTTCCAAAAACCATCAAACTCCGCCGGATTCGTCTGCCCATCAGAATCCGTCTGAAAAATCCAATCAGCCCCATTCTTAATCGCGTACTTATAGAGCGCAATTACTTTCGGTCCATGGTACTGGATTGTCTTCGAAAGAATTTCAATCTGAGGATATTTCTTCTTGAGCTCAAGGAGAATCTTGTGTGTATTGTCCTTACTACCACTATCCGCAATCACGAGCCTACTCGAAGCACCACGTGCTTTTACGACGGGGTACCAAGATTTCACCACCTCTTCGATGTTGGCCTCTTCGTTGTATGCCGGCATTACAAAATAAACAGAACTCATGTATCCTCACTTATTACTGTTTTTATCTTATCACAAAATCTAGAATTTCTCTTGTGCCAAGACTTCGCCCTCTTCATTGTAAATCGTGGCATCCGCATTCGCGAAGTAATAGCACTTAAAATCTGGCGCATCGAGCGTATAGCCCGCCTCTTCCGCCCAATCAAATTCCGCAATAATCGCCTTTTTCGCCTCAATATTATTGCTATCGTCAATGAGGTCGCAATTGATACGAATCCACTCGTCGCCATCATAGGCCACAATACAAACGTGGTTATTTGCCTCAATCTGTTTCGCAACATTCTTGCCCGCATGCGTTAGGGCATAGAGCTTTCCGTCAAAAACTACTGGATCGCCGAACGGGCGTAGACTCGGCCTGTCTCCGTCAATCGTCGCTACGAAATTATACTGAGTACGTTTTTTGAGAAATTCAATCGTCTTTTCCATATCTTTATTTTAGCATGCAAAAACCGCGCCTGAAGGGGCGCGGTCCTTTTGCTACTTAGCATCTGCGAGGTAATCTCTCCGATAAGCCATCCTGCCAGCGTACTGATCCTTACCAGATGCAATAACGCATCCGCCGCCACACTTTTCAAAGTATTTACATTCGCGGCATTTTTCCGGAAGATGTTGCTTCTCGCGGAAGCGCTTCAGGTCGTAGTTGTTTTCATACCACTGACTGAATTCTTCCGGAGTCTTCATCGAAAGCATATCGCCAATCGTCTTCGCCGAAAGCGCGCATCTCTGAATCTTGCCGTCCGGCAATATCGAAAGCACGCCATCCGGCTGGCCCCACTGACAACCACCAGGCGTCAGCATGTAATGGAATTCTTCCGGCACTGCGCACCAGGGGAAAGCATCGACTGCATCCAGACGGAATTCGAATCCATAAGTCTTCGTTATTTCCGCGAATACCTTCAGAGCATTCACAAGATCTGCGCGCGTCAAACGCCATCTCTCGGGATCACTTGTTGCTCTTCCTACCGGCGCAATACGCTGCGCCATAAAGAAGTCGCGCTTTGGGTCGAGTTTCAAATCCTCGATAATCCCAACGAGTGTTCCGTGCAAGTTTCTCCTGATTATTTCCGGAGTAAAGTTAATGATGATTCCAACAGATTTATCCGACGGGCCACGAAAAGCAATAAATTCGCGAATACGCTCAACTGCATTTCTGTAAGCTCCCGGATTTCCGTTGAAAGCATCGTGGGCATCTTCTACTCCATGAAGAGTAAAATCCATCTCGTCCAAATACTTCGCAAACGACTCTGTCGACATCTCAGATCCATTCTCTCGATAAATATGCGTATTCGACAGCACACAGGTGTGCAAACCGAACGACTTCGCATATCTTAAGAGAGGAACCAAATCTGGATGTCTGCAGGGGTCACCACCGACAAACACTAAATCTTCCGCCAAGGCCGCAATAGCGATATGACGGATTATTTCCTTCAGCGTGTCAACATCACCATGTCTCGAGACGAAACGAAATACATCGTTAGACTTCCCATGATCGACATAGCAATAAGGGCATCTTCCATCACATGCAGTTGTGATATGAAGATCAGCTTCCTTTATCTTAAGCATAGAGTTCACCTCCTATAAAAGAACCATGCTTTATCCAAACATAACCTTACTATTATAGCACAAAATGCC
>CAMJLD010000028.1 GCA_946406645.1 uncultured Candidatus Saccharibacteria bacterium | reverse complement strand
CCAAAAATCTTAGCCATAATCAATTTTCAAAACCCCAAAAACAGGGTATAATTAGACCAATCGCGATATTAAATTTAAATTTTTGACGGGAAACAATGTCAAACCAGGACAACGACACAATCATTGAGCTAAAAGCCGTATCGAAGCGCTACGGTTTTGGCGACGCCGAATCGTACGCTCTCCGCAACTTTGACCTCAAGGTCAAACGCGGCGAGTTCATCATGATCATGGGCCCATCGGGCTGCGGCAAAACTACGCTATTAAACATCATCGGCCTTCTCGACAAGGCCAGCTCCGGCGAATACGTCCTCGCCGGCAAGGACGTCTCACGCGTCTCCGCGGGCAAAAAAGCTCGCTTCCGCGCCAAGGAAATTGGCTTCATCTTCCAAAACTTCAACCTGGTCCCTACCCTCCCGATTATCGAAAACGTTTCCCTTCCTCTTATCTACGCCGGCTACAGCAAGACTCGCCGTCTTCGCATGGCCGACAGCATCCTCGAGCATTTCCACCTCCGCGAACGCGAATACTACATGCCATACCAGCTCTCCGGCGGTCAGCAGCAGCGCGTCGCCATCGCTCGTAGCCTTATTTCGAATCCAAGCATCATCCTCGCCGATGAGCCAACCGGCAACCTCGATAGCCGCAACAGCCACATCATCATGGAGGAGCTCCGCGAGATTCATTCCATGGGCAACACCATCATCATGGTCACCCACAACCCAGCCCTCACCACTTACGCCACCCGCGTGATCAACATGCTCGATGGCGAAATCGACACGGATATCAAGACTGTCGCCGATAGCGAACTTCCAAAGGGCGGCAAGGGCGAGAAAGTTTCCGTGAAAGTTCTTCCTTCCCGCGACCCAATCAAGATGGAAATCCAGTCCGAATCCGACGTCGTCGTCTCTGGCGATAACGTCACCACCGAAGACGCCGATGTCCTCGTCATGCCAGAAGAGAAGCCAAAAACTCCAGCTAAGAAATCGACGAAAAAGACCACGAAGAAAAAGTCCACCAAAAAGAAAGGAGCCAAGAAATGAAATATCTCCTAAACACTCATTTCCATCTCGCGCTCGATAACTTGCGCCAGAACCGCGGCCGCACTTTCTTGTCCGCACTCGGCATCGCCATTGGCGTCGCCAGCATCGTGCTCATCATGTCTCTCACCGGCGGCGTGAACAATCTCATCAGCGCCTCGAGCAGTAAGAACAACGCGAACCTCATTCTCGTTCGCCCAAGCTTCGGCAAAGCCGAAAACAGCTTCATCGACGGCCTCACCAATTCCCGCCAGTTCAGCAAGTCCAACCTTACCATCGAAGACGTGAAGGCAATCAAGGAAGTAAAGACCGTTAAGTCCGCCGCCCCAATCGCCATCAGCAACAGCGCCGTCTCGATTGCCGGCAAGATTTATCAGAACAACACCATCGTCGCCACCAACAACGACCTTCAGGATGTCCTCGATCTTCACTTGAAGAACGGCCAGTTCCTCGACTACAAACTTCGCGAAAACGTCGCAGTCGTTGGCTACAAAACCGCCATGTCTCTCTTCGGCACCGCAGAAGCCATCGCTCGCACTTTCTCCTATAACGACAAGCAATTCATGGTCGTCGGTGTCCTCGACGAAATGAACGACCCAATCAATTTCAACAACGTAGATTTCGACAACGCAATCTTGATTGGCATCGATTACGCCAGCACCTTCGAATCTTCGATTCAGATTCAACAAATTGACGTCCGCACCAACACATCTGGCGACGTTGAAGCTGCCGTTGCAAAAATCGAAAACAAGCTCAAAGATCTCAAGAAGGGCGACGAAAACTTCGAGGTCGTCTCCGGCACCAGCAATCTTCACCCGGCCGGCTCAATGCTTTCCGTCATCTCCAGCATGCTCACCCTCGTCGCTAGCATCTCGCTCATCGTCGGTGGCGTTGGCATCATGAACATCATGCTCGTCTCAGTCTCCGAACGCACTCGCGAAATCGGCATCCGCAAAGCCGTCGGCGCCAGCTCAAGCCAAATCATGCTCCAGTTCCTCTTCGAATCTCTCATCCTCAGCGTCATCGGCGGCCTCATGGGCTTCGTCTTCGGCTACATCGCAGCCTTCTTCATTTCCCTCATCAGCCCATTCGCCCCACACATCTCCTGGCAAATCCTTGGTATCACCGGCGCAACCAGCCTCCTCGTCGGCATCGCCTTCGGCATCTACCCAGCCATCAAGGCCGCCCGCAAGGACCCAATCGAATCCCTCAAATTCTACCGCTAGAAAATCGCCCCCGATTCCGGGGGCATTTTTTAAATTTTGCCGTCTCGTAAACTTAGCCATTCAAAAAGGCCCCCGAAGGGACCTTTTTGATGTAGATGAATACGAGAAAGATTATGCGGCTAAGTACTTTTCAGCATCAGCGACAATTCCGCTAGCATACTCGCGGAAGTCGGGGTCGTCGCCTAAACTGCGCAACCCCTCGCCAATCATGCGACCAACTTCCTCGTCGTTAAACGACAAATGATTCCTATATGCTTCGTTGAACGCTGATGTCGTCGCACTTACATTCATCGGGGGGTCGGAAAGAAGACCAAAATATCGATTCAAGGCAGCGTACTCATCAATAGATGAAGTGGATGCCATTGCGTGGCCAATTAACCGTAAATCGGCATTAGCGCCAGCAAAGAACCTCTCGCTAAACACCTTAAGCAGTGCTTCACGGCGAACAGGCCATTCCTCGGCTTTGGTGCACTGTCTAAAAAAGGCAAGCATCAGACCGAAATAACCCTTCTCTTCTACATCGTCTAAATAGGATCTACCATTTTCATTATTATTGTTGCTCATACAGATGAACCTCCAAGATTTAGTATTATAACCGCCATGGTTAGCAATTATCATAATATTATAGCACATAGGCTCTCGTCTGTCAATAGAGAGTGGCGCTATTTACAGAGGCAATAGAGATTTTTCTGTAGCCAAAACCTGCTCCAATTCCCACAATACCGTAATAACAGCCAGCCATGATAAACTAGAAAAAACGAGGTAATGAAATGAACGCTGAAGATAACAGCCTAGAGTCACTCGACCAAAATCAATATGCAAAAACGCCGCGTAGTAAAAGGCTAGTCATTATATTCGTCTTGGTACTTCTACTGGCAGTCTGTACTGCAATAGCGATAGCGTTCATTAATAACAGCCAGCTAAACAATCCGGACAATACAAAAGAGTCATCGGATACCAGTTCTAACGGAAAACTAGACGACGGCGCAAAAAATACGCCGCAAATAGAAAATGAAACAACGCAACAAGAGCAAGAACAGCTGCCCCAACAAACGCCAGCTGCACAACCGGGAACGCAAGCTCAAACTAATCAGAATATCCAGAACACGCAATCGTCTCAAGCTGATACTAATCAATCGACTGACAACCAAAAAGCTGAGGAAGAAAAACAAAATGAAGAAGCGTTAAAAAGACTTCAGGAGCAAATAGCAGAAAACGAGCGCGAAAAACAACGCATTGCAGAGGAAATGGCCGCCGAAGCCGAGAGGCAGAGGGAACGAGAGTGCCTCAATATTCAAACTAATATGGCACAGGAATTACGAAACGCACAAGCGGCTTATGTAAATGAAGTCAACAACGCAAACTGCTCATCATTTGGCGGATGCCCAGCTAGAGAAAGAGCAAAGACGAATTACGACAATAATGTGAACTCTATTCGCGCTTCTTACCTCACAAAATGGACAGCAGCTGGGTGCAGCGGAAACCTATATTAACTCAACCCCATCATCTCTCGCAATCACAAAAAGTTGAACTTTTCGAAAAGTTCAACTTTATTCGCTCGCAAAAAAAGAAGACGACACTAATCGTTCAAAAAGCCCCGCATAACGCGGGGCATTTTTACTTGTCGACATAATGCGGGCACCAATCCGGAACTTTCGCATCCATCTCACTACCATTGTCGCTGCAAGCAATCAGCTTCGAATCAATAGGGCCATCAAGGGTTCTCTGATTCAGGCCATCAGGTTTAACCTTAACCTCAGAACAATAAATACCAAATTCATGTTCAAACGAATCGGGTGTTGCTATCCGATGGCACTCATGAGAATGACACTGAGAACATTTCTTAAACTTGAAACATGCGGGCATAATATCACCTCCTCTGATAAAAATCTCCCACTTGCAACAGATTGTAGCATATTCCCCACCCCTTACAAAGCACAAGCCCTATCGCAACGAACCTTAATCAGATGACAGCAAAGCGAAGAAAAGGTATAATAACAGATATGAAAATTCTCGGCATCGAATCATCGTGCGACGAAACCGCTGCAGCGATTATCGAGGACGGACAAAAAGTCCTGTCCAATGTTGTCGTGTCTCAAATCGACATCCACGCCGAGTACGGTGGCGTCATCCCAGAAATCGCCGCCCGTAGTCACATCGAGGCAATTAATCCCGTTATCGAAAAAGCCCTCAAGGACGCCGGCGAAACTCTCGATTCTATCGACGCCATCGCCGTCACTCATACCCCAGGCCTCGTCGGCAGCCTCCTCGTCGGCACTCTTGCCGCCCGCACGCTAGCCATCACGCATAACAAGCCTTTCTATCCTACTCACCACTTGAAATCCCACATCTACGCCAACTGGCTTAGCGGCTATCAGCCGGAATTCCCACTCCTCGCAGCCGTAGTCAGCGGCGGCCACACCCAGATTATCTATATGGAACGCCATGATCATTTCGAAATTATCGGCACGACGCGCGACGACGCCATCGGCGAATGCTTTGACAAGGTCGCAAAAATCCTTGGCCTTCCCTACCCAGGCGGCCCAAATATCGCCAAATTAGCCGAAAATGGCGACGAAAACAAGTATCATTTGCCAATCCCGCAGGTCGGCGACCTAGATTTCTCATTTAGCGGGCTTAAAACGGCCGTCCTACGCGCCGTTCAGCACGAAGTGGGAAAAGACATTCATACGCCGTCGACCGAGCTCAAATCGCTTCTCACGGCCCAGCAGAAGGCAGATTTTGCCGCTAGCTTCCAAAAAACCGCCGTCGATATCCTGATTAAGAAGCTGCAGAAAGCCACTGAACTCCACCCAGAGACCAAATCCATCTTACTCGCCGGTGGCGTCAGTGCCAACGAACGCCTGAGAGCCGAACTTCACAAAGCCTTCGACCATACCCACCAAGTCTTCGTTCCAGATATGAAATTCAGCACCGACAACGGCGCCATGGTCGCTTCCGCCGCCTACTACTCTATTCAGGCCGGCGAAAAACCAACCGACCCATACAGCCTAGATATTTCACCTCGTTCGGTTATTTCTTAATCAAGCGTTTTACTCTGCCCGCCGCGCCGCGCACTTTGCGACGAAGCTGTTTCATGCGGTATTTTCGCGCGTCGAGAACCAGCATAAATCCACCAATTCCCTCTTCGACCGTCACACCAAAACCACTCTTGAACTCAAGCAAGCGGTTCGCATCGGAGAAATCCCCCGCTACGCCGTAGAAATTCAAACGTTTCTGCCCTGCTTTTAGACACTCGCCAATCTGCCAATCCTGCACGTAGGTCATGCCATTCCAATGGCGCAGTTCCTGAATCGTCCCCGACGAAAATGTCTCCGTCTCATCTGGAAAATTAAACACCATGCGCGACGACACCAGCTGATTATCCTCAGCGAGGCGCACTTCCATGAAGCTCACCTGATTACCAAACGCATCCCAAATATCTTCGTAATAATCAAGCCCGCGCCCCCAGCTCTCAACGCCATTCTTGTGATTACTGCTATCAAGCGGGCGCATCCATTCACGAAGTTCGCTCTTATCTGTCAAAACATG
>CAMJLD010000027.1 GCA_946406645.1 uncultured Candidatus Saccharibacteria bacterium | reverse complement strand
TATAATTAATACGTATTATGGTGGCAAAACCACAAGGTCAAAAATATCGTCTTCCGCACGATCCATACAACGATATGGAGCGTCCTGATTTTCAAGCCCCTAGTATCCTTACCGAAGCAGAATCAAACCTTCCATCAATCCAAAAAGAAGCCGAAAGAACAAAGCGTAATTTTCGCCATCAAAAAAATTCTGCCGCCACTCGCCTTCGTCAGTCAGAAGAGAACCAATCTAGCGACGCACTTCTCAGTACCTACCGCAATAATGTTGCCGGCAAAACTGCCTCCGAGGTCCTTCGCGGCCGCGGTCGCCTGAACGGCAAAGGCGGCGGGATTCTCAAGAAAGCCGCCCCTGCTTCAATAATCACTATTTTGCTAGTCGTCGGAGGTTTTATTTTCTACGGCCTCGGAACCATGCTTCCGCAGAACATCTCTAGTAACTACACCGCTAAGACCGATATTCAGTACCCATCCTACATGACACGCAACCAAAGTATCGTCAAATACATGATGGATGGCGGCGATCAAATTAAGATTTCCAATAATCTCACGAAGCGCTATACCTCCTTCTCTCCATACATGAAGCGTCGTCTCGCAAAACAGGGCATCGAGGTCGGCCAAATCGACATGAGCGGCAACTTCAGCACCGACCAAATCATTGCGAACAAAAGCACCGTCTTAAAATACGGCGACGATATTATCAGCGCTGACGACTTCCAGACTAGGTTTGCTAGCGATGCAAATTTCCGCGAAGCCTATACGAAAGCAAAGCGCGGCCGCGTTGCCGGCTTCTTCGACGAATCAGCTGATCACTACTATAAAAAGAAAGGTAAGAGCCGCGATATTTTCGACAACTATCGTAGCACTGGTGATTCCGAAGTAGACGAAACCAACTTCCGCGAAACCATCAATAACAACGTTACTGGATCCGAAGCAAGTATCAACTCAATCCACGCCACCGACACTGACGGCGATGGCACCAAGGACGTTGGCAAAAATGGCGACGCGATTGAGGTTGGTAAAATCGAAGGCGATACACCAGAAATCAAAGCGCGCTCATTCGTGAATAGTATTGCAGGTAAAATCGACACTGCAACTAATGTCGGCACAGTTGCCTGCGTCGGACTCCGTATCGCCAACATAGCCTCCGTCGCCGTTACCGCCTATCAAATCTTCCAGTCGATTTCTTATTTCTTAAGTTTCTCCGAGCCAATCAGTAAAAGCATCGCCGGCGAAGGCGACGCTTCTGGCATCAATTCCGTACTCAACTTCTTTACTACCGTCACAGACTCAAAGGTTCAATACGTCGACGCAAACGGCGCTACACGCACCGAGACTGTCACCGGCTCACTGCTCGAAAGCGAAGGCTCTCAGGTCATTCTAACTAATGCACGAGCTAACCATAGTAAAGTTGCACCATACTCGCTAAATAACATTTTTGGCTCCGCCGCATTAGTTGCCGCAACTACCGGTGCCTCACAGGCAACTTGTAGCGGCGTAATGGCGGCATCCGCCGTCGTTTCGCTCGCCTCGAATGCAGTTCCAGGCGGCACACTCGCAAAATTTGTCGTTAGTGCTGTCGCGAATACCGTCGGCGGCATCGCTATTACCGCCGCAGTTGGCGCTATTGTCCAAGCAATTATTCCATATGTCGCAAAAATCTTTGCCGGCGATATCTTCAGTAGCCTCACTGGCATTCCGGCCGGCGAATTTTATACTCAGGGTGCCGCAGCCGCCAACTTTAAGCTCGCCACCGAAGCAAGCGCCTTCATGCCAGCCGACGAAGAATACGTAAAGGAACAAAACCGCCAGACCTCCACCACACTCTCCCAAGAAGCAGAGGTTGATCGTCTCCATCGCAGCCCATTCGACATTACAAGTCCGAACACCTTCCTCGGCGCACTCTTATCGAAGATCTCATTCTCCGCCATCGGCTCTTCGCTTGGCAACGGCCTAGCCGGCTTCGGCAATTTGATTAGTAATGCCTTCAAAGTCTTCAATCCGTCCGTCAGTGCCGCCGACCAAGAAGTCACCTATACTTCCAACTATCAAACCTGCAATAACGGACTCGGGACTGTCTGTGACATGTATGGCCTCGAAATCCCATCTCGCGACTATAGCACTATCAATCTTCGCCCAGACGATAAGAAATATAACGCCGTCATTGCACCAAACCTCGACAATAACGGCAAAATTATTGAAGGCTCCGAGCTTTCAAAGTTCATCAGCTTCTGTACCGAACGCGAATCGCCATGGGGCGTACTCGATGCAAACATTATGAATGCACTCCAAACTGACTTTGGTATCGTCGGTAACAACCTCTACATCGTCGAGGACGTTGTCGATATTATTAATGCCGTCGAGGACGTCGAAAACCGCCCGTGGGGCACCGGTGAAAACTGCGTGATGAGTAAAAACAACCCACGCTGGGATAACGAGTTTAAATATTACCAAGCCTACGTCGAAGATATGCGTATTTTGAGCGGCATGGAAAACAGCGCCAGCGATGCTAGCGCCCAAACCAACAACCCTGTCCTCGCTTACCTCGAAGAATATGACGAAAAACACCCAGTCGATGATTCATTCACCGGTACGCTCGCTCGCCTAACTGGCTACACTAAAGACGATATCGCCTTCCTCCTCGAAGTCAGCCGCTACTCATCCGAAATTGCAAATTACGACTATTCTAATCTGTTCGTCTTCGGCAATAATCAATCCGAAATTGTGAGCTTGCCAAAAAATTCGTATTTCAATAATCCAAATATTCTTACTAATATTATTTCTACGCCAGCAATCTTTATTGATCGAAGGAATTACACAGTATGAAAAACATCATAAAGTCCTTCGCTATTAGTTTCGTTGCTTCGCTCCTCATTTTGAATCCCGCATTTGCGGCAATTCCAAACGAAGAAATCCTCGATTATTATGATCAAAACGGCGTTTACTATTACAACCCAGTAGGGAACGAAGACGCTTGTAACTCCGCCGCCACCATCCTCTCCGGCGATTCCACCGAAGAGAAAATCTGGAACTATTTCATTAAGAAAGGCTTCAACGACGCCCAAACTGCCGGCATTCTCGGCAACGCCATGGCTGAAAGCGGCCTCGAACCAACTCGCTCTAGTAACGGTAATTATTGGGGTATTTTCCAATGGGGCTATGGCCGTAAAGACAGCCTATTCAGCAAGCTCCGCGCTAAGGGGCTCGAGCAGTATACGAGTAGTGAGTACTGGGGTAGCGGCGCTAGCAAGAAAATTGCCTCTGCTGATTTCGATCGCATTCTAGCCGTCGAGCTCGACCATACTCTTTCCGAAAAAGACCGCAACTGGCAATCCGAAATTAAGAAACAGTCAACACCAGAAGCTGCAGCCGAAGTATTTCTCACGCTCTTCGAGCGCGCTGTTAATGGCGAGTCCGAGATTCTTTATTACGAACCATTTATTGGCCTAAAATATCAGGCCACTAAACGTCGCCGTGATTACGCTCGCGAATATTACAAAAAATACACCGGTAAAGGCGTCGCCGCCACCGGCACTCCTAGTGGAGTAGAGAACGGTAAAAATCTTTCCATTATTGGCGACTCTATCACTTTCTTCTCCAATGCATCCATCCGCAGCCAATTCAGTGAACTCGATAATTCAAACATCAACGCAGTAATTGGACGCCAATGGTACGAAGGTATTGAAGTTGCCGAAAAAATGAAGCTCAACGATACCGTCATCTTTGCCTTAGGCACCAACAGCGATAATCTTACTGAAGCAATTATTAATCAAGCAATTCGCACCATCGGTGCCGACCGCAAAATCGTTCTAGTCACTAACTACGACATGGACAATCCACATCGTTTCGACTCGAATAACGCACTCCTAAAGAACTTCGCAAAAGAGCATAGTAATATTTATCTCGCCGATTGGTATACTGCCGTTACCGAAAATGCCAAAAAGTACATGGCTGACAATCTCCATCCAAACGCCGCCGGCCAGAAGCTCTTTGCCGAAACTCTTTATAAGGCCGTAAATGGCAGCCTCGACGCAAAGGGCTGTAGTGTAAATAGCGAATTCACTGCTCTCGTCAAAGCCTATGCTTGGCCGGATCATCATAGCGCACCATACACTAATCGCATGCCAGAATATGCAAATGCCGTCACTAAATCCGCCGCCGAAGGTCGCTATGTTGGTGGTTGGGCACGCGGCGTACAGGGTATCGACTGTGGTGGCTTCGTCACTATTCTCGTCCAAAACTCTGGCATCGCCGAAAACTACAATGATTATAAGGGCGGCACCTGGGAGCAAGAGCGCTGGGTGAAGAATCATAACTGGATGCTTCTTAATAGCAGTTCAGACACGACAGTAGACACCAGTATTCTCCAGCCGGGCGACGTCGCCTTCACTAATGGACACACCTTCATTTATGTTGGCGAAATTGAAGGCTTTAATTCCGTCATCGCCTCCGCATCATGGGGCGAAGATACTGCCCGTGCACCAATGGCAGGAAAAGAAGATTTACTCTACGGTAAAGGCGGGGCCGTTCGTTGGTATCGCAACCCAATGTATGCTACTAATTCGACTACTAGCTACTCAACAAACAAAGGGAATAATTAATGCGCACACTTAAGAACTTCTCAAGAAACCAATTAATCGCTTTTATAGTTCTCGCGTTCTTCTTCCTCTTTGCGGTTATCTATTCCGTCTGCACCCTCATTTATCGTGCAGGTAAAGTTAAAACCGTCGTCAAATATGCTCCATACAGCGCCACTGTCACGCTTAACGACGCGCCAATTACGAATAATTCCACCACTTGGCTAATTCCTGGTGAATATAATTTGGAAGTTAAGTTTAATGAACATTTTGATTCCTATAAAGAAACTGTCGTCATTTCCGAAAATAACAATGCAATCGTCGGTATTCTAAATCCACTCGATGACGAAGGCGAAAAATACATTAACGATCACGAACGCGAATTCTACGAAACCGAAGGTGAAATCGGATCCATCCTCAACCAACAGGGCATCAAACAAAAAGAAAAATATCCAATCCTAAATTACCTCCCGATTAATAATTCGCTCTATTCAATTAGCTATGAATATAACGACAAAAAAGAACCTATCGTCAACATAAAGGCCGATCCAGAAAACCTCGATATTGCCGTAGAAAAGATTAAACTGCTAAAAAACGTAAATATTCTCGAAACAAATTTTGTATTCCATACTCCAACTGAATTCTCCGAGTATCAACAAAATACCGAAACCGATCCACTCCTAGCCATTAAAGTTGGCTTCAGCCTCTCTAACAAATATGTCGTGAATGCCGGTAAATACAACGGCGACTATTTCTATACTAGCTTCTATATTAATGACTATGATCGCGCCCTCGACTACGCCCATTATCGCGTTATCCTAAAGAAACAAAAGGATGGCAGCTGGAATGCTCTCGCAAATCCACAGCCACTTTTCACCAATTACAACACTGAAAAGATTCCAGAAAAAATCTTAAAGTCTACAAACTCATATTAACCTGCATCTCTGCCGGCACGTTTGTACTAGTAATAATTTTTTGGTAATTCTTAAAATTATGAATTAGATGCTTTTGTCGCGTCTCATCTAGCTCCGAGAAAATATCGTCCAGTAGCACCACTGGCTGCTTTCCGGTTTCTTTTTCAAGTATTTCTGCTTCAATAAATTTTAGCGCCAAGATAATACTTCTCATCTCACCGCGCGAAGCCGAACCATCCGCATTCTTCCCATTAAAGACAAAACTATAATCATCGCGGTGCGCGCCGAATGTTGTATATCCCAACACTTTATCTCGCTCAAAATTCTGCGACAAACGAGCAAGATATTCATTTTCATCGACATTATCGCCAAGGTATTGTATATAACATTCGTCTTTATTCTTCGCAATGTTTTGGTAATTTGCCGTCATCAGCTCATTAATTTTCTTTAGTACTTTTAGACGCGTCTGCTTCAACTCCACACCATACTGTGCACAAAGAATGTTCCACGAGAAAATATCTTCCGCGCGAATATCTTCTCGTTTTAATAAATCATTCCGCTGTTTCAAAGCTTTATTATAACGACTTAAGTTTGTCGAATAATTTAAATCAATCTGGCGGAATAGTTCATCAAAATAATCTCGTCTCCTCGACGGTGAAGACTCAA
>CAMJLD010000026.1 GCA_946406645.1 uncultured Candidatus Saccharibacteria bacterium | reverse complement strand
ACGCAGATTTATACGCACGTGACCGATCCGCAGCTTCGTGAAGTGCACAAGAAATTCCATAGCGATATTTAAAAAGGAGGCAAAATGGAAAACAACGAATATCAAAACCAAGCAACGGAGACGTCTGCACTGGCTCCGGCTCCGAAGAAAGATTCGAAAACGGGGCTCTATGTAATTATTGCGATACTCGCTACGTTAGTCGTGGGCTTGGCTGTCGTTCTAGTGATTGTGCTTGTGTCTGGCGGCAAGGGTGGCGAGGCTAGCGGTTCGACTGAGTCGGGCGGGTCTGAGAAAGATAGTTTGATTATGAAGCGTGACGAGGAACGCAGAGAAAGGCTAAGTGTTTTTCTAGAAGCAGCCGCGACTTACCAGACGAATAATAATGGCAAGATTCCTTGGTCTTATGGTAGAACAGATAATAAATTTGTGCAGAGGTATATTGACATGAAATGTACGAGGACTACCGCCGATGTTTATAGCCCGGCGGGCAGAGTTGAGGAAGACGAGTATAAGTGTGAGACTGGCGCAGAAGATTGGCTCGACCCGGATGGGAATGTCTATGGATTTAAGGTTATAAACAGCATTGAGCGTGGGCTTACGGATAATGGCACTAATGATGTTTCGATACGCGAGTATTTAGGCAAATGGCCAAATGGCTATAAGATTGTTGTGATACCAAATTCGTCGTGCAGTAAAGAGAGCGGCACGGTCACATGGCATAATGCGCCACGTCAGTTCTCGCTATTGATGCGCCTTGAGGGCGGCGACATTGCTTGCGTAGATAATCACTAGAACGAGATTTGAATCTGTTATAATAGACGAAAAGGAGTTTTTTATGGCTGACAAAAAAGAAGCTAAGAAAATTGGAAGTGCAGCAAAACAGGTCGCTGCTGAGACGAAGAAACCAACCGCTTGGAACATTGGTTTTACGAAAGAAAATAACCCAGACGGTTTGATTCAGCGTACGCTTATCATCTTTAAGCCAGATGCAGTTCAGCGCGGTATCGTTGGCGAGATTCTTTCTCGCTTTGAGCGCGTTGGTCTCAAGATTGTTGCGACCAAGATGGTAAATCCAGATAAGGATCATTACTATCATCATTACGAAGAGATTTCCAAGATGATTACTCGCCGTGGTCAGAAGGCTTTTGACCTCGTCGTCGACTTCATGATTTCTGGTCCAGTGATTGCAATGGTGCTTGAGGGTGTCGAGGCAATTCCGGTTGTTCGCAAGATTGTTGGTTCGACTGAGCCAATGGCGGCAGATATGGGTACGATTCGCGGTGACTACGCGCACGTTTCCTTCGGTTATGCCGATGCTCGTAACGAAGGTGTTGCAAACCTCATTCACGCTTCTGGCAACGCTTCTGAGGCAGAGCAGGAAGTTTCTTACTGGTTCAAGCCAGAAGAGATTCAGATTTACAAGACGCTTTCTGAGAGATTTACTCGTTAAATATGTCTTAAAAGTCCAGCTTTCCAGCTGGACTTTTTGTTGGTTCGGGTTTGTGAATGTTTCTGAGAGCGGATAAAGTTGAACTTTTCGAAAAGTTCAACTTTATTGGGTTGGCAGATAGGGCGTGTGACCGGTGGTATAATATAAGGAGTGGCCCAGTAGCTCAATGGATAGAGCGGCTCCGTCCTAAGGAGAAGGTTGTGCGTTCGACTCGCGCCTGGGTCACCATTTTTGTGCTTATGGTAAAATATAGATATGGAATTTGATGGCCAGAGAGAAGGGGAGAAGGTAATGTATGTGTTCCGTCGGCATTTTGTGACGACGATTCGTGGTTGGCTTTGGCTGATTATTGTGACGGCGCTTGGCTTTGTGCCGAGCTTGATTTGGCCTAATAATAGCGATATGTTCTGGGTTTGGTTGATTTTCTTCGCGGTCGGCTTAATCGGCGCAGTTTATAGCTGGATGTTATGGTATTTTAGCTTCTATATTGTGACGAATGAGCGTTTACGCCAGACGCGTCAAAAGGGCTTCTTCCAGAAGAGCGTGGTGGATCTCGAGCTCGATAGTATCAAAAATATGAGTTATGGCGTGCACGGGTTGTTCGCGACTATCTTTAATTATGGTTCGATTTTGATTCAGACCGAGGCGGGCGATTTGGTGCTCAGCATGGTCAGCCACCCCGAGACAGTGTATAATGAACTAGAGAATACTTGGCATGAAAAAAGATAAGAAAAAAGTTGTCACTCAGCAAAACCTCGAAGAAAGTCGTGATGAAATTTTGTCGAAGGGCAAGAAGTTTCGTTATCCTTTCCAGTACTCTAAGCACCGCTTGGTTAACAATGCGATTTTGATTGCGGTTGTTGCCGTGATTGCGTTCGGCTTCATGTGTTGGTTCCGTCTCTATAAGGCACAGGATACTGGCGATGTGATGTATCGTTTTGCGCGCGCTTTTCGCATGCCGGTCGCGAAGATTGACGGCGTGAGTGTTCGTTATGGCGATTACTTGATGCTCTATAGAAGTAGTATTACGTCGATTGAACACCAGCAGGGCAAGCTTGATAACTCGCAAGATTCAGAACGTCTGAAAGCCTACTATAAGCGTCAGGCGCTTTCCGATGCGGAAGATTATGCCTATGCAGCCGCTAAGCTCGAAGAGACAAACAATAAGGTCACGGATGACGAAGTTAACGAGGTAATTCACGACCACAAGATGATTGATGGTGAAGAGCGCAGCGATGTGGCGTTTAGTGGTATTATTCGTGAGAATTTCGGTCTGAGCATGGACGAGTACCGCGATATGATTCGCATGACTTTGTCGAAGAAGAAATATGCTGAGTCTATCGATAAGAATGCGCAGAAGATGGCGAAGGAAGTTCAGGCAGCGATTGATGGCGGCGAGAGAGACTTCGCAAAAATCGAGGAAGCCTACAAAGAAAACGATATCTTTAGCTTTGAGAGTTTGAGTGAGATGGTTGATGCGACGAACCTTGACTCTGGCCGTGCTGCAATGGCGATGAGCCTAAAGGAAGTTGGCGATGTTTCGCCGCGATTTGTTTCAAAAAATGGCAACGGATATTATTTCGTGAAGCTCACTGCGCGCGAAGGCTCGAAAGTGAAATATGATTCGATTTGGATTCGCTTTACTGAGCTAGACAAAATACTCGACGGTTTGCGCAAAGACAATAAAGTCGAAGAGATGATCGAGCTCAAGGATGTCGAGGGCGACAAAAATACGACTGCCTTAAAAGAGAATTAGTTACTGAAATAATGCATTGCGATAGAGGCGGCGACGCCTAGGTTAAGACTGTCGACCTTGTCGCTTTGGCGGATGAAGACTGGCGTGGCGCCAGTTTTTTCGCAGAAATCTTTTGGCAGGCCAGCGGCTTCGTTGCCGAAGATGAGAGTGAGGTCTTTATCCTTGCAGCTTGCCGTGATGCTATCTAGGGTTTTGGCATTTTTGTTGAGCATAAATGCGTAAAAAATGTGGCTTTCGCTCGGGTAGATAGAGGGTTCGTTTTCTACGCGTATGAGCAGATGGAAAATAGCGCCCATAGATGCGCGGATGACTTTTGGATCATATGGGTCGACGGCCGGGGGGACGATAGTGATTTCGCTGAACCCGAAAGCAGCGGCGCTACGCATGATGGTGCCGAGGTTGCCGGAATCGGAAGGATTGACGAGAATAATGTCTTTTTGGCCGGGCATGCGCAAAACGTCGCTTTGGGGCTCGTAGAGGCATTCTTTTTTGAACTCGGCAGCGAGGAGACAGTTTTCTTTTGCGCCAAGAATATTGAAGGCTTTGGTCGATTCGATGATTTCGAACTTCCTGGCCTTTAATTCGTCGAGGATTATTGTCAGGTCGTCGCCGTATTTGTCGGCAGGGCGGAGAAATACGCGCGTGATGGCACTCGGATGAGTTTTTAGGAGTTCGGCGACAAGAGTGGCGCCGAGGGCATAGCTGACCTCTGAATCACGTTTGTATTTTTGAAGCTTCATATCTTATAATTATATCAAAATTCTTGTGTTTTGTCAAGAGGAGAGCTAGTTCGAGAGGATGGTGAAGTCGCTGATTGGGGAGCCTTGCCAAAACTTCGTGACGTTGACGCCTCTAGCGACTGCGGCGTCGAAGGTATCCTTGCCGTCCTGATCGATGTAGACGTTTTGGAGATTTGGCATATTGAGGAACATGCCGGAGAGGCCTGGGTAGCTCGAGGTGTTGCCGGTTTCGTAATAGATGCCAGAGCCGGCGCCTTCCCATGAGTCGTTGGTAAGCTTGCCGAAATCCCAACCTCTGATGTCGATTGTAGTGAGGGGCGTCTCGCGGAACATCTCGCCAGCCGCTAGGAGGTTGCTGGTGTCCCAGCCGGAGAGGTCAAGGGCGCCGTTGTCTCCGACGAAGGAAGTTGCGCCGTTTAGGAATCCGCCTGCATCGATGAGGCTAGTAGTGCTCCAATGCGAAATATCGCCGAGAGTAGTGAGGGATCTTGCATCGTCAAACATATCGTACATGGTTTTAACGCTCGACACATCCCAGCCGGAGAGGTCGAGCGATTCGAGCATAAAGTTGTCGCAGAACATATGTTGCATACCCTCGACTTTTGAAACGTTCCAGCCAGAGATGTCGTAATGCGTCATTTGGCCGGCGCCATAGAACATTGCGGTCATGTTGGTAACGTTTGAAACGTCCCAGTTTTCAAGCCCAATTATTTCGGAGAGTTGGCCGTTGCCCATGTATGATTCGCCAACACTGAACATAGAACTCATGTCCGTCACATTGCTAGTGTCCCAGCTTGAAACGTTGAGCGAAGTAAGCGATCGGGCGCCGGCAAACATGTGCGACATATTTGTTACGTTCGGCGTTTCCCAGCCCGAGACATCAATACTAGTGAGCGATTGGCAGCCATGGAACATGCGCGACATATCCGTTACGTTCTGCGTTTTCCAGCCCGAGACATCAATACTAGTGAGCGATTTGCAGCCGTCGAACATGTAGCTCATATTTGTTACGTTCGGCGTTTTCCAGCCCGAGACATCAATACTAGTGAGCGATTGGCAGCCATTGAACATGGCGAACATGCTCGTTACGCTAGATGTATCCCAGCCTGAGACATCTATGGACGAGAGGGATGATGCTCCGGCAAACATTCCTGTCATATCTATTACGCTAGATGTGTCCCAGCCTGTGACGTCAACTGACACGAGAGAGCTGCACATGTAGAACATTGTGTACATATCTGTAACATTTGGCGTGTCCCAGCCTGATAAGTCGAGAGAAACTAGTGCGTTTGAGCCATAAAACATGCCGTTCATCGTAGTTACGTTTGATGTGTTCCAATCTGATACTTCGATATGTGTGAGTGAGGTGAGGGTGGCGAATACGCCAGCCATGTCTGTCACGCTGGATGTATCCCAGCCTGAGATATCAAGAGAAGTGAGAGATCTTGCATCGTAGAATATGCATCGAAGTGAAGTGACATCCGACATAATCCACGAGGTAATGGCCGGGGCGTTAACTAGTGACCTCATTTTTTGGAAGATTCGGCTCATGTCTGCGTTGCCTCTGATTGCGGGGGAGTCAGTGTAGAGATATATAATGCCGGCATTGTTCGTGTTGTCGAACCAGGCATAAATTGGTTCTGAGTCGACGACGGAAATGATGTTCTTCGAGTCGGAGGTGCTGAAGTTTTCTGGTAAGGATTCGGCGTTTACGATTGTTTTGATGGCCTGGTCGTCATATGATACGCCTGCTGATTCTGGGTCTCCGGCGAGTTTTTTGAGCTTGGCGTTGACTTCTGGGCCAGGGAGGAGTGTGGCGCCGCGGGCCCATTCGTTTTGGTGCTCGGCCTCGATGGTCTGGATAGTGGCGCTCAGCGTATAGGTTCCGCCGAGGTATGGGGTGTCGACGAGGTTGGCGGCGCAGTTTAGCGTGACGTCGGTCATGAATGGTGTGCTGGTTTCGCCTGGGGCGAGGTCGGTCTTGTAATAATAGTAAGCGCCGCGTTTTCCCCAGTCGGTGGTATTGACATTAATGAGGGCGAGACGCTGTGTGGCACCGTTGGTGTCGGTGAAGGTAAGGGCGAGCTCGTTGCCGTCTTTGTCTTTCCAGTTTTCTGCGATCTTGACGCGCGCCGCGACAGGTGTATTGCCGTCGTTGCGGACGGTGATGACTTTGTCTGCGGTTTGACACGGGATCCAGTTGGTTGGCGCAACGAAAGTTTCGATCACGGATGTTTTGGTTACGGCAGGATGAAAGATGTTCGGGAAGAGTGCGCTGCCACTATTAAATGCAATCGTGGCGCCGACGAAAAGAAAGAGCAGGGCGCCAAAAATAGCGACAAATTTTCTACTCATGAGAATACGGAACTTTTTCACTTGTTTGTTTTTGACCTATTTATATGATTAAAATTTAGCATAAACAGAATAAAACGTCAAGATGTTTCTAGGGGGCGGCTGTGCTATAATAAGGCTATTGCGGGTATCGTATAGCGGCTATTATGTTTGCTTCCCAAGCAAGAGATGAGGGTCCGACTCCCTCTACCCGCACCAAAGCCTTTCGGGGCTGTTTTTTGAGCAAAAAAATAACGCCTGACGGCGTTTTTTTGTAATGGCGGGCCCGACGCGACTCGAACGCGCGACCTCCTCCGTGACAGGGAGGCGCTCTAACCAACTGAGCTACGAGCCC
>CAMJLD010000025.1 GCA_946406645.1 uncultured Candidatus Saccharibacteria bacterium | reverse complement strand
ACTAGGTCTGCCGTACTATTCTCGCATGACAAAAATCAAAATTATATTAGCCAGCATTCCAATACTAACTTTAATGCACGCAACCTTCGTTTGAGCTACCGCGGAAGACCCGCCGGCCCTCAGTTTTTCTGCCGTCAATGCTGGATATAAGGACGATTTGTCGTCACATAATTTTGACTTCATCGAATTAAGAAAGACTGGCGACGATTTGCCGCTAGCAGATTATAAAATTGCCTACTACAACAGCTCAGATAATCCTTCCGGTGAGATTAGTTTTAGTGAAAATGCGATGCTCGTTGCCGACTCGCTCGTACTCGGTTTTCATAACAGCCCTCAATTTAGTGAACTACCAGAAGAATACCTCTACAAGTTCGGCAGTAGCGGTCTCGCTTCGACTGGCGGTCGTCTGCAGCTGCTTTATGGCGGCGAAGTAGTCGACGAGCTCTGCTGGGGCAAGACTGTTTGCGAAAACTCCATAAACAAATTCGCAACAAAACAAGAAGAGAATAGCACTGCCGTCCGCTGCTACGGCGAATGCGAGGAAGTATTCAGCTATGAAAAGTACTATCCAGAACCAAACTTCGAGGCAATCCAAATTCTCGGACCAGTAATTGAACCGCAAGAGTTAGAGCCAATCGTTAGTTGCGAAGGTCTTGTTTTTACGGAAATTTATAGCTACTACATCGACGACGTATCGGAACAATTTGTAGAGCTATATAACACTACCGACCGCAGCATCTCGCTTGATGGTTGTTATTTGCGCTACAAGAGTAAGCTCTATCCATTGAGCGGAGAAGTCGCGTCCGCCAGCTTCTATGTTTCGCAGGATCTAGTGCTGACGAAGAACCCAAACTCGCCGCTAACTATTGAATTAATCGACGATAATGGCGTCGTAGCTAGCGCCGACTATCCGCACGGCCAAAAGAAAGGTGTTTCCTATGCGCTCTTTGACGGTGCGTGGCTATTTACATATCAGCCGACGCCGGGCGAAGATAATCAAGCACAAGAATACCGCAATTGTCCAGAAGGGAAAGTCATAAATCCCGACACGGGAAACTGTATTAATGAAAGCTCTGTTAGTGCATCGGAACCAAAAACTTGCCCCGAGGGCCAGTACCTAAATCCCGAAACGAATCGTTGCAAGAAAGCCGAAACGACCAAACAGAAAGAATGTGCCGAGGGCTATGAGCGTAACCCGGAAACAGGTCGCTGCAAAAAAGTAATCGCGGCCACTAAGCAGGAATATCCAGTCGAACCAATTCCAGACGAGGCGACCCACGATAGTCCGAAGATTTTTATCGCGACCGCTGGCTTAATTGCGGTAGCGCTCATTACGCTGGGCGTCGTCATTTGGCAATTCCGCGCTGAAATCGGCAAACTCATCAAACGTATTTTCCCGCGCGGCTTCCCGCATCTGTCTCGTGTTAAACTATTAGTATGTCGACTAAGAAAGTCTTAGGCATTGATCCAGGTACGGGCATTTGTGGTTTTGGCGTGGTGAGCTTTACGACTCACAAGCAGCCGCATATGGTTACAGCTGGCGTTATTACTACTCCGGCGCATACTCCGCTCGCTGACCGTCTTTTCGATATCTACGAATCCCTTAACCAGATTATTGACGAAACTCATCCCGACGAAGTCGCAATTGAAAAACTCTTCTTTAACCAAAATATTACAACAGGTATCACGGTGGCTGAAGCGCGCGGCGTTTGTATTCTTGTCGCCCGTCAACGTGATCTCCCAATCTATGAATACACCCCGTTGCAAATTAAAATGACGATGACCGGCTATGGCCGCGCCAAGAAAAAAGATATGCAGGAGGCCGTGCGCGTCTATCTCAATATGAAGGAAGTCGTGAAACCGGATGACGCCGCCGACGCCCTCGCCGCAGCAATTACTCACGCACTCTCGACGCGCATCCAGTATCGCGACTAGCGAAACAACAGATACGGTGTTATAATATTTTTTATGAAAAATATCTACATCACCACAGCAATCCCGTACGTCAATGGTAATCCGCACCTTGGCCATGCGATGGACTATCTTCTTGCGGACGTGTTACGTAGATATATGATGATGCAGGGCAGCAATGTGCGCCTGCAGGCTGGCACCGATGAGCACGGTAGTAAGATTTACAAGAAAGCTCTCGAAAGCGGCATGCCGGTCAAAGATTTTGTTGACCAAAACGCTAAAAAGTTCCAGGATTTTATTCATTCGCTCGATGTTGAGTATACCGATTTTGTGCGCACGACCGACGAGGACCATGAACGCCGCTGCCGACTTATTTGGCAGAAGCTTGGCGACCATATTTACAAAGGCAAATACGAAGGTTGGTACTGTGAAGGCTGTGAAGGTTTCGTGACCGACAAAGAATATGCCGAGAATGAAGGTGTCTGCCCAGACCACCGTAAACCATATACGAAGCTTAGCGAAGAGAACTACTATCTCCGCATTTCCGATTTCAAGGATCGCATTCGCGAAGCTATTGAATCCGACGAAATGAAGATTACTCCGACCTTCCGCAAAAAGGAATTTTTGAATCTTCTAAAAGACATGCCGGACGTTTCGATTTCTCGTCCAAAAGAGTCCGTGGCTTGGGGCGTTCCTGTCCCAGGCGATGAAGATCAGGTCATGTATGTCTGGATCGACGCGCTATCAAATTACATCACTATTCTTGGCTATCCGGAAAAAGACATCTCGGATTTCTGGCCAGCTAATACGCAGATTGTCGGCAAAGACATTTTGCGCTTCCATGCCGGGATTTGGCCAGCAATGCTTATGGGCCTCGATCTTCCGCTTCCGAAGAATCTTCTTGCCCACGGCCACATTACGGTTGGCGGCGAGAAAATGTCGAAATCTATTGGTAATGTAATCGCGCCAGAAGAAATCATTGAAAAACATGGCGTCATTCCGTTCCGTTATTATTTCTCGCGCCACGCTTCAACGACTGAAGACGCAGATTTTACTTGGGAAAAATACGAAGCCGCCTATAACGAACTCGCGAATGACCTCGGCAACCTCGTCCAACGTCTCGCAACTCTCGCAAAGAAAAATGAAGTGAAGGGCGGCAATGGCGAATTAAAAGACAACGCCGAATTTGATGACCGCATGGCGAAGTATGAATTCAATTTCGCCTTCGAGGTCATTTGGAAGCAGATTCAGGATTTGAACAAACGTATCGACGAAGAAAAACCATGGGCACTTGCGAAGACTGAACCAGAAAAAGCCAAGGTTGTTCTCGCCGACATCATTCAGGAACTTTTGAATATCAACGTCCGCCTTGGCATCTTCCTGCCGGAGACTGCAGAAAAAATCGCAGAGATTTTCGGCGCCGAAGCAATCGAGCCGCCAGTAACGCCGCTTTTCCCAAAGAATTAATTATTTGCTATACCAGAATTTCTTGCCACCTAGAATATCATAGGTGAGTAGTTGGTAGTCTTCGAGTGTTTCGGTTAACTCGAATTCGAGGCCATCGAGATAAGTTGCTGCAAGAATTGGCTGTTCTTTGCAGGCTTCGGCAGTAAGGTACATATAAGTTTCCTTCTGCCAGTTCAATTTGTCGAGCATTGTATTGACGAGGCAGTTCGGCGAAGTCGTTGGTAGTTTCTCGCCAGCCTTTAGTCCTGCGTCGTAGTTCGCATAAATGAAGTATGGCGTGACGCGAGACAAATCGCGCACCTCTTTGTCCTCCGAATTATTCGTGATATTGAATAAGCCCGCAGCGTGATCGCCGAAGAAGAGCACCACGACTTTCTTGTCGAGCGTATTTAGCTCATCAATAAATTCACCTAGATACTGATCGGAAGTATGAAGCGACTGATAATAAACTTCGAGTTGGCTCTTGCGCGTGTCGCTGATGCCTTCCGTTTGCTCCACGGCGAAATCATACGACTCATAATTAGTGCCATTGTATGGCGTGTGGTTCTGCATTGTAATGAGGCCAATTACTTGGTTGCCTTCGCCTTCGCGGAGCGCCTTCAAAGTCTGGTCGTATGCCGACTTATCATTAATGTATTCAGAGTTACCGTCGTGCTCTTTGTAATCCATTTCGAGCTCAGTCGTAAACATATCGAAGCCCTCATTCTTCAATGAAATATTGCGCTTGTACATGCCTCCATTGAACGGATGAATTGCCATAGTAGAAAACTTCTTGCTCTTTAGCGCCGAGGCGATAGAAGGTACCTTTCCGGTTTTTGGAATGAGAGAAGTGTACGGCACGATATTCATCCAAAAGTTCGAAAGGCCGGTGAAGACCTCGAACTCAATATTTGCTGTACCGCCACCATAATCGAGCGTATACATATTACCAGATGCGGTTTCTTTTTGAATGCGATGAAGATTTGGCAAAATGTCTCCACCTTCATGACGATAGTAGTCGGACATTTTCTTGTCTTGGAACTCGACTGTTGGATCGAAGAATGATTCGTTCAAAATTACGACAACGCTCACGTCTTCGTCTGCCGGGTTAATGCGCCCTTCGTTTTCGTAGTTCGCAATCATCTCATACTTTTTCTTTGTATTGCCGATGCGCTCTTCGCTATAGTTCTTTGGCGTATCGAGACTGAGCTTTTGGAAGTTATAAAGGAAGCCGAGAATAAAACCATTTTCGTCATAGTTGCGGTTCTGGTTCCATGCCGTAAAACGCGTGCCGAGGAAAATTGGCTCGTAGCGAATGCCTTCGTTATGGCGCACGAAAATCGTCGATGTTAAGAAGACTGTAACTGAAGCCGCGAGAATTAGGGCGCGTGCGATGACGAAATGGCGTTTAATAATTCCTTCGCCTTTTTCTTTCTCATATTTTAGATTTAGCTTCTTGCCGCAGTAATAACTAAAGGCGATGAATAGCCCAGCCGTAATAATAATGGCAATTACGAGTCTGACGATAGACCAAATATCGACGAACTTCGTTAGCGTTGACGCCTCGCTTGCGAGCTGGAAATCTTCCGGCAAGAGCGGATAGCCGCGTGAGTTATATTTTGCGATATGAATATATGTAATTACGAGTAGCGCAATCGTTCCGAGCGCGGCAGAAAGAATTGGTCGACCGCAAATTGCCCAGATAATTACGAGAAGCAACCAAAGTAGGAATGCATTAAAGAAAAATACCTGCGGAGTCTTAAAGAAAAAGTCCCACGCCTTGCTAAAGTCATTCAAAAAATAACGGTATTCCAAGAAGAACATCAAGAGAACTGCGGCGATTGCCAAAAAAATGACGGAAGCCATAATATGGCGAAAACGCTTATTCTTGTATAACTCCTTCATCTACTATATTTTAGCATGTATGAAATGAATTCGTATGCCTCATTTTTCGGTTTTACCACTGGTAGTTTCTGTCGCGATAATCGGTTTTTCGGCTATATATAATATATATAGTAATAATTTCTCAAAATCGCTCCCATACGGCCAAACCGTCGAATGAAGCGGCACGCTCTCTGGCGATGTGGCATACAAAAAATCTGATTATCGTCTCACATTAGAAAAAGGCGATCTAGAAGTTTATGTAATGCTCGAGCGCAAACCAGAAGCGAAGCGCTCGGATATACTAACGGTTCGCGGCGTTTTGGAGAATGGCTTCGGAAATTATGACGCGTTCATCTACCGTCCAGAACTTATAAAAGTCAGTCATCCAACTACGCCTGACTTTGCGCTCAAATTGCGAGACGTGTTAGCCGGGCGCATTGTCGACCAAATCGGGCAGGGCGACGAATCTGATTTAGCGCTCAGTTATTTGCTTGGCCAAAAGGGCACCATGAGTCCGGAACTGAGCGAAAAGATGCGTCTTGTTGGCCTTGCGCACGTTATTGTGGCGTCTGGTTTCCATCTCGGTATTGTCGTTAGTTTTGCGAAGAAATATCTCGGCAAAGTTTCGCGTTTCGCGACACTAGCCGGCGCTACAATATTAATCATTGCCTACATTTCGATCACTGGTTTTAGCCCGAGTATGATGCGCGCGGGGTTTGCTTGCATTATGTCGCTATTTGCTTGGTATTTTGGCCGCCGTCTTCATCCGGCTCGTTCGATTTTATATCTCATTGCAATCTCGCTCATTATCAATCCTCGTTACCTCACAAATATTGCGTGGCAACTGTCCTTTGCGTCCTATGCCGGTATCATCTTTTTGTATCCGCTCATTACGAAATTCCTGTACGGCGAGAAACAGCCAGGCAAAATTGCCGGCATTATTCTCGTTAGTCTCGCTGCACAATTATTATGTTTACCAATTTGCATTTTTCACTTCGGCTCCATGTCGCTCGTCGCGCTCATAACAAATCTTGTTGTCTCGCCAGTCATTCCAGCTATAATGCTTCTTAGTTTACTGACGGGAATAATTCCAATTCCGCTATTCGCCTTTCCGGCCAAGCTCCTTCTAAAGTTCCAATTAGTCGTCGTGAATTACTTTAGCGGTATTGATTGGTGCACGCTAGATTTCGGCGCGACCAGTAAGCTTGCGTTGCTTTTATATATTCCGATTATTACCGGAGCCTTGCTGCTAAAACGTCTAACAAAGCACAGCTTCCGCCCGACCTACGCCCTGGAATAATCTGAAAAATATGGTAAAATATATTCATGCTAATTCACAGCGAAGCAGATATGATTGCCTTCGGTCGCAACTTTGCGGCAGAGCTTTCTGCTGGCGCCGTGATCGAGCTTATTGGCGATGTTGGCGCCGGCAAAACGACTTTTACGCGCGGCCTTGCAGAAGGTCTCGGAATTGAAGAGCCGATTAGCTCGCCATCATTCACGATTTCGCGTTTTTATCAGGGCAAAAAATTCACGCTCACTCACTATGATTTTTATCGCTTAGATGATCCTGGTTTGATGGCTGATGATCTCGCCGAATCGATCGATGAGCCGAACAATATTACTGTCATCGAATGGGGCGAGAGCATTGCGGATATTCTGCCGGAAGAGCATTATCG
>CAMJLD010000024.1 GCA_946406645.1 uncultured Candidatus Saccharibacteria bacterium | reverse complement strand
TCCCAATCTTTTTGGCGCCCGCATCGCGTAGCTTTTGCATGGCCGCCATCATACTGCTACCCGTCGTCCATACGTCGTCTAGTAACAAATAATTCATATCCGGATTTACATCCACCGCTCGGTAGGCTTCCTTCGCCTGCTCACACCGCAACCCTCGACTCGCTCCAACCTGCACGGTATTTTTGTTGCGAACCAATGCGCGAGAAACAGGTTGCCCAGTCCTCTTTGCCACAAGCCCAATATGATCGAAACCGCGCTCGCGCACATGCCTAGCAATCGTCGGCAGGGGAACGAGCGTCCACCCATCAGGAAGAATTTCGCCCACCATCTCTGCTAAAACCATCGTCACCGCCCGCACGGAGTGGAACTTATAAATCTCAATCAACCGCCTCAGGGCGCCTTCGCGTTTACCAACACAAAATTGCGGAACACCACCCAAATCGCAGCTTCAACAGATATGACCAGCCAGGCGAACACCACACATCAAGCACTTATCATAAGGCCGACTCGTAATGTCATTTTTACAACGTTCGCATAGTATTCCACCGATTTTTCCACACAAAATACACCTATGGGGACAAAATAATTCGCTAATGTTTGATAATATTGTATTTTTCACAACAAAAACCTCCATTTCCCTTGATTTTAGGGAAAAACCTCCATATAATAAAGCTTAAGAGTGTAAATAGTGGAGGAGGAGTAATTTTAACTATGGCTCGCAAAGATGAAATGAGCTTGGACGATGAGCTCACTGCTGCCTTCCTTTCTGAAGAGGGCAATACTGAAGTAGCAGAAGAGGGTTTGGTGGAATCCGCTGAAAGCGCTCCAGTCGAAGAAGAGGTTTATACTGAAGAAACTACCGAAGATAACTGGGAAGATGAAACCGAAAATCTCCCTGGTCAGCTCGCTGTTGATGTCTATGAAACCGCAGACAAACTTATTATCAAGGCCCGCACCGCTGGTATCGACCGCAAGGACCTCGATGTTTCTATTAACGACAACATCCTAACCATTTCCGGCGTCCTTAGCGGCGGCGAAGATGATCGTGCTACTCAGTGGCACATCCAGGAATGCTACTGGGGCGAATTCAGCCGCACCATCGCACTTCCTGTTCCAGTGATTGAAGATGGCGTCGAGGCTGTCCTCAAAGATGGCGTTCTCACTATTTCCTTCGAGAAGGAAAAGACCGAAGAACCAAAGCGCATCATGATCAACTAATCATTGCAGTTAAAATCCCTTGGCTTGCCGAGGGATTTTTTCTTCCTCCCCATATTTCAAGACAACAAAAAACCGCCCCGAAGGGCGGAATTTTTATCCATTCATTGCGTTAAGGATGAACTGAGTAATGGCAAATGCCATGAGGGAAATGATAAGACCAACGATACCGTAAAGAATCGTGTCCTTGCCTTTCTTCACCTTAGCAGGATCACCCTGGGAGGTAGCATAGCTAATACCACCGAGGATAATCATGACAACCGCAACGATGCCGATAATAAAGTAGACTGCATTAAGAATCGTTTGAATCACAGTCGTAAGCTCTGGGCTATTTGCGCCATTCGGGTTAACCGAATTGAGACCTTCGAGCGCCTGCTGGGATGCAGTACCCTGTCCAGTTGTTGGCGGCTCCTCTGCAAAAGCTGCCTGTGGAACGAACAGAAGCGCTAATGCAAACATTGCGACAGCGATTCTTGATGCGATTTTTTTCATTTATTTCTCCTTAGAGTATTTATTAATATTTTATACCTTATTTACCCATGCTGTTCAAGATGAACGTCGTAATCGCGAACGCAAGCACAGAAATAATCAGGCCGACTAGGGAATAGATGACTGTATTCTTTGCCTTCGTTAACTTCGGGGCATCGCCCTGTGACGTCGCATAAAGCACGCCGCCGATAATTAAGAAAATCACCGCGATAATGCCCATAATAATAAACACGCTGCGGAATATTACACCGATTGCGCCCTGCGCGGTATCACCCGTACCTGCATTGCCAGCAGCATCACCAGTCTGCGTAGCGATACCTGCCGCTAATAATCTAATGCCTGTATAAATTAAGTTATTCATCTTTCTGGTCCTCCGGTTCTTGATCTGGTTGATCTGGTTGATCTGATGGCGCAGGCTGCGAACTATCGTTGCTGCCACCAATTGCATTTACTACGAAATTTGTAATAGCAAACGCCGAAAGTGTCACAATGAGACCAATCGCGGCATAAATAATTGTATTTTTCGCTTTCGCAAGCTTGCTCGGATCACCTTGCGACGTCATATAGAACACGCCACCGATGATAATCACAATCGTAGCGATAATGCCAACATAGAGGTAAACCGTGTTGAGTACGTTGCGAATCGTGCTATACGCATCGTTACTACCTTTTTTACCGCAGATCAACTCCTTATCCTCGCCCTGATAGAGATCGCAAGGATCACTTGCCGCAGACGCCACCGGCGCAACAAACAATGCACCAACAATTGCGACTAGCGCTGCAAAAATCGCGATTTTCTTTTTCATTTAGTTACCTCCTTGCACTGCATTAACTACCGTATTGATAATCGTTGCGGCTAGAATAATGATAATTAGACCGACAGCAGAGAAGAGAACTGTGTTTCTCGCCTTCGTTGCCTTCGCTGGGTCACCGACACTCGTAACATACTGAATGCCGCCCCAGACGACCATAATACCGGCAATAATACCGCCCCATAAGAATGCCGAGTTAAAGATTTCGAGGAAGAACGTATCACCTTTCTCACGGGCACCGGCAACAATGCTAGAAATCGTACCGGCAATAATCGAAGCCGTCATTACAATCACGAGGCCGACGATCGCGTTCGTAACCGTCTTTTTACCTTTCATGGTTTTAGCCACGTCACCTTGCGCCAAGATATACTGGAAACCGCCCCAAATCACAAAGCCAATCGCGAGATAGCCAACAATGCCAAAAATCATACTCACGACGTTCATAACAATAGTCCAAACGTACTTGCGAAGACCCGCCTCTTTATTCGAGTCCATATCGTCTGGAGACTTTAATTGACATTCGCCGTTTTTATCTGGCGTGGTCGACATCAGAAGGCCATCATACCAAGCTCTTAACCCCAAGAAATGAGATGAACAGTCATAGCTGTCACTGCCTTGAGCATGTACGGCACTCACTGGTGCCAATGCGGCAACAAACGCAACGGCTAGAGCCGTGACTAAAT
Source organism: uncultured Candidatus Saccharibacteria bacterium (assembly GCA_946406645.1). Classification (GTDB taxonomy): domain Bacteria; phylum Patescibacteriota; class Saccharimonadia; order Saccharimonadales; family Saccharimonadaceae; genus UBA2834. The sequence continues at coordinate 3,779 of CAMJLD010000024.1, read as the reverse complement.
AACGTAGTTTTTTCTTCACGCTTTCTCCTCTCTACCGTTAATAATTACACCATTAACCACCGTATCAATCTTCGTAGAAGTCTTCGGAATGAACAGGTTAGCGAGCACCGAGAACATAATCCATGCAATCATACCGATTATCACCTGCATCAAACGCTTCTTGCCGAGCGCAAGCTGCTGCTCGTTATCGCGCGCCGTCAAGATGAGTACCGCACAGATAATAATACCGACCGTACCAGCAATCACGACCGTGCCAGTAAGCACCGCGACTACGAAGGTTAGAATTTTGCCAATACCATCCGCTTGGCACCATTCGGTCGGGAAGAGCGTCGAACATTTTTCCGATCCCGGCACATCCGTATTCAAATCACCGACGCTGCCGCCCCCACCCCCGCCGCCAGCTGGATCCGGAATTTCGCCGCCGCCACCCGGCGTAATCTTGCCCTCGCAGGTATCTCTGAACTGCGAGTAACTCCAATAATCTGTATAGCAAATTGGAATTGCCGCCTTGCCGACTGTCTTTTTGAATTTATCTGGGTTACCTACCGCTCTAATACAGCTACTCTCGCCTGCTTGGTTTGACGCACACTCTTTAATAAGATTAGCGACGCCCGACGTAGAAAGACCGTATTTATTTAAATAAAGACTCTTCCTATTAGTTACCCAATCAGCTAAATTATTGTATGCAGCATTTCTTAGCTCATCGACAGATTTGCCGGCATAATATGCACTATTGTAATCTACGTTTATCGTAACGTGCTTTTTGATGTTTTCCAGATTCCATCCTCCAGCACCCGCATAATCAGCAGTGTGGAAATAGTTTAGTACAACAACACAATCCTGCACCTGTGAGTCGCTAGCCCCGATTACACAATATTGCTCAGTATCGCTTCTACCGAACGCCGAAGCATTATTTCCGCCAAGCACCGCAACACCGACAAAAGCCAGTACCAGCGCCGCAATTATTCCAATTTTTCTTTTCATATCTTTACCTGGTAAATACCTATTAAGCTTAGCTTTATTATAACATAATTATTTACAACTCCGAGAACCCCTTATATAATCTAAAAATAGTTCAAAATTACACTACATAAGCAAAAGCGCAAAAATACTATATAATACTTGACGAAAACGCTTATGTGTGCTATAATAGAAGAGTTATGGGTAAGCGTGTAAAAAAGCTAGTCTTATCTGTTTTGTTGGCCGTATTCGGGGCATTCAGCCTCGTTGGTCCGGTTTTTGCTGTGCCTGCTGAAGGCAATAATAATATTCACACGCCTACTATCACGGATGTCGAGGACGATGACACCCCTCAAACTACCGAAAACAACATCCATACTCCTACAATTTCAGATATTGATGACGATAATCCATCGGATCCTAGTACTTCCACAGCTTCCGAGGCCGCTCAAACATCCAAATCTTGTAGCGACCAGGTAGGAACCCTCAGCTGGATCATCTGTCCAGGCACAGGCCTACTCGGTAATATTATTGATGGCGCTTACAATATCCTTACCTCGCTCATGCAGGTAAATCCTATCCCAAATGACGATAGCACCCCAATGTACATCGTCTGGAATTACTTCAAGAACTTCACGAACTCCGTATTTATTATCTTCCTCATTATCGTGATTCTTTCTCAGCTCACCGGTATCGGTATCAGCAATTATGGTATTAAGAAGGTCTTGCCGCGTATCATTATCGCCGCAATCCTCGTAAACCTCAGTTATATTATCTGTACGCTAGCCGTCGATATTAGTAATATCTTCGGCATCGGTCTCCGTGGCGTCTTTGAAAACATCGAGAACATTGCCGTTCAAAACGGCTCGATCTCCGATGTTGCCCGCAATATTTCCGCCTCATCTATCATCGCTGGTGTTATCGGCGTCGGTGGTGCAGCTACTGCCGTCGGTGGTGCATTGGTTGCATTCGGTGGCGTCGAAGGCGCAATCTGGATGCTCATCCCGATCATTCTTTCTGGCGTATTCGCCGTTGTTTCCGCACTCATTACCATGGCCGCCCGCCAGTCCCTCATCTTTATCCTCGCGATGATCTCGCCACTTGCTATCGTCGCTTACATGTTGCCAAACACTGAAAGCTGGTTCAAGAAATGGTATCAGCTCTTCGCCCGCATGCTCGTGTTCTATCCGCTCTTCAGTATTCTCTACGGCGCATCTAGCCTCGCTAGCCTCGTAATTATTACTACTTCCATTAGTAATAATGCTGCCGCCAACTCACTTGGCGTCATCCTTGGTCTCGCTGTTCGTATCTTGCCACTCTTCGCTTCTATCCCACTCATGAAGATGTCCGGCACCGTCCTCGAAAAGGTTGGTGGTGCATTCAGCAAACTTACTACCCCAATCGCCGCAGCCGTTGGTGGCTACGCCGGTTCTCAGCAAGCCCTCGCAAAACAGAAGCACGTGGCTGATTCGAAGATGCCTTCTGGCCGTCTCGCACGCTATCTCAAGCAGCGCGAATATAACCGTGCCGCTGATGCCAAGCGCCATGCCGCACAGGCCGAAGACGATATGCAGACAAGTTACATGCGCAGCCGCTACAACCGTAACGGCAAGCTCAACGCTCGTGGTAAGAGCGTCTATAAAGACATGCAAGTTCAGCTCCATAATAAGGCTGTTCGCCAGCAAATCGATAACGACTTCGATGAAGGCTTCGGCCATGATGGCACTGACAAGCGCGTAAAGAAGTCCGATCTTACCTTCATGCGCAACGTCAACAAAAAGTTCGACGACGCTATTATCGAAGAGCATATTGCTAATACTCGCAAGGTCACCGTCCAGCGCAACAACGACGTAAACCGCGCCGAAAAGATCCGCGCCGCCCTCCAGCCGGGTTCGCCAGAAGAGAACAACCTCAACAACAGTATTCATCAGCAAGTTCTCGACGGTTTCAATATCGATAAGACCAAGCTCCAGCAGGCTATCAATAAGCAAGCTGCCGGCATGACTCTTACTGAAGCAGAGAAGCGTCTCCTCGATTCGCATAACGAAGGCAAGAACTTTGTCCTTGCCGACGCTATCGCAATCAAGCGTAAGGCCGACAGCGTCATGCAGAGCACGATGTTCGAGCTTCTCGATGATACTTCCGCCGGTAGCATTCCTCGCGCTAAGCTCGTCGAATCCTTCAAGACGAAGGACTACAACTCGATGAAAGCCGCTATCGCCGTCATGGCAAAGCGTGGCGACCACGGCGATATTATCGAAGAATTAACCGCTCACTCCGCAGAAGTTATGGGCGACGACAATCCTCAGAACATCCGCTTCCAGAAGGAGCTCAACGATATCTGTCTCTCCCTCAAGGGCGACAACACAGTTCTCTGGTCGTGGGGTAAGGCAAACATGATCCGCCGCGGCAAGCACGACGCCGGCCAAGCACTTGCAGGTTACATCGATCTCGATTCGTTCCGCAAAGGCCTCAATATTGAAGGCGACGGCACTCTCGATAAGGTGTTCACCGCAGCCGAGCTCTCACAACTCGAGGCTCTCCATCAACAAATCAAAGAAGACCCTAACAAGCGCAGCACGCTGAACAGCACCGAGATGGCGCTCCTCGAGAAGGAAGGCAAAGCCAAAAAGAACCTCAGCATGGTCGACATGCAAACCATCTTCCAAAATGTCCGCGATGGCAAGCTTGTCGGCGATATGGACCGCACCGTCTTCAACAACGCTCTCAAGTATGCCCAGAGCGACGAATCCGCCCCGATGAGCAACTACTACATGACTTGGGTGAAGGGCTTCCGCGATTCTATCTGCTCCGGCAAG
>CAMJLD010000023.1 GCA_946406645.1 uncultured Candidatus Saccharibacteria bacterium | reverse complement strand
CAAAGACCCTAGATGAGATCGCTAAATTCGCTGCCATCTTTGCTAGTAGTGGCATTGTCGCGGCAGCCAGCTACTTTGTGGCGCGCAAACGTCGTTAAATAGAAAAAGATTCAGGCATATGTCCTGAATCTTTTTTATGTCGAGTTTCTAATATGGCAATAGCGACTGATACCAAAGCTGCAATTCTTCGAGCAAATACGGCTCTTTGCCGGCTTCGGCGAGTTCCTGAATTGCACGGATATAATCGTTGGCGTGCGCTTTAATGCGTGCAACGCGGTATTCTTCCCATTTTTTGCCCTCGGATTCGGATAGGGTGTTGGCGAAATTTCGTGCTTTATAATGTAGCAATAATTCAGGCAGACGCGGGTCGGCGAAATCCGGATGGAAGTCGGCGAGCTGATTTGCGGTTGCGCGCGCGACGGCCTGGCACTTGGTTCTGTCTGGCGCATCAAGGAAACCATCATAGAGTGCACTTTCGCTATCAGCGGATTCTGGGAATTCTGGCTTTTCTTCATTTTCGCTGCGCATACGCTCGATGAAATCTGGATGCGCAAGAAGGGAATCGAGGTTTTTCTTAATAACCTCTTCGGTCAAACCAATTTTTTCCCAACCATCGCCTTGTTTCAAAACGCCGAGCGGCGCAACTGCTGGGCAATGATTATACTTCAACTCTTTTACGGTTGGGAAGAACTTTGGCTCTTCCTCGGCGAGCAGTTCATCGAGATTTATACGCAGGTCGAATACGAGCACATTGCCGTTCTTCGCTGGCGCAATTGGGTATGCCACCGAAGTCTTGTTATGCGTGCTTGAATACTGGCCGCAGCTATAAACGAATGGAGCTGGTTTTTCGAGATTAACGAGTTGTTGGACGGCCTTCTTACCGCGCATTTTCAGAAGGTAATCGTAGAGCGCCGGTTGCTTGTCGCGAATTAGACGCGTCACGTCAATTAATGCATTTACGTCAGCTAGCGCGTCGTGTGCATTCTCGTGTGAGATGCCATTCATTTTCGTAATTAATTCGAGGCGGTTCGTTGCCTTGCCGTCGTCGGTCACTGGCCAGTTGATCCCTTCTGGTCGCAGTGCACGCGTCATACGTACGACATCGAGCAAATCCCATTTGCTGCGCTCGTCTTTCCATTGCCATTCATATGGATCGCGGAAGTTGCGCCAGAAGCAGTAGCGCATATGTTCGTCGTCAAAACGCACGGAATTGTAACCGACTGCAATTGTGCCTGGCGTGAATATTTCCTCGAGCACATACTTACAAAACTCGGCTTCGGTCAAGCCGTCGAGCTGCGTACTTTGCGGCGTAATGCCAGTTACCATAATTGCGTATGGGCTTGGCAGGGTATCGTCGGCGAGTTTGATAAGCAGGTTCACTGGTTCGCCAATCGGTTCGAGATTCATGTTCGTGCGCTGTCCGGCAAACTGCATGATGCGATCAACGCGTGGGCTTAGCCCCGAAGTTTCTAGGTCATAAAAGAAAAATGACTGTTCCATAAACCTATTGTACCATTTTAAAAATGCTCAAGTTTTTAATCTGTTATTAATCTTGCTATGATAAAAAAGTATGAAGAAGTTGGTAGGCATCAATTCATTGAGGTTTTTCGCAATCGCACTGATTGTCTCCTACCATCTCTTCCGAAACTTCTTGCCAGGTGGCTTTATTGCAGTTGAGATTTTCTTCTGTCTTTCAGGTTTTCTCATTGCTGGCAAATTAGTCCAGACTGTTTTGGCCGACGGCGGATTTAAATATGGCAAGTTTATTCTCGGGCGCTTGAAACGTTTATACCCGACCTTACTTTTTTGTGTCCTTTTAACACTCGCACTCGGGCTCATGGTCAATCCCGATGTATTGACTGGCGCTCGCCCGAATGCGATCGGCACACTAACCTTCACGACGAATTTCTTCGAACTATTTTCTGGTGGCGCGTATGAAAATACCTACCTTCCAAATGTCTTTGAACACACCTGGTTCCTCGCGCTAATCTTCCAATTCTATCTCGTCGTTCCACTCGTCATGAAGCTCTTCCTTGCGCTCGTGAAAAACCGCAAAAAAGCACTGAAGACTTTTGGCGTTTCAATGATCGTGCTCGGCATTATTTCTTGGGTTCTCATGTTCTTCTATGGCGGCATTTTTGGCATGCCAGATCGCGCATACTTCGCACTTGATTCGCATATGACGGCTTTCTGTTTTGGTGCTGCTTTCGCGGTCTTTAGTCAACTTTTCCCACGCCCGCCACGCACAACGAAACGTCTTGCGACGATTGCAATGTTTGCAAGTCTCGCCGCGATTTTTGCGCTCGCCTTTGTGCTGAAATTTGACAATCCGCTCACCTTCATGATTGGCCTGCATGCTGTTACGATTTTGACGCTTATTATTATCGTTTGTGTCGTCAAGCTTCAGCGTAATATTCGCGAACGCCACAAGACAAATAACCTGATTCGTGTTATTGAAAGCACCGGTAATCTCGCCTACGGGATTTATCTCTTCCACTGGCCGCTATACATTTTATTGCCAAACATCCTCACGCCCGATACGGAAGAGTGGGGCTATGCGGTAATAAATATTGGTGCCAGCGTCTTACTTGCTTCAATTGTTTACAATGTTTTGCGCATCAAAAATCTGCGCCGCAAATATAAGCGCCAGCCGCTTGCGATGCGCATCGGCTATGCAGTCCTAGCGCTCGCGCTCGTTGCGACTTCGACAATTACGCTCATTCGTGCGCCGCGCGTTTCTAGTATTGCCGAGCAACTCAGTCAAGCTGCGGACCAAAAAACCGAGTCCGTAATATTGACGGCTTCGGAGAATACAGACTATCTCAAAGCTTCGCAACTACTCGAGCAAACTAGCGCGTCACTAGCTAGCGGGCTCGAACTCGCAAAGACTACCGAATCTACGACCGAAAGAAATACCACGATTATTACGAACGCCAACGATGCGGACGTGCTCGTGATTGGCGACTCCGTCACGCTCGGTGCTAAAGCAAATATCGAATCGCTAATTCCGAAATCCTTTGTCGACGCGAAAGAGTCACGCGGTATCGAAACAGCGACTGGTATTATTGCCGGCTACGCCGCAAGCGGTCGCCTAGCAAGAACTATTGTTATTAGCCTCGCGACCAATCAACGCAACATCACGGACGCAACGCTTCGCGATATTGTGAACGTCGCAGGGAACGACAAAACTTTCATTCTCATTACCGCCTATGCCGGACCATTACAGCCACGCGAAATCCAAAATGCCGCTTTGAAGGAATTCGCTAACAATAATAGAAATGTCTATCTCGCCGACTGGTGGGCAATCGCGCATAATAACTGGTCGCTCATGTATGCTGATCATATTCATTTGAATCCCGAAGGACGTGAGACTTATGCGCGAATGCTCAGTAATGTCTTGAAAGGAGTGCGCAGATGAAGTATCGAAGGCTCATTGCGACCATCGCTTTCGTTGCCGCGTTAGTACTCGCTGGCGCGGAAATCTTCCTCCTGATTTCGGCTAAAGACCGCCATGATTACGCTCGCGCCCAAGAACAGTCCGAGGCGATTTCGGTTGAGCTCGGCCTCATCACGGCCTCGTTTAATAGTGGCAATAAAACGTTGTATAGGGAAGGTACGACCCGTCTAAACCAAACTCTCAGCGAGTATCGTCAGAACGATTATATTCGCAATCGTCGCACGGATGTCTTGCAAGCGCTAAACCAATACGAGGATGCGCTTGCTCGTAATGCTGAAAAAATCGACACTCTGCTAGAGCTTCGTGCAGCACTCTCCGCCGTATCGTCCGAGCTATACAATATCGGCGATAATATCGATGCGAAGAGTTTTTACAATGTCTCGCACGCCTTCGAGGACCTTGGTCTCGCACTCGAAAAAATTGAACTCGAAGACTTCAAGGAGGTTCGCGAAGCGTTGGGCGATTTTGCGAAGGATGCACAAGGTATCGTCGATGCTGCTGCGACCTGCGTTTCGGTTTGTCCGGATTCGGTCTTTGACGATAAAATCGCAGAACTGAACGGGCTAAAAGAAAAATATGGCGAGCGCTTCGAATCTCTCGGCCTCGACTTCTCGAAAGAGCTTAGTACAAGTGAGCTGATTACTACTCTCCGCGGTATATAATGAGAGTATGAAGAAGATTGTTTTCCCTGAAGCAAATAACGAATATATTCAGGCTGCCGCCGCAAAACTAGCCGGCACAATTGAGCCGGTTCTCGAAGCAAGCGATATGGTCGCTGCTGCCAAAAAAGTGCAAAACGGCGAAGCGGATGCGGTTATTGCTGGTATAGATTTCTCGACTCGCGACGTAATTCTTGGCGCGCGCGAGGTATTCGGTACGCGCGAAGGCTTCCACGTATTCACGAGTATTTGCGTGGCTTATTTTCCGGACGGTCGTCGCGTTATTCTTTCTGACTGCGCAACTTGCAAAAATCCAAGCGACGTGCAACTAGCAGAAATCGTCGAGCTCGTAAATGATGCGGCCGCAAAAATCCTTGATGACGAACCGCGCATCGCAATGCTAAGTTTCTCGACCTTCGGCTCCGGCACGAATGATCCTTCGCTCGAGAAAATTCACGCAGCGTTAGAAGCTGTGCGCGCTAAACGCCCAGACATTATTGTGGATGGGGAAATGCAGCTCGATGCCGCCGTCAATGCGCGCATTGGCGAAAAGAAAGCTGCGGCCCACGGCGGCTCTCCGGTAGCGGGGCAGGCCAATGTTTTGGTCGTCCCAGACATTAACGCGGGGAATATTCTTGCAAAATCGCTCGAACAATTTGCGGGTGCACATATTGCTGGACCAATTCTGCTTGGCTTTAATAAGCCAATCTCCGATCTTTCTCGTGGCTCGACTGTCGAAGACATCGTTTTGACTGCCGAATGTCTTGCGAAGATGCTATAACTTGACAATCGCATTCGCCTCTGTTAAAATAACCATAACTGGTTTTTATAAAAAGGTCAAAAATGAAAAACAAAAACCGTTTCAAAATTAGTTCTAGAGGCATTCCTGCAATTATTATTTTTGTTGCTTTGCTTGGCGTGATTGGCGCAACAATTGCATTTAATCACGACCGCTCGATACTTCCGAATCGGTTTAATCTCGCATCATATAAGACGCTCTATACTGAGGATTTTGAAGCTCCAGAAAACTGGATTACCTGCCAGACCATCGATAAGACTTTGACGGTCACGAACGATGCTAGTTCGTCTGGTCCAGTTTCTGTTCGTGTCAGGCTTGAAGAAAAATGGCTCGATTATCGCGGCAGAGAAATGCCACTTGTTTCCGAAAACTCTGGTCTAACGATGGCGCAGATAAACTTCACCGAAAACTCTGGCTGGGTCAAAGATGGCTTGTATTATTACTACGAGAATGATTTGGCGCCAGGCGAGACGACGTCCTCTCTTATTTCTGGCGTTACGCTAAACTGCGATGCGAATTTGGATTCCGATTCTGGTGCAGATAGAGCCTATGCTGGCCGCCCATATTATCTAAAGATGGTTGCTCAGACTATCGAGTCAGAGCACAAGAATGCAAAGACGGGCTTATATGACATGATTACGTCGAAGGCGAAGCAGTGCAATCCCGACTGGTCGCGTGGCGCGAAGGTCTCCGACGATGCAACGACTTCGAACTGTAATGGCATTAACCAATTTACTGAAAAAGGCCAGACGGTCGCCTATCTCCGCGGCGAAGTACCGAATAGTACCGTCGTCTGGGGCGATATATGCTGGAAGATGATGCGCACAACCTACACGGGCGGCGTAAAATTAGTATATTATTCGAATGCGACCGTCGTAGATGGCGCATACCAATGCAAAACGCAATTTAACTACGCAACCGTAATTCGTGGCAACTGGGCGTCATACCGCGGCACTTATACAAATACGTCGCAGTTCCCAATCAACTACTACGATAGTGCTCATAGTGGGAAGCAAACCTTTGCCGATAATGGCTACATGTATAACGAGAAAATCTATACATCGGCATGGCCGTTAAGCGAAGACCTCTATGTGTTTTCAAAGAATGTCACTAGAAGCGGCAACACCTATACGCTCGATACTAGCGAGGGAAATGCTATTAGCGATACGCTAGATAATAACCGCTTCACGTCATATCGCTATTTCTGTACGGATGGTACTTCGTCGTGTGATGATACGAAGATTGGCTACTACGATGGCGGCGGCAATTCCAATTCGGTAAACTACTATCCAATTGGTGGCTATGATGACTATTATGATTTTGTCGATGCGGCTTTCGAAAATGTGAATGATTCGATTGCGAAGACTGTTATCGAGACCTGGTTCGTTAACTCCGGCCTATCTGCTCATGAGGACGAGCTAGAGGATGCGATTTTCTGTAACGATAGAAGCTATACTAAAACAGCAAATGGCGGGGTATCGCTTGGTACATACGACCATCTCAACGCGCCGAGCCTCGACTGTCCACTCCAGCGTGACGCGTTCACGAAGTCGGATACCGTCAATGGTAACGGTAAACTAAGCCATAAAGTCGGTCTTCTGACAGCAGATGAAATTACGATGGGCGGTCAGAGGAATGGCTACCTCGAAACAACTTATCTTTCCAACAACTCTTCAGATTATAACTGGACAATGACGCCAAGTGGTTATGGTTATTACTATGTCGTCGGCTCTTCATATATGTTTACGCGAAACCTATCAAATGACATCAGCGGCTTCCGCCCATCCGTCTCGCTCAAAGCCGGCGCAAAAGTTGGCGCCAGAGGCGAAGGCACCTTCGATAATCCTTACGTTGTAGAATTCTAATTATTTCTTGATTCTAGTAATGCCATCAAGGCGTCCGCGGATATCGCGGAGGGAATTCATGTAGTAGAGAAATGCGTCGTACGGCGAATCATATGGCGAGAAATAGGCATGGACATCGCCGTCGTTGAAGTATTTTGTACACATGTAGTATGGATGATCGGAAGTCTGAAGTCTGCGCCAATCTTCGATTAGTTTGCGGTCGCCAGTAGATAGAACTTCTGACTTCAATTCGTAAACGGCCTTCATTGCTTCGTGCTGCATCGAGTTGCCAAGCCATGCGGACAAATCGCGCTCAGTGTCAGCCCAAGTTACCGTCCATGGCATCGAAATCTCGGCCGTTGGCTCTGCGCTGTCGCAGGCGTCGCTAACGGTCATGAAATTATTATCTTTGTCCTTACTCCATTGGTCGACGAGGCTCTCAAAGAATTTGAAAAT
>CAMJLD010000022.1 GCA_946406645.1 uncultured Candidatus Saccharibacteria bacterium | reverse complement strand
TACCGCCGTTCTTGAGTTTGTCGAGGCCGGCTTTTGCTTTCGCTTTTGCGGCATCTTTTTTGTCGACAGGTTTCGCTTCTTCAGCCTTTGTAGTTTTCTTAGCTTTTTCTGCCATATTTTTCCCTTCAAAATTACTTACCTTCACTATAGCAAACATTGACTTTTTCTGCAATCTGTGATATAATTAAGGTGATTTATCGCACATTCACACTTTTCATGAAAGGGGGACATTTTTTAATGTTACATGAAGAACAAACCAAGTTATTAACGAAGGCCCACAATTTCTATTTGCCGCCCAAAATGGCGGTCCAGCTTGCAAGAGAGATGCAACTCGCCCATCCGAGCATTAGCGACGAAGAGCGCAAGCACACTCGTTTGCCCTGGGGCGAAACCTACGTCGTGAAATTCTATCAAGAGGACGCAAATCACCGTACTCACCCCAACGACATTATGAGAGGATATACTCAGGAAAAAGGCCTGCCGATTAGCAGAATAGGAGACATTGAGCGCTCGACAATGCGCAAAAACCACGAAATGCTCATCAGGCTTCTCGACGAAGAGATCAAGGAAGCCAGCTTCCAAATCCATAGCTGCAACGACAGCTACGTCTGGAAAAGCGATGCTGCTAAAGTCGAGAGGTATCACCAAGCCTGCAGATTCGCCAGATGCAACGGCGGATTCCTCGGTGTTGCCTACTATATGCCCCATGCATATAAAGGCAAAGAGGCTCTAGAGATGTGTTCATTCATACTCTATGCCTTCAGCAAGCTCAACGAGGACAATTGCGAACTCGCAAACGGCAGTTATAGACTGGCAAAAATCGACAAGGACGGCCCAATCATCATTTCGCACAACAACCAAGAAAGCGACCTCAACGGCATCATTAATAAGGCAATCGAATTCGAGAGAATGCTGCTCATGAGCGCAAACTGCATCGTCTACACAAACACTAGCTCACGATAAATCACTCTACTCCCGGGGAATCCCGGGAGTTTTTGTTTTAAAATAATGCTTGTCAATTTATCGCGCTTGTGCTTTAATAATGCAAAAGGGTCAAAACAAATAGGGAGAGGTCATGTCCAAAATAAAAACACGCAACAATTGGGTCTTTGTTGCTTTTTGCGCTTTCGGACTAAGCGCAATTACATCAGTACTTATTAATAATTCTGCATTTGCTGCCGGTAGCGGCATCATTACGAATGGCGACGCTCGCTGGGAATATATCCTAGAAGACGCCACCGCAGACAAACCGCAAGAACTTACGATTAAGTTCTACGATAAGACCCCATCCGCAACTACCGTTACGGTCCCTTCCCTTGACTGGCTTAAAGCCAATATTACTGGCGTAGACTCCACCATCGACACCTACTTCCTCAAGAACGCTGTCCCATCTCAACAGGACGCTAGCTACCCTGGCGAGACCCGCCGCACCCCTACCGCCAATACGACCAAGCTCGATATGACCAACACGAGCAAAATCCAGATCCTCGGCGTCAAGCCAATCATCGACCCAGCCGTCGAGACCGAACTTGTCTTTGGCCCAAATATGGTTATTGGCGACGGCATAGGCAAGACCGTCAATTATCTCGGCTACTGTAGAACTCCAGCCACTTACGACTCTGCAAACGACCGCTATCAATGTCGAACAGAAATCAATTACTACCTCACCGTCGAAAACGTTGAAGAGTTAATACCTGGCTGGGACGAAAAAACCGAAGAAGAAAAAGAAAACTACAATGCGACCATCCAAGACCTAGTCACTGCAACCGGCTGCACGCTCTTACCTACTTCGAGCAATAAATATATCCCGGCAAGCCAATACGACCCAACCAAGTGCTATCTCTCAGAGGAAGACCTCAACCGATACTCAAGATATATCACAACCGTCAACGTAAACTCTAGCCTTGCCTTCGCTAACTACAAGCTAAAGCTCACGAACTTCAACGCCAGCAATTTCAACTATATCGGCTGGAAAGCGTTTAAGAATTCAACTTTTAATCAAGCGAACACTAATATCACAATCGACGGCACCATCTTTGGCGGCGGCCAAATCTTCTCCGGTACGAACGTAAAAAACATAACTATCAATACCACGACTTATGGCGCCGGCCTCTTCATGGATTGCCAAAACATCAATAACATTACATTCGGCGAAGGCGTCGACTTCATTGTTGAACGCACTTTCTCCGGCACCAACCTCACGAGTTTCGACTTCACAGACTCCGGCATTAAGCACATCGGTTCTCGCGCTTTCGAAGGCGCCGGCCTCACCTCGGTCAATTTCTCCGGCATCGAACGCATCGACTACCAGGCTTTCAAAGACAACGACATTCGCGAGCTCGATCTTCCAAAGAGCCTTACGCGCCTCGAGGCCGAGCTCTTCAAGGGCAACGACAACTTGAAAAAAGTAACGGTCCGTTACGATACCCTATCTTCCGGTATGATTCTCCCTTTCTGGGTTGTTTTGAGTAATAGCTCGCTCGAGGAAATAATCGCTATCGCTCCATACGCCGCAGACGAGCCAGTCGGCCCAACTCATGTTTCTTATGACGATTACCGCTGGCACTTTGACAGCAATTTTAATTACACCGATTACCAAAATGATCGTTCTGGCGGCAACAAATATGCTTCGGTTTCTATTAACTACTGGAATAATGCCGGCGAAAACGAGTGGGTTGGCGACGAATTCCATAGAGATGAAGAATATAAGTATGAAGACACCTACGCGAACGTCGACAGCTACAAAAACGTTCTTGCACCGCTCTACTTCTCTCGCTTCAATAACCTCAAGAAAGTGACTATCGGCGAAGGCTACGAATTTATCGGCAGCTCCGCCTTCTGGTATACCAACCATCTCCGCGCCGGCGAGGCTTCTCAGGGTTACATAAACGGCGCATGGCCATACATACAAAAAGAGAATGGCCTCTGCGACGAGAAAGAACAGGTCCGCATCAACGGAACCTGGCAGACCAACTACTACAACGATATTCGCTGCAACAAAGGCACTGGTCGTTATCTCGAAAAAATTCAATTACCAGAAACTCTCAAGGGCGTCGGCAACCTCGCGTTCGAAGGCAGCTACGCTACCAATATCGAAGTCAATCTACCGAATAGCCTTGAGTTCATCGGCCTCGCAGCCTTTAGTGAGCTCTATCACATGAGTGGCGATTTTGATTTGCCAAACCTCAAATATCTCGGCGACCACGCCTTCAACGGCACTTCCCTCCAAAACGTAACGATTCATGATACTGTCTATTACTGGGGCGTCAATGTATTCACGAACATTCCAACCCTCAAAGACATTACCATCGACGTCGACCTTTATAGCCCAGATAAAAAAATTGTATGGGCAGACACAGTTCATTTCCGCGGCGATGGTAACCCTAATATGAACGAAACCTTCCGCAGGCAATTTGGCTGGTATACAGCCCGCGAAAGTTTTACCGGTGCTACTCCAGAAGAGAGAGCGCGTTGGGGTATCCGCGAAGCTACATATAGTATCGAAGATCGTAACATTACAGCCCCGCTTTTTGGCAAAATTACCTTCACCGACAAAGTTGTCCATGAAATCCCAATGCAGCTTCACGGCTGTTCCCTCTCTCCGTATTACAGAGTCAACTGCGACCAAAGCGGCTCCAGCGTCGATAGCGCAACATCGACCGGCAACTGGTTCGGCAACACTCTCGCTGAAGAAATTGATCTCAGCGCCGCGCAGTGGAAAATCCTTCCACGCCGCTTCGCAGAACGCACTATGGTAGGCAAACTCACCCTCCCGCACAATCTCGAAGTCATTTCTCACAATGCCTTCACTGAAATCGTATTGACCGACGAGTTGGTCATTCCAGACACCGTGAAAATTATCGGCAATCGCGCATTCGAAAGCTACAACTCGTTCGATAAAGGTCTTGGAACCCCGATTATCAAAAACCTTCCGTCTTCCCTCGAATACATCGGCGCGCATGCCTTCTGGGGCGACGAAAACCTCACCGCCGACCTTTACTCGCCAAATCTCCAATACCTTGGCCCAGAAGCCTTCGGCATGACCAACATTCGCGACGTCTATATTCCTGAAGGTGTCAAGTGGCTCGGCGAAGGAACATTTGCTTCTGCAAGCCTCCGCGACATCACTATCGACGCAGACTTCGCAAAAATCGTAAATGCAACCTATGTCGACGATTACGAATACCCAGAAAACGTCCTTGAATGGGCTGGCGACGCCACCGAAGCTGGCTACGAAATTGCAACCAGAAGCGCCAAATACGACTGCTACACATCCACCTACTATGAACCCTATGATAATTCTTCATGTGCCGAATGGAAAATCGATCCGTTCGAGACTTTCACTTCTATCTTTGGCAAAAATTACACTTTCGACAAATCATCTTGGCCAAAGTGGTCATATAATGGCGACCAGCTCGACGCCGGCGACACCTTCGGCACCGTCACCTTCACGGATAAGAACGTCACGGACATTGACGGCTCCACTGGCGTCTTCTCCGGTCTAACCTTTGACGTCATGGATATGGGTGCCACTAGCTGGACCAAGATTACGAACGATGCATATGCCTTCAACCAGGCGAACATCGGCACACTCATCCTCCCAAGCAGTCTCAAGACCGTTACTGAAGGCGCATTCTTCGACGCGACTATCGATGAAGAATTCGCACTCCCAGATTCTACTAAGACTATCGGCCGCGCCGCCTTCCAGGGTGCAACCGGTACCATTACGAACGCTCTTCCAGAAGGCCTCAAGACCATCAATGAAGCCGCCTTCTATGAAGCCGGCATGACCGATGACCTAGTCATCCCATCCACCGTCACCTACATTGGCGAGTCTGCCTTCAACGGCGGCAGCAAAGATATTGCGTATGATAAGGTAACTATCAAACCAAATCTCACCTATGACAACACTGAAGACCAGCTCATCCATCAAATCTTCTGGAATACTACTATAGACAAGCTCGTCATCGACTCCGCCGTGCTCCCTGCTACGGAGGATATGGACCTTCCAATGAACCAGGAGTTCTGGAACATGGACATTACGTCCGTTGAGATCAATAATCTCCCAGGCATTTCCTACGGTGCCTTCGATAGCTGTACGAACCTTAAGACTGTCGACATGAGCAAGAACTCTGCGATTAGAACCATCGGCGAAGAAGCCTTCATTGGAGACGAAAAGCTCGACACGATTAAGTTCTCGCCATCAGTCAAGAATGAGACCATCGTAGTGAAGTCCAACGCCTTCCAGGGTACAGCCTTCACTGAGCTCGGCGACAGCAATTCTAGCTTCGACCTCACAGCCGCGAAGTTCGATGCTTCGGCAGGCCATAGCTTCGCAAATATGCCAAAGCTCAAGAAGGTCACCGTTCCTCGCAACTTCTCGGGTAGCACTATCCCAGAATACACCTTCTACAATGACACTCTTCTCGAAGAGGCAGTCGTAGATTACAAGATTACGGATATTAAGAACGCTGCCTTCGCTAAGGACGATAACTTGAAGCGTATCTTCATCTGGGGCGATACTATCGTTCAAGACCAGAGCCTTGATGGCTATACTGCTCCAACTCGTGGCCCAAGCCCAACCGTAGTTGGTCCAACCATTCCAGCCGGTACAGACATCTACGCTTACTCTACTGCTAAGACTGAAGCTTACGCAGCTAGTGAGCAGCGTGAAGACTTCGAAGGTAAGTTCTACCCACTAGACGAAGTCCTATACCTCACCTCTAACCACCCAACCGTCCTATTGAATGAAGACGATACTGATTTCGATAAATCCGACTTAACTGTCTACGCAATGCGCCGCGATGGTATTATCCTCGAGTCGGACAGTTGGCAAGAGTTTGATGGCAATGCTTATGCCCGTGCTGGCAAGGGCCTCAACTTCGAGCATATGGCCGAAACTATTGCCGAGGACGAAGCCTTCGGTACAGTTTGGGATACTCCAGTTCCAATGAATGAGCTCGACCTAAGTAACCAGAACTTTGCGAACCTCGCCTACTCTATCCGCCCGGCAACCGATGACCCAGCAGTCCTAACTGTCGACCTCATCCATCCAGATAGATACACGGCATATCTCGCAAATACTAACGTCGATCCACGCGACTACGTCCCAACCCCAACTCCAGACCCAACTCCAGATCCAACTCCAGACCCAGAGCCAGAACCGGTTCCAGTCCCAACCCCACCGAAGACCCTAGACGAGGTCGTGAAGTTCGCAAGCATCTTTGCTGGCAGTGGTATTGCCGCAGCTGTTATCTACTTCGTAGTACGCAAGCGTCGCTAAAACCAATAAACCAAAAAGATTCCAGGACATGTGCCTGGAATCTTTTTTATAATAAGTTCTTCTTAAGCAATTTTCTTCTTTTAAAGAAGAAAATTGAGAGCGTCAGCCGCAAAAAAATGGGCCCTACCTTACGGCGGGGCCCCAGAGGAAAAATTAACTACGCAGCGGGTTTATAGATTGCTTCCAAAGCCCTAAGTTCATCCCTTACTAAGGGGATACGGGCAATGGCATCTGCGTCCGGGTATGTCTTACGAAAATCCATCAGGTCTTCACGGGACCGTATGTCCTTCAAAGCATTATATACCTCTGCCAATGAGTAGGTATATATCATCCTGCCGACGCAAATCTTTACGAGCGGGCCAAGGGTGTCGCTCCCATAATCCATGCTCGCAGGAAGGCTCCGCTCTCCTTTGAGATAGCGCTCCATCTCATGCTCAAGAGTCTGCCGTTTGCCTTTAGGACCATCATCGACGACTACGAAACCTTTCATCAATGAATCGAGCGTCGGCTTACTGCCGGTCGCCCTTCCATTTGAGCTCGAGCCAGTCTTTGACTGACGTCCAAATTGCCGCTTACCGTAGTTACTACCACCTTGTTTCATCATAGAATTTTTCCTCCTGTGCGGGAATAAACTTAACTCAAAGGCGGTGAATGACCTTCGAGCTAGTTTTAGCTCCCCTCTGCCAAAACTAGCCCGAAAGCGTAGTATTTCCTCTCAACGTACTCAAAAACCGGGGCAACCCCGGAAATTGCATTATCCTTTCATTATATCACAGATGAGCCAAAATGTCAATGCTTACATCTTGTCAGGAATCTCGATACCGAGAAGATCTAGCCCCTTTGCAAGCACCTTCGAAGCCTTGTCAATCGTCCACAAGCGCGCATTCTTCACCTCAGGCGAAGCCGTCGCAATTGGCGCATTCTCATAATAGCGGTTGAGTTCCTGTGCGAGCTCGAAACAATACCCTGCAATCCTGTGCGCCTCAAGATTGTCCGCAATCGACGCTACGAGCTCTGGGAACGCCAACAGCTTCGTGAGAATCGGCTTCTCTGCCGCAAAATCATAGCCCGTAAAGTCATCATCAAACTCTGGATTCTTCTCAAGAATTCTGCGCATACGCACGCATGCATACTGGCAGAACGGACCAGACTGGCCAGTCAAAGCAAAGATCTTTTCTGGGTCGTACAGAATTCCCATCTTCCTATCTGCCACAAAATCCGAATATTTAATCGCACCCGTCGCAATTTTGCGTACATCCTCGTCAGAAAGCTCCTCGCCAGCGAAATTCTCGCGCACGCGACGCGTTGCGTCATTGAGCATATCTTCGAGCAAAACCACGCCCTTTCTTGAGGACATTTTCTCGCGCTTCCCCTCTGGCGAAATCTGATCAATCGTGCCAAACCAAACATGCATCATCTCAGCATTCCAGCCAAGTTTCTTTGCCACCGCGAAAAGCTGTTCGAAATAAAACTTTTGTTCAGCGCCAACCGCGTAAATCAAGCGGTCCGCTTTCCACTCGTGAAGACGGTAATCGAGACAAGCGAGGTCAGTCGTAGCATAAAGCGCCGCGCCATTACTCTTTAACATTAGCATCGGCACATCAATGCCAAATTCATCAAGCGGACAGATAACAGAGCCGTCCTCATTCTGAATAAACTTTCCCTCTGCGAGGAACTGCTTCACAAGCTCCTTACCGCGCTCTACGAAGAAACTCTCGCCAAGTTCATAGTCCGTCGAAAGATTCATGCGTTTCATCACAGAATGGATATGATCGAGCGAAATCTGATTAAATCTATCAGATAATTCCTTTGCCTCAGCGTCGCCAGATTCGAGCTTCAGGAGCCAATCCTGCGCGCTATCAGCGAGTGCGTGCTCTCCCGCCGCTTCCTCATCCTTCATATCGGCCTTCATCTGAATATAAATCTCGCCAAGATCATAAATCGTCACGTCATCAATCGATTTGCCAGAACGTTTGAAACCCGTCGCCCAGATGCCGAATGGCGTGCCGGAATCACCGAGATGGTTATCGGTAATCACCTTCCAGCCGTTCGCCTCGAGAATTTGCTTCGCAGCCCAACCCTGCGTACCCGGGCGGAGATGCCCCACTGAGTAAGGCTTCGCCATATTCGTGCTCGGGAATTCCGATACCGCAATCTTACCTTTTCCAGATTCATTGCAGCCATAATTGTCGGTCCAAGCATCCTCAAGAATGCTCATGAGTGCTGCGCCAGGCACGGTAATATTAATAAAACCAGGCCCCGCAACAGAGTACTCATACTCGCGCGGCAATTCGGCTATAATTTCATTCGCAATATCGCGTGGCGCTTTCCCTGCCTGTTTCGCAAGGCGCATCGCCACATTACAAGAATAATCGCCCGCAATTTCCGCCGGCACCTCTGAGAACTCGACCGGCACCTCAACGCCATAGAGTCTCTTAATAACTGTAGAAATAATATCTTTCAAACTATCCATCGCTTATATTTTACCATCTTTCCCCTATTATTCCAAATAATGCTTGCTTTTTCCCGAAAACTATGCTATAATAACGGTATCGTTTTGGGACCTGCGAGACGCAGGTATACGATACGCGCACAAGAGTAAATACGCGACGCACAAGGACAAGGATTTTCTCCCTAATCACCACACACTTACTTAAACGAGTAAGGTCTTTGTACCTTTGTCATAGGCCAATGGGAGCGGCGGTAAGACTTCCTCCCAGGCACAATTTACTCCTTTCGGGATGATTAGTTCGTTAGACCTAATCATCCTAGCCATTCCCGCCGTTGGGCCCTCCCCAGATCGGCGTCAGAATAGGCGGTGGATATGTTATTTTCCTCCAGTTCCGACCAACGACATTGAAAATTCATATTCACCGTTACACAAAATAAGGGCTGCCCCTTTCAGGACAGCCCTTTTCTCATGCCTTGAATTATTTGCTCGCAGCCTGAATTAGACCGTCAAACAACGGGTGAGCGCGGTATGGGCGAGAGCGGAATTCTGGGTGCGCCTGGGTCGCGACAAAGTAATCGCAATCTGGCGCCTCAACGAATTCGACCAACTTACCATCCGGCGAAGTACCAGCAATAATAAGCCCGCCCGCGTTGATTTCCTTCATGAACTTCTGATTCACCTCGTAGCGATGGCGATGGCGCTCAACGACTTTCAAGTCGCCATAAAGCTCTGCAATCTTCGTGCCC
Organism: uncultured Candidatus Saccharibacteria bacterium; assembly: GCA_946406645.1. Classification (GTDB taxonomy): domain Bacteria; phylum Patescibacteriota; class Saccharimonadia; order Saccharimonadales; family Saccharimonadaceae; genus UBA2834. Next base: position 2,536 of record CAMJLD010000022.1, on the reverse strand, counting down.
TTGACTAATTTGGCCGGATAGTTACCGAGACGCATCGTGCCACCAGTACTTTCTTTACCCTTTTGGCCTTCCATGATATATACCACATTCTTGCCTTCTGGGGCATCAAGCTCCTCGGAGTTCGCGCCTTCAAGCCCGCCAATGCGTGCCGCTGCAATCACCGCGGTCTGGAGACCGAGACAAATACCTAGATAAGGCTTATTGTTCTTCAGACAGTATTCTGCTGCGGAAATCTTACCCTCGACACCGCGCGAGCCAAAGCCGCCCGGCACCAAGATACCATCGACCTGCTCGAAATCACGCACAGTCGCTTCCTCGGCATTAATCCAAACCGTCTCAAGCTTCACGTCATTCTTCCAAGCCGCCGCCTTCAAAGCTTCCGTCACCGACAAATAAGTATCAGTATTATCGATATACTTCGCAACGAGGCCAATCTTCACGGTCTTCTTCGGGTTCGCCTCAATTTTCTTCACGAGCTTCTCCCACTCGCCCATATCTGGGTCGCCGTGGTCAATAAATCTCTCAAGTGGCGCAAGTACGCCGCCCTTTACTGCGTTAAGCGGAACTTCGTAGACGGACTTTGCGTCCGGCATAAGAACCACCGAATCCTCGGAAACACCACAGAACGTCGCAAGCTTGCGCGCAACTTGTGGCGCCTTCACGATGCGGTCCACGTCCATACGTGCAACTACCATATCTGGGATAATGCCGAACTCGCGAAGATCGCGAAGCGAATTCTGCGCCGGCTTCGTCTTGAACTCTTCAGAGGTCGAGAGCCAAGGGACATAGCAAACATGAACATAAAGACAATTCTCACGGCCAACCTTGCTGCCAAATTCGCGAATCGCCTCGATGAAATGCTGGCCTTCCATATCGCCGACCGTACCACCAATCTCAACAATGTGGACATCAGAGCCGAAATGCTTTGCATTCTCGAGGAAAGTTTGCTGGACCATACCAGTCACGTGCGGGATAAGCTGAACGGTGTGCCCGCCGAATTCACCTGCCCGCTCCGCGTCAATCAGACGCTTATAAAGTTTACCAGAGGTCCAAATCGAGTTACCGGTCATTTCCTCATCGAGGAAACGCTCATAATGTCCGAGATCCAAGTCGGTCTCAGCTCCGTCTTGGGTCACGAAACACTCACCGTGCTCGCGTGGATTAAGTAACCCTGCATCTACGTTAAGATACGGATCACACTTTTGCATCGAGACTTTTAGCCCCTTTGCCTTTAAAATAGCGCCGATACTCGCCGCCATAATACCCTTGCCAACGCCAGATATGACGCCGCCGGTTACAAAAATATATTTCGTGTTTGTTTTCATATTGGGCACACCTCCTTTTCTGCCCTCCCTTAAATACACACCTCTAGCATAAGCTATTTTCCTCTGTTCTACAAGTCTCGAAAATCTTAAAAAATATGCCATAACTGGTATAATGCAAGCATTTGAGGAAAAAGACGAGCTTGCTCGTATTTTTCAGAGAATGCGCCGCATTACACCGAATGGTATAATGATTCTGATGAAATCGTTCTACACGACTTACTACCGTTTCTATAAGCCCGAACAGAGAGAAAACAAGATTCTTTTGCTGAGCGATGTTCATTTTAATGACCGTATTTCCGCGAGCCTCAAGGCCATTCTCCGCCGTGCAGAAGCCGACGAGCCAAGCCTCATCATCATCGCTGGCGATCTTATCGACGACCAGAACACCATCGACACTACGGCCGAACGCGCCCGCCTCAAATCTTGGCTCGAACATCTCGGTGCCATCGCTCCTGTCTGCATCTGCCTCGGCAACCACGACTATTTCCGCCACGACGCCGAACATGGCCGTATTTTTACCGAAACCAGCGTTCTCTCTGATCTCATCACCGACATTCCAAATGTATATTTGCTCGATAATGTCAAATTTGAAAATGAAAACCATTTCGTATTTGGCTTTACTCTGCCCCCAAACTACTACGGCGACAACACTTATGAATGCCACGAACAGCTCGACATTCTGAAGGAACGTCTCGACGCCATCAAAGACCGTTTTGCAAAGCTTCCCGCCAAAAAGACAAAAATTTTCGTCGCCCATTCCCCACTCTTTCTAACCGACCCAGCCGTCCAGGAAGTGCTCGCCGGCTTTGATTTCATCGTTGCTGGCCATATGCACAACGGCGCCGTTCCACCAGTTCTCCAAGATTTCTGGCGCGCCCGCACTGGCCTCGTCACCCCCTCAAAAGAATTCTTCAAAAAATACAATTCTCGCATCGGCCTTTATGGCGACAAACTCATCACGCTCGGCGCCATCACGACCATCCAACCAAAAACCAAGTTCTTCGGCCACCTAAGCGGTCTCTTCCCAACCTACATCGCCGAACTCGCCATCGGCCACAACACCGCCGACGAGCGCAAACCAGATATCAAAAGCAAATACGAACGCTGGTAAGCCACCCCCAACAGATGATATAATCTAGAGTATGGGTCCGTCGTTCAACGGATAGGACATATCCCCTCTAAGGATACAATGCTGGTTCGATTCCAGCCGG
>CAMJLD010000021.1 GCA_946406645.1 uncultured Candidatus Saccharibacteria bacterium | reverse complement strand
GATAAGTATGTCCCAGAAGAGTGGAAGAAACGCCAATATGACTCAATCGAGAAGGCAATTAGTCGCCATAAAATCGATGCCATTATCAATACGGACGACCGCGACATAGAGGGAATTAATAAGATTGCCATTGATCATCACGCACTCTACTATTATTCACCACCCGAAAGTTCAATTATTACGCTCACTAGCAATGTGGAGTTCATTGCAGCGACGCCGGTTGTGCTCATTCGCACTACGCCGCTCAGTGGCGGCGCTCGTGCCTACAAGCGCGTGCTCGACCTTTTCTTCGGCTTCATTTTGACCGTTCTCTCCCTCCCATTTATTCTAGTCGTCTTCATTATTCAGAAAATCCTTGATCCGAAATCGCCGGCCTTCTACAAGGACCGTCGCCTTACGCGCTATGACCGCGAGTTTAACCTGTATAAATTCCGTAGCATGAAGCCGGAGTATTGTGGAATGACTGCGGAGGAGGCCTTCGCAAAGATGGGGAAGAGCGAACTATCGAAGAAGTATCGCAAGCAAGGCGATTTCATTAAGAATGACCCTCGCTATACTAAATTTGGCAACTTTATTCGCAAAACTAGTCTCGACGAATTGCCGCAATTCTTTAACGTTCTGAAAGGCGACATCTCGATTATTGGGCCACGTGCACTTCAGCCATTTGAACTGAAAGATTACGGCGATCGCGCCCTCATCCTCTCGGTTAAGTCCGGAATCACCGGCCTTGCTCAAGTACATGGCCGTCGTGATATCTCATTCAACGAACGCCGCGTTCTCGATGTCTATTATGTTCAGAACTGGTCTCCGGCCCTCGACATTCAGATTTTCCTTCGCACTATTGCTGCGGTTCTGAAACGCGACGGCGCAAAATAGGGAATAAAAAATGCCGCAAATGTAGCGGCAATTTTTTATTGATGTCTCCATTCGATTACGGACTTGAACTGTCCGCCGCAGAGTGCTTTATCGGCATGAACGATACAACGCTTCCTTATCTTGTAAGGCATCAAAGGATCGCTCCCCGATTTGCTCTGCCAGTTTTGGATTAAATTAAACGCAAAGTCGCTACTTGGAGCAATTGCTCTGCAAATAACGTAAACCAATTCAAAGAATGAACAGTACATGCTAGCTGAATCGTTAGCTTCGTCTGTTACTCGATATGGAGCAAACGCGAAGAAAATGAACTTTTCTGTGCGCAAGACGCCATATGCCATGTACGGTATCTTTTTGTTTAGTTTACAGCATTTGACGCTATAGAATGGACTATTCAGTTTCCCAGTCTTTTCTTTCGCAATCTTTTCGCAATCGGAAATAATATCTTCGTAAGAATCTAATGCCGTAGTATACACGGAATCAACGAATTTATTATCTACGATATCGCCAAGCCACTCGTGTGCTGCGACATGAGAGGGCGTTATGGAGTCGGTCGTTTTTCGAGGAATAATCCCGATGCCCAAGAAGGCAGCGGGCTCATTTTCGAAATATGCCTTTAAAACCCATTCTCTTGCTACTTCAAATATGACATGTGCTGGAATAGGACCTATTAATTTGTCCCATTCATCTGGATAAGAACTTCCCATATGTGAACCCTCCCTTCTATGGAATGGCTATATTATATCATAAAAACAGGTTTAGCGCAAAGTTGGTGCAATGATAAGAGTCTTGAAGTAGGCCGCCTCTATCTGTTAAAACCATTCAATATAATAAAAAAATGGACTCTCGTCCAATATGGCTCCCCCGGTCAGACTCGAACTGACAACCTCGAAGTTAACAGCTTCTTGCTCCACCATTGAGCTACAGGGGATCGTAAGTATTATTTTAGGAAATAATAGCGTATCTGTCAAGAACCAAAACAAAAACCGCTAAAACGCTTGCGTTTTTAAGGAAACTATGCTATTATAAACGCCAAATAGGTCAAAAAACAAACAAGGAACATAAACAATGAGAAAACAACGTAAGTTCGGGCTTCGTGCTTTTGGCATCGGGCTGTTCGTTGCCGCGGTATCAATCACGCCCCTCATAATTCCTCGTGAGGCGGAAGCGCAAAACTCGTCGTATTACAACTGGAATCAACTCAGTGCCCTCGACGAGCAGTATGCATACGCAAAAATCTATCGTACGGCCGATACTGTCATCACCCCGAAGGTGGCGGATCTAACTCGCCCTACGGAAGACGAAGATGAAGGGGCCAATGACGCATACGACTATGTCGTGAACACGACAAATGGCCAGGTTGTAATTTTGCTTGAGGACACCACCGCTGTTGACGCGAATGGTAATAAAGTCGATGTAATCTTTCGCTTAAATCACTTTAGGCCTTGGTCGAGTGTTACGAGCGATGACCATGAGGCGCGGATTCTTTTTCGGAATAAAATCTGCGGCACGGATATTGATGTCACTACGGATAATATGGCCACTCTTTGTACCGGCAGAAATTCGGCCAGACAAGCAGATCTTGGCGTAGACTCTCCGATTATGTTCTGGATTGAAACCGTAGCTTCCGATGTAGATTTCTCAGTAGAGTATATCGTTAAGGGGTCTTACAACAATACGACCACCAAAGGCACCCCAGTTCCAAGTATTGACCGTCTTTCTTTTGCTACTCTCGATTATGACGTCAAGAGATGGAGTAGTGGCACTCCGGATGAGCTATTTGCTGGCGACGAAGGCATTTCGTACTACAATGGACTCAACCCTGAAAGCACAAAAACCACCTTCTATTATCAGAAGAATAACCAAAATCCGGACTTTAACTTGAGAGAGGGTAACAACGGTATTGCCATCGACACTAATAATGTTGGCAATGAATTCAACGGCATCTACTATGCGAACTCCGCAATCGGCATCGTAACTGGCATTCAGAATAGTGCTTATTCTTTCCGCTATAGCGCAAGAAAAGCCGGCATTACAGTATTCTTTGGCTCTCCAATCAAATATGGAACTCCGGCCCCAAAGAAATATATCGTCGCCAGCAACAAGACAATTTGCGACCAGGATGATTGTTCTTCAAATACCGTGAAGACAGGGGACTCATTCAACTATGTTATTTCTCAAGATGTCCCGGATCAGTATAGTTCCGACGTTGATATCCTAACCTTCATGTCGCTCTGGAGCAAATATCCAAATATCCCTCGCGACCATTTTTATACGAGCTTCGTAATTACGGATACGATTAATAGCAACTTGGTTCCCGCCACCGTATCTAGCATCAAAATCTATAATAGAGCGAACGAAGACGTGACGAACATGTTCACTATTGCGTTAAGCGGCAATAATATTCAAGCCACAGCAAAGGCAGACACGCTTACGAGCAAAGCGTTCTACGCTGAAACGTTCCGCGTCGTAGTGCCGGTAACAGTGAAGAGTACCGTTTCTAGTAGTATGGCAAAGAATACCGCGACAACCACGTACCAGCAGACCGGCGACCCGGATCCGACCGTCAAGGATTCTAATGAAGTAAATACGACAATTAAGCACACGGTCACGGTTAATCATTACAGTACGGCTACAGGCGAGAAGTTGGCGGCAACTACTATCGCGTCCTATGCGCACGGCTCTCAGTATAGAACCAGTGCATTAACCGCGCTTCCGGCGGGGTATCGTATTAGCGATACTTTGCCTGCGAATGCAAGTGGCACCGTGTTGAAAGATGAGGTAGTAAACTACTATTACAATCTATACCACACTGTTACGACGAGGCATATTTCGAAGAAAACCGGTGAAGAAATTGCTGAGACTGTTGCGAAAGAGTATATTCATAACGACGAATACGAAACGAAGATAGCCGAAGATTTGCCGGATGGATATGTTCTTGTCGAAACTCCAGAAAATGCAGTGGGCACTGCAGATGATGACATTGAGGTAATTTATATCTATGACCTCGCGCCTGCTCCAAAAACCTTTGATGCAGGTATCGCGCCGTTTGCTTTCGCCTTCACTGGGATTGGCGCCTTTGCGACTGGCGCAATCATCTTCCTCACTCGACGTCGCTAATCTGGTACAATATAAATATACAGACGGAGGTAAACTATGTGTGGAATTGTGGGCTATGTTGGTAAAAAATCAGCGCAAGACGTTTTGATTAATGGTCTTAGGCGTCTAGAATATCGTGGCTATGACTCGGCCGGCATTGCTACGCTAGACGATGACAACGAGGCGCATCTCGCCCGCTCGGTAGGTAAAATTGCGGAGCTTAGCAAGGTGCTAGCAAAAGATCCCCAGACTGGCCATCTCGGCATTGGCCACACTCGTTGGGCAACTCATGGTGGTGTAACCGAAGCAAATGCTCATCCGCATCATGTTGGCCGCATTTATCTTGTTCATAACGGTATCATTGAGAACTACAAGGAACTTAAAGAAAAACTCAGTAACTACGAGTTTGCTTCTGATACTGATACGGAAGTACTCGCTGCATTAATCGATAGCAATTACAACGACGGCACGAGCCTCAAAGACGCCGTTGCAAAGGCGCTGAAACGCGTGCGCGGCACTTATGGTATTGCAGTATTCTCGCCGAACGAGCCGGGCACTGTGATTGTTGCGCGCCTTGGCTCGCCGCTGATTATTGGCCTTGGCAAGGGAGAGACTCTCATTGCGTCCGATGCTTCGGCTTTGCTCGGTTACACTCGCGAAGCGATTTATCTTAATGATGGCGAACTTGCAGTTTGCACGAAAGACGGGGCAGAAGTGTTCTCGCTCAGCCTTCGCCACCTTGATTCGAAGCCGGAGACTATCGAAGGCGATGTTGAGCAGATTCAGAAGGGCGGCTACAAACATTTCTTGCTCAAAGAAATCATGGAACAGGCATCCGCACTTCACAATACGCTTTCTGGTCGTATCGACACCGAAACCGGCAAGATGCACCTCGGTGGCCCGAACCTCACGGCGAAAGAACTCCAGAAAATTCATCACATCGTAATCGTTGGTTGCGGCACAGCCTATTATGCCGGCTTACTGGCATCGTACTATATGGAACAGCTCGTACCGGATTTGACGACGGAAGTCGTTATCGCTAGCGAATATCGTTATCGCTCATTCCATCTGCCGAAAGATTCTGTTGCATTAATTGTGTCCCAGTCTGGCGAAACGGCTGATACGCTTGCATGTCTTCGCGAAATCAAGAAACGTGGCACGAAGGTGCTCGGTATCGTCAATGTCGTTGGTTCGACTATCGCACGTGAGTGTGATGGCGGTACTTATGTTCACGCCGGTCCAGAGATTTCTGTTGCTTCGACTAAGGCATTCACCGCACAAGTTGTGGCAATGTTGATGTTCGGCGGTATGCTCGCTGAATACCATGGTGGCGATCCGAAACTCATCGCTGAATATACACAGGAGCTGTCTATTCTACCGCGCGAAATTGAAAAAGTTTTGAACGACCACCATGATGCGATTAAGAAGATTGCGAAGAAATACGCGAAGTATGACGATGCACTCTATCTCGGCCGCGATACCGCATATCCAATTGCGCTCGAAGGTGCCCTAAAGCTCAAAGAGATTTCGTATATTCACGCCGAAGGTTACGCGAGTGGGGAACTAAAACACGGCCCAATTGCTTTGATTGACGACCATTTCTTTGAGGTCTTTACGATTCTAGATAACTGGCTATTTGATAAGTCTTGCGGCGGCCTCCATGAGGTTCGCGCGCGCGGCGGAAAGACCATTATTCTCACTAACTCTGAGCGTGACATTGAAGCTGACGATATTGTCCGCATTAAGAGCCCAGTCAAACTTCTCGCCCCGATTCTACTCAACACTTTGCAACAATTGCTCGCATATTATATCGCCGTTGAGCGTGGCAACGACGTAGACCAGCCACGAAATCTTGCTAAATCCGTCACGGTGGAGTAATGCCAAAACCATTCAAAAAAGTCAAATTGCGACATGCCGAGAGCGTTCAGCGCCGAAATGCTGAACGCAAGAATCCAAATTATCCACGTATTTCGTTTAAGTCGCTTTTCTATGTAACGCGCATTTACCGCAAGGCCGTAGGCGCAAAAACGATTTTCTTCATCGTTTATCGCATCTACAACTCGATTCTTCCATCGATTAGCGCAGTCCTCGCCGGTGCTGCCGTTACGGCAATTGCCGATGCGATTGGCACGCACGACCTCGGCCCATTCTTAATTCTTGCAGCCGTACTTCTTGGCGTTCAGCTTGTTGATTTGATTCTTGGCACGATCAACGGCTTTTTGTCATTGCGTACTTATCAGGACGTCTACATCCACGTTAGCGAAATGGTTACCTCGAAGTATATTCAAATTCCACTTCGCACTCGTGAAAGCAGGGAATTCGCAGACAAGTTCAATCGCGTGAAGGACTTCGCAAACTCGATTCCGTCAGTTTCTTTCAGCATTATTAACGTGGCCTCCGCGCTCATCAGCCTTGTTTCTGTTGTTGTTGCGACGCTTACGATTTCGCCGATTGTTACAATCGTAGTTATTATCTCGGCTATTCCGTCTTCGATTCTAACGCTTCGCCTTTCCGCGAAACGCCGACGCAACTGGCGCGAGTATACGCGTGATCGCCGCATCGCGTGGAATATTTCGAACAAGATTCTCAACTCGAACAACGCACTCGAAATTGAGATGAATGGTCTCGGTAATTATCTCATCAAACGCATGATTAAAGCCGACCGCCACAGCCAGGAGCAGGACATTATTGATGAACGTCGCTATCTCTGGCCACGCTTCGGCTCAAACATTCTTGAAACTATTGCTAGCTTCGCCGTTCTTCTGTTTGTTTCGATTGAGATTATTTATGAAAGGCTGGCTATTGGTCAGTTCTTCACGGTCCGCACTCTCCTTAATCAGCTGAACGGCAACATTTCGAGCCTCTTTAATAACATTGCTTCCGTAAGCGAAAACCTCGTTAACGCGACGGACTTCATGGAATTCATGGAGACTCCCGCAAAATCAAGTGGCGACATTAAGATTACTGAAATCCCGACCATCGAGTTTAAAAATGTTTCGTTCAGCTATCCAAATACGGACGTGAAGGCGCTTAACAATATTAGCTTCACGCTCGCTCCGGGCGACTCGCTCGCAATCGTTGGCGAAAACGGTGCAGGTAAGACCACTCTTATTAAGTTACTAATCGGCGCTTATGAGCCGACTGAGGGTGTAATCCTTATTAACGGCGAGCCATTCTCGAAGATTAACCGCGATAGCTACTTAGCGCAACTTGGTGCGCTCTTCCAGGATTATTCGCGCTACGAATTTGCTACACTCGGCGAAAACGTTTGGTTTGGCGATACAAATAAGAGCTATAATCGCAAGGCTATCGAGCTCGCTCTCGCGCAAGCTGACCTCGCCAATCTTTCGTCAACATATGAAAAAGGTCTCAACCAAATCCTATCCAAGGACTTCGATGAAACGTCTACAACCGATTTGTCTGGCGGCCAATGGCAACGTCTCGCCGTGGCGCGCGCGTTGTTCCGCAGCCCGAATGTGCTCCTGCTCGATGAGCCGACCTCGGCAATTGACGCAAAGTCTGAGTACCAGATTTTTAAAAACATCATCGAAGCTCAGAAGGGCAAGTCGACGATTATTATTTCCCACCGCTTCTCAACCGTCCGCAAAGCCAGCCAGATTATCGTCCTGAAAGAAGGCAAGATTATTGAGTCTGGCACGCACGACGAACTCGTCATGAAGCGTCGCGGTGTCTACAAGACTTTGTTTGAGATGCAGGCGGAAGGGTATAATTAAAGCATATGCATATTGAACTTACGGACTTCTATTCGCGCCTCGGCACTATTGGCATTATTTTGGCGCTCGGTTTTATTCTCGGCAAAGCCAAACTCATCGATACGAAGTTCAATAAGATTCTCGTCAATCTTCTCCTAACAGTTTTTATGCCGGCCTCGCTCTTCGTTGCTTTCCCGAGCAGTTTCGATCAAGCCACGTCCGACTTGTTTTTTAAAGGCCTCGCCGCTGGCGGTATTGTTATGTTCGCGCTCATTATTGCGTCGCGCATTATTTTCAACAAAGCGGTCTACAAAGGCGAGCTCCGCTTCGAATCTCAGTTCGCTCTGATTTTTAATAACGCTACTTTCCTCGGCTATCCAATCGTCGCGAGCACTTTTGGCCAGCAGGGCATCATTCCGTACTGCGGCTTCATCATCGCATTTAACATTGCGCTCTTTTCTTACGGTGTTTATCTCTTCCAGCGCAAAGTCACGCCGAAACTATTCCTAGGTATTATTACGAACCCAAATATTATCGCCGTCGTGCTTGGCATGGTTCTATTCCTCACGGGCTTCCGACTTCCGGGTTTTGTCATGGATGCTGCGCAATTCACTGGTAACGCAACGACCGCGCTCTCAATCATTTGTATCGGCTTCATGCTAAGCCATGCAAAGTTCTTGAAGCTCATCAAAAAATGGCGCCTCACTCTCACGGCCGCCATCCAGCTCATTGTCGGCCCACTCATTGCCTATGGTCTTCTTCGTGCCATGCATTTCCCGGACGAAGTCGTCTATGTCTGTACGCTCATTCAGGCTTTGCCTACTGCGACTAGTCTCGGTCTTTTTGCGGCAAAATATGGCGGCAACGACATCGAATCATCCGAGCTCGTTACGATCTCGACCGTACTCTCCATCGGCCTCATGCCGCTGATGGTCTGGCTGTTACTTATTCGCTAGTTTTTTCGCGATTCGCGTAAATGGTTCAACTAAATCTTCTGGCTCGTCGTAGAAGACGACTTCTTCTGCCACGTCCGCCATTGTTGACGAGATGTCGCTGCCAGTTTTTGCGATGACGAAGACCGGCGTCCCGACTGCGTAGCAAAAACCAGCGTTCATTCCGAGGCCCACGCCTTTTTCGCTAAACTCGATAATGTTACAATCGCATTCTCGCATCGCAGGGAAGGCATAGTCGCGCATCAATTTTTTGCCGGAAGGGATTTTAGCCTCGCCCCATTTCTCGACGTCGCGTGCCATCAAAACAATATCAATGCCGGCTTTATTCAATGCCGATTCAATCGCTTCGACCTTTGCGCGGTCTGCGTCGCCGTCGTGAAATTTCAATGCAAAAAACGAGAGTACGCGCCCTGGTTTTCTTTTTTCTTTGATATTTACTCTTTGTGCATCAGTCATAGTATTAGTATAATACGAACAAATGAGTATAAAGATTACTATTCGCGAAGATCTACCACTCGGCACCTGGCGGGGCATGGGTGGCGCCATCACGGAGGCGACTGCCTATAATTTTTCGAAACTCAACCCCGCGAAGCAGAAGAAGCTCCTCGATGCCTACTACGGCAAGGACGGCCTCGATTACCGTTGGTGCCGCCTAAGTATTGGCAGCAATGATTTTTGCCTCAAATCTTATGATTATGATTTGAAAAATTTTTCTATCGACCATGACAAGCAATGGGTTATCCCGATGCTGAAGCAAATTAAAAAGGACTTAACGTTTATTGCCGCTCCGTGGTCGCCGCCAAAGAAAATGAAAATCATTCCCAAATTGCGCTTTGGCGGTAGGTTGAAACCATGGTGCTATGACGATTACGCGGATTTTGTCAAACTCTGGCTCGGAGCCTATAAAAAGGAGGGAATTAAAATCGATTATCTCTCTCCGCAAAATGAGCCGCGCGCTCGCCAAATTTGGGAGTCTTGCAAATATTCCTACCGCGCGCAACGCAAGCTCGCAGAGGCATTCAAAGATCTCGGCCCGAAACTATTGCTTTGGGATCACAACAAAAAGCATTTATTAAAAGTTGCCAACAAATTATTGCCAAACTCTCCTGCGGCCGGTCTTTGCTTCCATTGGTATGACGGTACTTGCGCCGACCAAATGTGGGCCGTCCGCCAAAAGTACCCAGACCATTTGCTCGTCAGCTCCGAGATGTGTTGCGGCTTCTCGCCATACGATAAAAACGACTGGCAAAACGACGCGCGCCTCTATCTAGGCGAACTAATTAATGATATTAATTGCGGCACCGTTGCCTGGCTCGACTGGAACATGCTACTCGACCACCACGGCGGCCCGAGCTACTGCCGCAACTTCGTCAAAAGCCCAGTCATTTTGAACGAAGCCGGCGACGATTTCGTCCTCACGCCAATTTACGATGCGCTAAAATCCTTCGCGAAACTTTTCCCGGCCGGCAGCGAAATCGTGCGTTGCGACTTTGACTCGAACCAAATCGCCGCCGTCGCTCGCCGAACCAAAACCAGTTGCGATGTCATCGTTGCGAATCTTACTGCCGAGCCGCTCGAAATTTCGCTCGGCGGCAAGACAATCACGCTCGCTCCGTCCGAACTAAAAGCCATTAAAAATCCCCGCTAATTTGCGGGGATTTTAAAGCGATTACTTAGCCCAACGTTTCGGAACGAAGATTTCCCACGGCTGAACTTCGCCATTCACGAAATTGCCCTGAACGCAGAATACTTTGAGCCCTGCTTCACGCAGCAACTCTTCGGTTTTTCCATAAAGCTCGACCACGATTCTGTCCAACAGATCATCAATTAATGATTTATCGAGCGCTCGATAAGACATCGGGACTCTTTCTTCTACAAGGCTCAAATCGTACGAACAGTCTTTTGTTAAATAACTGACTCGTTCGGCGCGTTGCTTGGCATAATCCTGTTCTTCCACGACACGCCCGCCATAAAGGAAAATGTTTTTGCTCGTAGCGAAGTGAACTTCACTCCACGGAACCTTGTATCGCTCGTGTGTCGCTAAGCCATAGGTCAGTTCGTGTCCGTCGAATGCTTTACCGACTAACTCGATAACGATTTCATCACCTGGCACGAACAGCACATTGAAGCCGCCATCATAATCGTAGCGATAGACACTCTCCTTCTTTGTCTTCATGAGAAGAATTACGCTTTCGGAACAATCTTTCTTCGCTGCTTCGAGTAGTCCCGGGATATCCTCGGGCCTTCCATTTGTACCGTAGATTGCGTTTGGCTTTGGCGTGTCGATAGGCCAATCTACGCGCTGGAAGGCGAAGCCACTATACTTCTCCTTAACCTCTTCCCAGTCCTCCAGTGAAGCAATGATGTCCATTGACTCTATGGGGGTTACTTCGGGCAGATACTTGTTGAGAAGAGCGGTGCCGCGTGCTTTTCCGTATTTCATGGGATCTAACATATAATCACCTCCTAAGGTTCGTTCCCACCAAAATTAGCTATAATTATAACATACAAGCAGAAAAAAATCAACCATCGTCCCTGTTATGCTTGACTTTCGCGCTCATCTGTGATATAATAAGAAGGTTAGGCACACTGCAGATAGAAAGGAGAGACCTATGATCCTTACGAAGTATTTCAAAAAAATGACGTTAGAACAGACTTGGAACTTGGCTCGGAATGGCGACTATAGCTATTTTGAAGAGCAAGGTATGCCCGCCGAGCAAATCAAGGCACTAAAAGAAGTCTGCTGTCTCAAGACGAATGCGGGTACGGCCCTGGATTTCCTTGAGCTCGAAGACTCTCTCACTCGGAATATTTACGGTGATGGAACCGTAGAGAACGGCGAGAGCGTTTATGTCTTCCCGTTCGTGGAGGGCAAGGTAATTCCTGACAACATAAAAGAAGTCCGCGGCCCAATCGGCACGCAGACCTCAAAATGGCATCAGGAAACCTTAGCCCAGCACGCTTTGCTGGTGACGGCGAATCTCTACAATACCGAGAAATTCTCCAGATCGGAAGCGGCTACTCTCGGGATTATGCACGACATCGGCAAAAAATATACTGCCGCTACCAACAAGCGCGGGGAAGTATGTTTTTACGGCCACGCGATTGTCAGTGCGTTCATCTTCGCGAAAATGTTCGACTATCTCGATCCGATGATAGCAAAACCGCTCTTCGCAATCATCTATTCGCACATGTTTCCCAAAGTAGAATGGACTGAGACTGAGGACTGGTACACCAAACAGCCGGTCGACAATCGCGCCAAGTCGCGCCGAGAGCTGCTCAAATTCTTTGATGGCAATGAGAAAGTAGCGGACGCGATGATGGAGAAAATCGACCTGTTCGCCAAATGCGACCAGGGCGTGACGAAGTTCGATAGCGATATTGAGGCGCGTATTAAATACGGCTACAGTATCGTCCACGATAGTCTGTAAAAATGTCAATTTTGAAAATACCCTCGAGCTAAACCTCGGGGGTATTTTGTTGTCCGTTTAATGGTGGGGGCACCTGGGCTTGAACCAGGGACCAATCGGTTATGAGCCGACTGCTCTAACCACTGAGCTATGCCCCCAT
>CAMJLD010000020.1 GCA_946406645.1 uncultured Candidatus Saccharibacteria bacterium | reverse complement strand
TTCGTGGGCGTGTTCGTGGTTTTGTTCTTCTTGCAGAAGGTTAACCTTGCCGCGATTGATCGCGACGAAAAGCGTAAGACCGCGATTAATGCGATGTACTACGCGCTCGAAGAAGGCTATTATACCCAGAATGAGGGTTACCCGGAGCATATCGAGAAGGCCGATATTCTACCTTGGATTGATCCAAATCTCTTCACTGATCCGTTAGGCATTAATCTCTGGGACGAAGGTAGCAACTATTCCTATGAGGCTAGCGATTGTACAGATGGCAAGTGCCAGTCATACGTGCTTCGCGCTGAGATGGAAAAAGAAGAAAGCTACATCAAGTCAAGCCGCAATTAGCAACAAAAAAGACCCCGCTGAGCGGGGGTCTTTTTTATTTCATCGACGGATCGTCGGTGTTCTTTTTGCACTTATAGACAAGGTGGGAAATGGTCTTCACTTCGTCACGAGGGGTGTCGACATATTTCAAGCTGTAGGTTGTTTCCTCACCGACGGTGGACATGCGAAGCACGCCAAGGTGGAAGAGATGGTCGATGAGAGAATTCTGACGGAACGAAACGTCCTCGATACGGCGAAGCTCGATAATGTTCGTCGAGTTCGCAAAGAGAGAGTTGCGGGATTTCTGGATGAGACGGCGGTTAGTGACGTAGATCTGGTTCGCATTATAGATGCTCTGGCCTACGAAGCCGCCGAAGATAAAGACAGCGTAGAGAGCGAGGATACCGAGGCGGAGATAGTGCATCGTGGCCTCATTCACGGTTAGAACGGTGGAAGTTGCGGAGTTGCCAGCGAGTACGATAAGGGCGAGGCTGAGCGCCATCACCATCATAGCTACGACAATCCAAATAAAAGCAACGCCTATACGAGAGCGTTTGATGTGAAGCACGACATATTCATCGGCCTCGAGGTCGATCTCTGGGAAATCTTTAGCACTTCTGGCGTGCTGAAGCTTAGATAACTCTTTTTTCATCTCATCACTCCCTGATAGATAGTATATTTACATTATATCACAAAATGGCGGAAAATACAAGCAGTATTGACTTTTTGCGGTGTTTGTGCCATAATTAGGCGGTTAGAAAAACGAGATTATTATGGCTAACAGAAAGAAAGTAATCGGGCGCGAAATCGCGGTAGATTTCGGCGAAGAGATCAAGAATGTACCTGCCAAGGTAGACACTGGAGCCGATAGTTCCGCAGTGTGGGCAAGCGATATTTTTGTCGATCCAGAGCATGTGCTCCACTTCAAGCTATTTGGCAAAGATTCGCCTTATTACACCGGCGTCGAGCATACGACAAAAGATTTCAGCGTGGCGATGACGAAGAGTTCGCTCGGCGAGACGGCGCTCAAATACCGCGTCAAACTGCAGATTTGCCTCGCAGGCCGCAAGCTTCGTACGACCTTCGGACTGAGCGATCGAGCGACCCACACTTACCCGATTCTTATCGGACGTAAGACCTTGAGCGGAAGGTTTATAGTGGACGTTAGCCAAGCCGATTACCTAGTCAAACCCAAGAAAAACACCCCAATGAAACTGAACGAAAAGATGAGACAAAACCCCTATAAATTTTATAAAGACAACTACTTAAACGGAACGAAATAATGAAAATTGCGATTTTATCCAACGGCGATGCCAACTACTCGACAAAGCGCCTCGTAGAGGAGGCTAAAGCGCATGGTCACGAAGTTGATGTCATTAAGTACAAGAACTGCTATATTTCCATCGAGCCACACCAAAATAAGGTCTACTACAAGGGTGAGCCGCTCGGTTCTTATGATGCGATTATCCCGCGCATTTCTGCCAACATGACGAAGTACGGCACGGCAATTGTGCGCCAGCTCGAGATGCAGGGCGAATATGTTCTTTCGAAGTCGATTGCAATCACTCGTGCGCGCGATAAACTTCGTTCGATGCAGGTGCTCGCAAAGTACGGTGTGGACATTCCAAAGACTGTCGTCAGCCGCAACACGGCCGACATCGACGATTTGCTCGATCAGCTCGGCGAGATGCCAGTGATTATCAAGCTTGCGAATGGCACGCATGGCAACGGCGTGATTTTAGCCGAAACGAAGAAGGCAGCGAAGTCGACTTTACAGGCCTTCTACCTTACAAACGATAATGGAACGAACATTTTGCTCCAGGAGTTTATCAAGGAATCGGCCGGTACAGATATCCGTGCGTTCGTGGTTGGTAGCCAAGTGGTCGCCTCGATGCAGCGCAAGAGTCTCGATGACGATTTCCGCTCTAACCTCCACAAAGGTGGTAGTGGCACGCCAATCAAGCTTACCGCGAAGGAAGAAAAGATGGCGATTGCCGCCGCAAAGGCGATGGGCCTCAACGTAGCCGGTGTCGATATCATGCGCTCCGCACGCGGACCGCTCGTTCTCGAGGTGAATGCTTCGCCTGGGTTTGGCATCGAAAAGATTACTGGTCGCAACGTGGCCGGCAAAATCATTGAATACGTCGAACACAACGCTAAGCGCGGACAGAAAAAAGACCGCGTCGGTGCCTAACAAAAAGCCTCCTTCACCGGAGGCTTTTTCTTGATTTTTCATGTCGTTTGTGCTTAAATTTAAGGAGAAAGAAGCCAAAACAAACACATGATATTAGCAATCGTACTCGCAGCGCTACTTCTACTCTTTATTTTGGTTCGCCATAACGTGGGCGTGCCTTTCCTTGCGATGATTGCGGGCTATGCTGTTTACCAGGCGTGGGGACTTGAAGCGGCGAGAGTGTTGGCAGATTGGATACCGGGTCTGCAGGTCCAGGTTATGGAATATTTGATTTATGGCGCGCTAGTGCTCGGCTTCCCACTTCTTCTCTATATGCGCTCGGGTAAAAGCGGTCTCTTTGGAGCGCTACGTATTCTAGAATCGGTTGTCTTCGCAATCGTACTCGTAATTTTGATTTCCGAGCCACTATCGTCTATCTTCGCGTTCGATACGCTTGCCTATAATATCTCCGTTTGGCTCGACCAGATTCGCGGAATCGCGATGATTGTAGGGATTAGTTTTGCGTACGTAGATGTTTTCTTGTTCCACTCAGGGAAGGTTTGGTAAGCTCCCAGAGCGCGATGCCGGTCGCGACTGAAACATTGAAAGATTCTTTTTTGCCGAGCATTGGAATTTCGAGAAGATGGTCGCATTTTGCAAGGATGTCTTGCGGGATGCCGTGAACTTCTTCGCCAAGAATGAGCGCGAGCTTGCCGTCGAGCTTCGGTGAGTCGGCGAGATTAAGTGAGTGTTCGCCCTGCTCTAACGCTAAGATTTGATAGCCGTCGGCTTTTAGGGTTTCGATTGCTTCGTTAATGTCGTCGATGCGGCGAGTGTTTAGCATTTCCTCTGCGCCGAGGGCGGTCTTATGAATTTGCTTCTTGAGCTTGGCTTGTTCGTGCGGGAGGCCTTTGTCGAGATATGGGGTGTAGCCCGTCAAAATGACGTCTTTTACGCCGAGACATTCGCAGCTGCGCAAAATTGCACCGACATTATAGGTGGAACGGATATTATATAGGATAACCATTAGCGTATTCATGATATACTTATATTATGAATGAGGGTGAGGTACAAGCCAAGCGTAGGCAGAATGAAGAAGAGGCGACCGAGCGTCGCGCTCGTATTCTTGGCTTGGCATATCTTGACACGCGCGAGTTTGAGCAGACTTTGCCGCTCGTTGTAAATGTCCTCGAAAAAGAGCAAATGCACAGGGATTTCATGATTCCTCTGCAAGGCGGCGACGAGACAAAGCCGTACCAGTTCATGGTGACGAGCCAGACGCCGCGCAGCGTAATTGAGCGCATGATGGCCGACTACGAGGCGAAAGGTCTCCGCGCCCAGTTCTTCCTCGTTTCGAATTCCGCCTACCAGGTCTTCATGCTCCGCCATGATCCGCCGATGGAAGTCCACTACGATGATATCGAGATTGCTGGCGAAGGCGATAGCGAAACGATCCAGCAAGTGTCACAGACGCTCGATCAGGTTTCGACGGACAGAGTTTTTGATTACCTTCTCGACCAGGCAGATAAGCTTGGCTCGAGCGATATCCATATCGAAAACATGCGCGATGTTATTCGTATTCGCATGCGCGTCGATGGTATTCTTCACCCAGTGGCAGAAATTAGTCGCGATAAGTACCGCATTTTCTTCGGCGAGCTTAGCTCTCGTGCGAACATATCGACCGCCAGCAATAAACCGCAGTCTGGCCACATGCAGATGGATATTCATCGCGATGGCGCTTCGCACGTGCTTAACATTCGCGTCGAGGTTGTGCCGACAATGTATGGGCTCGATGCGGTGTTGCGTCTCTTTAACTTCGACGAAAGTTTGCTAAATCTTGACCTGCTTGGTATCACGCAGGAGGAGCGCGAGAACATCGAGGAAATCATTTCGCACCCACGCGGCCTCGTCTTGATGGTCGGTCCAACTGGTTCCGGTAAATCTACCACGCTCTACTCGATTCTTAATGCTTTGAACACTAGCGAACGCAAGATTATTACACTCGAGGATCCGATCGAGTACGGCATTCCGGGCATTTCGCAGATTCCAATTTATACCAATGACGGTGGCAGCTTTGCCGAAGGTCTGCGTTCCGTGCTTCGTCTCGACCCTGATGTTGTGATGGTCGGCGAGATTCGCGATAGTGATACTGCGAAGACGGCAATCCAGGCATCGATTACCGGTCACTTGGTGCTTTCGTCTTTCCACGCGAACTCTACAGCCGCAGCGTTCTCGCGCATGATTGATATGATTGGTGTAAACCCGATTTTCTCGACTTCCGTACGCTTGCTCATTGCACAGCGCTTGGTGCGCAAGCTCGACGAGAACAAAGAGGCCTATCATCCAGACGAAAGCGTCGCGCGCTATATTCGCAAAGTACTCGAAGGCGTGCAGACCGATTATGATTTGAATAATATTACGCTCTGGCGCGAAAGACCAAGCGAAGAAAGCCCATTTGGATTCAAGGGGCGCACTGCAATTATGGAGCAGATGACCGTAACGGAACCAATTCAGCGCTTCATTCGCGGCGACGTGGCGGATATTAATACGAACGATATTGAAAAAGCTGCTCGCGCAGAAGGCATGCTTACGCTTGAACAAAAAGGTGTGCTCGCGGCACTACGTGGCGACACAACAATTGACGAAATTGGACGCGTAATTTAACGCAAAGACAAAACTAAAGCGATAGTAACAAGAGCGACAGCGATAACAGTAAGCCCGATAAGGACATAGGTCGGCCATTTGCTGAATGGCTTCTCTTCTTTTTCGGCTGGCTTTTCTGGCTCTGGAACGGTGCTGAGGCTAGGTAGCTCGTCGGCCATTTCTGGGATAATACTTTTTGGCGGTTCAGCAACAGGCGCTGGTTCAACGTTAAGTGGCTGGTTGGTTTCTTCTTCGCTCATAATCTTTAAGCTTATTCTATTCGTTTTTTAGGGCTTTTTCAAGCGCAACCCAGTTCTCGACCGTGAGGTCGGCTGGGCGAGCATTCTCGGAGATTTGGCAAGCGTTCATTGCTTTCATAATGCGCTCTTTCGGCAATTGGAGGCCAGCAACAAGATTGCCGGCGAGCTTTTTGCGTGGAGCGCTAAAGCCAAACTTAATAAGCGACATAGTGGTTTCGGTCGCGCGTGGCGTTTCGAGCGGTTCGAGAATCACGACCTGGCTGTCGACTTTTGGAGGCGGAGTGAAGAACTCGCGCTTCACGACTGGGCCGAGAGTAACCTTTGCATAAATCTGAGCCGAGAGACCAAGAATGGAATAGTCCCCTGCTTGTGCCGCGAGACGCTCGGCGACTTCTTTTTGGATGAGGAGGACAATTTTCTGTGGTTTATGCTCGGCGTGAAGGAATTTCTGAATAATCGGCGAGGTTATGTAGTAAGGAATGTTCCCCGCCACAACATAGTTGTCTGGGAGTTTTAGTTCATTTAGATCGAGTTGCAAAACATCCTTGTGGACGACGGTCAGATTTTTGCCCGGGAATGATTTCGGCAAGTTTTCAGCAAGACGGTCATCGAGCTCAACAGCGATGACCCGCTCGAAGAATTGGAATAAGGCAGAAGTGAGTGTGCCAAGACCTGGGCCGATTTCGACTACGACATTCGTATTGTCCACCGAAGCATGGTCGGCGATGTCGATAAGGATATCGCGATCTTTTAGCCAATGTTGTCCGAGAGATTTTCGATTTTTCATATTACCACCATTTATGTACTGTCCAGAATTCGTATGCTTTGCGCCAGCTGCCGTAGCGACCAACAGCGTAGCCGTTACACCAACGAAGCTGCGTGATCGGGTTCGTCTCCCAGTCGGCGCCAGCGGATGCCATCTTCTTGCCTGGAAGTGCCTGACAAAGACCAGTTGCACCGGAGCTACGATTCTTCGCGAGCGGGTTCCAGTGCGATTCGTGCGTAATAATATAATTCACGTAGCCATAGTCGCTCGGCGCGATACCTACAGCAGCCATCCAGTCCTCGTGCGAGCCGGTCGGCAGGTAGACTTTCATGCCGACTTTAACCTCTTGAGTTTCGGCATTCTTAACAATAATCTCGGAAATAGTCTGGCGCGAGACCTCGATGCCGTCATGCATCTCGACTTCATAAGTCACAGTTTTTTGGCCAAGCTTACCAGGCTTAACGATTTCGCGTTTTCCATAGTCTAGCTCGTAGTCGTAAGTAGTCGTTTCTTTGAACGGAATATCTTCATCAATCGTAATAGTCTGCTTGCCCTGCGGCTGAATAGCAAAGCTCATGCCGTCGGCGATCTTCGTGTCGTGCGGCAAAGAAACCCATGTTTTGTCAGTGTTGCTGTCGATATTTTGCTCGACTAAGAAGTCGGCAATTGTTTCGGCCTGAGTGCGCTTTTCGATTTGCTTGCCATAGAAGTTTAGATGGATGGTCTTCGCGCGGACAACTTTGTAGGCTACGGTCGTGCCAGTTTCGAGCAAGTTATTGAATGGAACAACCTTCACAATATCTGCCTCGAGTAATTCGACGCCACTGTCGAGCGCAACGTCGCTTGGCGTAGACGACGCCGTGCGAACATAAATCTTTTTCTCGCCATCGAGCACGAGCGCATCGCGGCCGCGATAAATATTAATATTGAAGTTCTTTGAATTAATCTCTTCGTCGAGAGATGGTTCGATTTTATCACCTGGATTTAATTCAATCTTCGCGCGGAGCAATGCTTCGCGTACGGTCGTCGCATCGCTCTTCACATTGACACTAGAATCGCCATCATATATTGAGATGATGTGCGGCTCATCGCCTTCGGCGGAGGCGTTCACAGCGTTCAGGATTCCAGAAGCCACAAAAATACTAATAAAAGACAAAATGCCCACAGCTAACAGGGATAATTTCCACTTTGCATAACGCATTTTCATGCAGTTTTATTCTAGCATTCTTAGGTGTTTTCCACAAGGAAGGAGTAGCGCTCAATACAGAGAAAATGGTCGCGATCGAGACTGAAGCGCTTGCCCGGGGCGTACTCTAGAATTGCTTTTTTACAATTGTCGAGCTGCGGGCGCGTAAGCCTAATTTCCTGGTTTGCGAGAATGTTACGAATGAGTTCAGTCGCGATGTCTAGTTTAGCGAGCTCACGCGGGTAACGGTTTTTGTCAGACAAACTATCTAAAATGAAATTGATTTCCATTTTCAAATTGCACTGCTTTTTATAGAGTTCAAGCAGCTCAGCCTTTTGCTCGCGACTCGCAAAACGGAGACGTTCGCGTACGCGGTTTCTGAGATAATCACCATCGGTATTGCTTTGGTCTTGGCGAAAACTGAGGTTATGTTCCGTGGCATAACGATAAATTTGCGACTTCGGCCAGTTGATGAGCGGACGCTCGATGTTTTGGTTAGCCATCGGGGCGAGACCGCGCCAACCGGTGCCACGTAAAATATTAATTGCGATAGATTCTAGAATATCGTCAGCGTGGTGTGCAACATAGATTTTGCCGTTATGCTCTTTCGCGATGCGGTTTAGGAATTCGTAACGCTTCTCACGCGCGGTCGCTTCGCTGCAATTCTCGCCGAGTTCTTGGCGCTCATGGCAGAATGGCTTGTTGTATTGTTTTGCCAATCGTTCAACGAAGGCGCAGTCGTCTTTCGAATTCGGACGAATACCGTGATCAAAATGCGCAACAATTACCTCCGGGTCGTCTCGGAGTAAATGCAACATAACGACAGAGTCAATGCCACCCGATACGGCCAGAATTTTCATGATGGTATTATACCATCTGTGCTAAACTATCCTTATGAATAAAGTTACAGTTGCAGCAATTATTATTATCTTGGCGGCCTTTGGCGGACTTATTGCCTTTGCGTCATTGAGCTCCAGAGATAAGACCGATTATTCAAAGTACGATTCGCGCTTAATTATTGAGGCGAGCGATGACAACGGCAATATTGCTGATCACGTTCGCGGAAAAGAAGACTCGAAAGTTGTCGTAATCGAGTATGCTGACCCTCAGTGTCCAGGTTGTGGCTCGATTATGCCGAAGATGCATGAGCTCTATGCAGAGTACGGCGACCGCGTAGCTTTCATCTTCCGCCACTACCCTCTCAGCTACCACCAGAACGCACGCGCTGCTAGCGCCGCCGCCGAATCGGCCGGCAAGCAAGGCTATTTCTGGGAAATGCTCGAGATGCTCTACGATAACCAGAGCGAGTGGGAAGAAATCGTCGATACGCAGAAGCGCACAAATACTTTTGCAGAATACTTCGATGACATAACTAACGGCAAAGGTAATCGCGATAGCTTTATTAGCGAACTCAGTAGTACTGACATCCAAAAGAAGATTGATTTCGATAGAAACCTTGGCAAGAACAACGACAAAGTCGATGCTACGCCCTCCATCTACGTAAACGGCACTCTAGCTAATATGAACGATGACAGACCAATCCAGGATGTCATCGAAGAGCTGATCAACAAAGAGCTCAAGGCCAACGGAATTGAAACCGGCCCGAAGACAAGCGAAGAATAAATAGCAATAAAAAATATCTGCCTTAGGGCAGATATTTTTATACTTCAATGAACTCATTCCAATGAAGTACATCCACTTGGAGCGTCCCCTTGCGGTTACGCTTTTTCATGGTTTCTCCTGCTTAGTAATTTTGCCCCGCTTCTTTTATTAGTTTCCCATAAAACTAGCAGAGCCATCGCTCTTTACGACTATTTCCCCAAACATGTTGGACAACACACGTTCCCAGAGCAACGTATATTATTGTAGCAAAGGATTTTTGGCCATTCAAGCATAAACTTTAATGGCCATTGGACTTAAGATAGTTCTTAATAATTTCGATTTTTTCTTTATCTTTCGGGCGATTATTTTTCAGCATCCAGGCCAAAAATTGTTCTAGCGGCTCAGCCGGGTAGCCATCGACTATATCTACATCTTCTTGCTCATAGTCGAAAACCGAGACTTCAATATCGTCGGAAAGCTCATATAGATATGGATATTTTGGCGACTTTTTGAAAATGAATTTCGTTTTCAATTCCTCAAAATAGTCTGGCCGGACTTTAATGTCGATGTCGGCGGTCGTCTTTTTGAGACCGCGAAGCAACAACGAGCCGCCGGCGATAATACAATAACGATTCTTGTCTAAATTTAGTGAGTCAAGCTTAGCTAGAAACGCCTGCTTATCCATGTCTAGCGGTTCCTAAGAGCGGCACGGATGCGCTCTTCGACGCTGAGAGATGGGTCAACGCCCTCAAGAGCCTTGGTTGCATCAGCGAGATTGAGGCCGAGCGCCATGAGCGCATCAAGCGCTTCGTCATTCTCTGCCGGCTTAGCGGTTTGCGGTTCGCTCTTGCGGCCATAATAAGTAGGAAGGCCAACCTTATCGCGAAGATCAACAATGACACGCTCGGCAGACTTTTTGCCGACGCCGCTAGCCTTAGAAATATAGGCAGAATCGGCGTTCGCAATAGCGTTACGGACCTCCTCGGCTGGTGCGAGGCTTAAGATTGCCATGCCGGCCTTCGGGCCAACGCCCTGAACGGAAATAAGAAGTTCAAATAGTTTCTTAGCGGCGAGACTCGTGAAGCCAAAGAGCTCCTCGGATTGCTCGCGCACAAGGTGATAAGTATAGAGTTTTACCTCATCATCCAGGCTAAGCTGGTCGTAGTCAATAGCACTCAGTGCTACCTCGTATCCGACGCCATTTACGTCAATAATTACAGAGTTGTCGAATTTTTCGGTCAAAATGCCTTTAATATGAGCGATCATATCTATATTATACCTATAAAACCCTTTTCAAACAGTAAAAAATGTGATAAAATGAGGAAAGTTTTTAATATTAAAGGTAAATATATGTCGTTTGAACTATTGAAAAAAGTGGGTGATGCACAGAAAAAGAAGGCCGTGATTGACGTGCGTTCTGGCGACACGGTGCGTGTGTCGCAAAAAATTAAGGAAGGTGACAAGTTCCGCATTCAGATTTTTGAAGGTACTGTTATCCGTGTTGATCGCAAGGCTTCCCATACTGAGCGTATCGTTGTCCGCAAGGTCACGAGCGGTGTCGGTGTCGAGAAGAGCTTCCTCATGCACAGCCCACTAGTCGAAAAGGTTGAAATTGTCCGCCGTGGCAAGGTTCGCCGCAACAATCTCCGCTTCCTCCGTGAGCGTTCTGGTAAGTCCGCTCGCCTCTCTCAGAAGGATTTCGATCGCCATGCAGTGAACGAACTCCCAGCTGAGGAAGAAGCACCAGTCGAAGCTCCAGCTGAGACTGAGGCTCCAGCCGAAGAGAAAACGGAAGCTTAAGCTTGAAAAAGCTACTAGGAATAGATGAAGTTGGCAGAGGCCCCTGGGCGGGGCCTCTTGTTGTGGGCGCGTGTGTTTTGCGCGAGCCCATTAAAGGTTTGAATGACAGCAAGAAATTGACCGCGAAGCGTCGCGAAAAGCTTGCGGCCGAGATTCACGAGAAGGCCTATTGTGGGCTAGGCTGGGTTTCCGCAGCCGAACTCGACGAGCTCGGACTTTCCGCAGCTCTACGCAAAGCCTGCCGCGAAGCCGTAAAAGCCGTGCAGGCTCAGAAGCCAGAGTTTAACGAAATCATTATTGATGGTACCGTAAATTTCCTGAGCGATACCCCACTCGGCAAATTTGTTTCCGTTTTGCCGAAAGCCGATGCTCTCGTGCCAGAAGTTTCCGCCGCATCGATTATTGCAAAAGTCGCACGCGATAATTATATGGTCGAATTAGCCGAACGTTTCCCTGGCTATGGCTTCGAAAAACATGTCGGCTACGGCACCGCTCTGCACCGTGCAGCGCTCGAAGAGCTCGGCCCCTGCGAAGAGCATCGTAAAAGCTTCCGCCCGGTCGCCGAACTAGCACATAATGTCGAGGCTGGCCATAAAGGCGAAGATGCGGCCGCGAAGTATCTCGAAGGCCTCGGCCATAAAATCCTCGCCCGCAACTGGAAGACAAAATGGTGCGAGATTGATATCGTGTCCGAAAAAGACGACGTGTTCTATTTCGTGGAAGTAAAGTATCGCCGTATGGGTGGCGGACTTGATGCGATCGCACCAAAGAAACAAGAGCAAATGCGCTTCGCGGCAGAATTGTATCTAAAGAAGTTCCAAAATAGATCCGCACGGCTTGCGGCAATTGCTGTGAGCGGTGACAATTATATGGTTACTGATTCCCTGTCCATTGATTAGACTCTCTTGCCTTTAATAGCTCTCCAAGCATAACTTTTCTTATCGCCCAGCCAAAGTAATGCGCCTCCTGTTCAACCATTTGGGTTGCATATTCATCAAGGCTATCACCATTCAAAGGCGATCTGTAGTCGTCATATTCCGCACGATAGATGTCCGCATGCTCGCCGCCTTCCCGACTCACTTTTCCCTGATACACATGAAACATCTCGTGAGCAACAGATTCATAAACATCTAGCGCGACATTCCCGTCCCTACTGTCCGCTTCTTCCTCGTTCATCGGAATGTATATATATCCGCGCATTGCTTTACTAACTCCCTCGCAATCCGAGCCATATTTTTTAGCAAATTCATCCCGATTTATTCGTTTATTTTCCCAAATATCTACATCCAGGACATGCTCTAAATGTGTCATTAAGCGAGCACTAGAGAGCCAGGCCCCGTGATTGTTTAAGATTGAAATAATGTCGCTCTTGTCCCTCTTTCCAAATTGTTCAATATACGGTCCGCAGACTTTCTTTATCTCTTCGTAGTTCTTCTCAAAAGATTCTATCATCTGGTCAGTAGCGTCTTCTCCCCACTTAGGATGGCCAAGCGAATCTAGCGAGTCTCCATTATGTTTTTCGAAGTTGTTATTCATTCCTATGCTCCTTCTTGATTATTCTAACCCTCGAGTAGGCTCGTCTGGGCAGTCGGCGAGGACTTTTTGCATGGCGAGTTTTTCGGCCGGCGTGACCCAGAGTTTATATTTATATTTCACGGAGATTTGGCGCGCAACATACTGGCAGCGGAACGCTTCGTTGCTCGGCAGCCAAGTGTCGGCGGCCTGGTCGGATTTTTCCTGGTTGGCCGGACCGTCAACCGCAAGGAGGTTTAGTGGGTCTTGGCTAATCTCGTAGCGAGTATC
>CAMJLD010000019.1 GCA_946406645.1 uncultured Candidatus Saccharibacteria bacterium | reverse complement strand
TGACTTCCTCTACGTGCTTCTTAGATTTCTTACCAGCTTTTGCGAATTTTTCGTCTTCTGCTGGGGCTTCAGTTTCGACTGGAGCTTCTTCGGCTACAGGGGTCTCGACCTCTGGAGTCTCAAGTTTTTCGGCATCTTTCTTAGTTGCCATGAAATTCCTTTCGCGGTACAAACGGCTCATCGCCTCCCGACCTTAAATTTTAACTTGTTCTAGTATACCAAAATCTACCTCTGTTGTCAACAAAAAGCCCCGTCTTATTGACGGGGCACGATAATTGTGAATAACACAATACCGAGGCTGATAGAATCAACTCTATCCAGGTATCCTCCCATTCCTTTCAGTGGATACTCTATCCACTTTGCGACGGGAACATTCCATAATACTTCGCCGGAGTCTTTCATCCCAAGTTCGCGCTTCGTGGCGCTACCAAGCAAATCTCCAATCTCTGCAATCAGCCCACTTAGTAACAGATATATTATCAGGGCGATTGTAACCTCGAAATGGATGCCAATAAGCCAACCAATCGGAAGAGCTAAGAGGGGGAATAATACTCCTCCTATGCAGCCTTCTATGGTTTTATTCGGTGAGATTTTTGAGACTAGGGTAGCCTTGTGCTTGCCAATCAATTTGCCGAATGCAAATGCCCCCGTATCGGATAAAAAGGAGGCGATTACGACAAATGCGATTTCTTGTTTCCTGAGAAAAATACAGAATATTAAGGCAAGATAGAGCGCCGCAATCTGTAGCGTCCCAGCTGTGCGCATCCTTCCTGCAAACGGTCGAAGCATCATCGTTGATAATATTTCGCCGATGCTCCATGCCATGCAGAAGTAAAATACTTGCTGGAAGTAATCTCCTGGTATAAAGAAGTAAGTTGGGATTAGAACGGCCGCGATGAAAGCGGCTCCAATCAGCCTATCCTTCATAGCTAAAAGAGCTCTAATCAGTCTATTCATCATGCAAAACGCCCCCTTTCGTAGACAAACTAGATTGTCATATTATAACAAAAAACACCCCTGTTGTCCAGGGGTGTTAATTGTGGTGTCTTACTCGACAACTTCGACGCCCATCGAGCGTGCGGTGCCAGCAATAATCTTGCAAGCGCCAGCTTCGTCGATAGCGTTAAGCTGATCTTTCTTGACTGCGGCGATTTCCTTGATCTGAGCCATGGTAATCTTACCAACCTTCTCAGTGTTTGGACGGCCGCTGCCTTTTTCGAGCTTGATCTTTTCGCGAATCAAGTCATCGACGGGCTGACCGAGGCATTTCCAGTCGAAAGTGCGGTCATCATAGACAGCGATGTGAACAATCACGTTCTTGCCCATGTATTCCTTGGTGGCTTCATTAAATGGGTTAATGAAATCCATCATATTAAGACCCCACTGACCGAGGGTGCTACCTACTGGAGGCCCAGCCGTCGCTTTGCCACCAGGGATGCGCAACTTCAAGTTGCCAATAACCTGTTTTGCCATTTGTTAAATTTTCCTTTGCCGGCTTTTGAAGCGCTTCGCCGGCGATTACGATTAATAATCGTGCGTAACGGGGTTAATTATACCTAATTTTGGCGATTTTTGCAAGGATAAGAAAAACCCACCTTCAAACAAAGGTGGGTTAGCGGATAAGATTGACTACCATTTGTGCTTGACCTCGAGAAAATTTTCGAGTTTTCTGTAAAGATCTGCCGCGCGGTCGATCCCGCGCTTGTTCCGGTTTTTTATAAAAATAGCTACACTTATCTTGAAGGAAAAGCTGTTTTTGCCTCTCCCGAGCGTCTGGAAAATGCTATTCTTGTAAACCGTGTTGTCGGTAGACATATTCTGGCGTTTTCTGAGCACCGTCAAGCTATAAAGAGTCTTGTTATCGCCAGAGATTTTGACATAAACAGAAAGCTCCTCACTAGTAAGTCCATTGTTCGGTTCGTCGAGATAAGTCCCCAGAAAGCTCCTAATGTCTTTTGCTACGGAAGTAATGGTTTGCCTGTAATCTGAAGGACAATCTCTTGAGATATTATCCTTCGGCTCAAAATGCAGTTTTTGGTCTCCTCCAAACAATTCTTTCGCTTTGTCCAAAAAGTTCTTTGCCATCTTATCACCTTCTTTCTAAAGAACTATGAGCACGTCAATCTGCCTATGTTATATCACCTCTTAAATCCGTGGTCAAACATAACAATTTTCAAGGCAAAAATAAAGCCCCCTACATATGTAGAGGGCAAGAACTCAGTCGCACGCGTCGCGGATAGCTGAACAGATAACAGCGATGGCATATTCGGATTCTCTGCGAATCTGGTCTTCGCTCATTAGGAAGCCATTGAGAAATTCGCTATCCCATTTATCGTCGGTGTCCGTTACGCCATGTTGGTAGCGGCCTTGGACGAAAATGGGTTGATGTATTTCGCGCACACCGCCACCGTACTTTAAATACGAAGGGGCAATTGCTTTACTCTTGAAGAGCTCATTGTTATACTCGGCCTCCTCGAATCTGCGGAAATACCAATCGCGGCCAGCGTCATCATCTACTCCATACGAAGAAAGGTCTATTACGAAGCCGGTAGGCATCACGGAATTGCCGCCATGGGTAATTCGAGCAATTAGCTCGCTGCCATGCCACCCAGTGGGGCATAGACTTCTTTCGCATGCTTCAGTAACGGACTTGATGATATCCGCTGATAAGCCCTTTGCAATCGGGTTATCTGGATCGTCTAATGTCAATTTGTGAACAACTATTTTCATAAAGAACCTCCCTATAGGTAGAATATTATATAGGAACACTATATAGCTATATTATACCACAGAATGCGCCTCAGGTCAAGCGGGCGCGGTTTGGTCTCTCGCACCACAAAGAACATTTTGGCGGCGAATAAAGTTGAACTTTTCGAAAAGTTCAACTTTTCGTGCTCCTAGAAACCAATATGCGTAACAGAGAGTTTATCGAGCATATGCTTGAGCGGCAATTGAATTAAACTATAATCGCGTACATGAAAATATATAATTATAAAACAACAGAGATTTGGTTTACAAAACGATCGCTAGAATGACTAACGATTTCGGCGCCAGCCAAAGTGTCAAATAGGATTCGGCGGGCCTATATGATGTCTAATCTAAATAGCACAACAAAGAACCTGATATTTATAAATAATAAAGAAGGGAAACGGCTCGTAAGGAGAAAAATAGAGATATACAATCTCGAGGCTACAGCGGAGATAATGAAGCAGTTCAGCGCTAAAGACTTTCCGGACTATGAGCAGATTGCCGGTCGCATTAAGAAAATGCGCGAAGAATCGTTCAGAAATAGATATATTGATGGCAGAGATGATATTCCTCAATTTATAGATACAAAAGACATCAGCTCGTCAAACATGACGTATATGTATAGTGTGTTAAAAGGATATGGAATCGATGGCCAACAAAAACGACGTCGGCTAATTGTCGACGTCGTTAATGACTATATTGTTCGATATTACGAAGATATTCGCTTAAGGGATGAGGCTAGCCACAGGGGCCGGCAACACCTGTTAATGATTAATCGTCAATCTTCTTAACCTGAAGAGCATCGAGCTCGACGGCGGTTTCGCGACCAAACATAGAAACGAGAACCTTGAGCTTGCCCTTGTTAGAGTCAATCTCGGAAATCGTACCTTCGAAGCCCTTGAATGGACCATCGGTAACAGAGACGACCTCGCCCGCGGAGTAGTTGACGGTGAACTTCGGGTCGTCGACGCCCATGCGCTTCTTAATCTTCTCGATTTCCTTCTTGGAAACTGGGGTTGGCTGGGTGCCAGTACCGACGAAGCCAGTAACGCCTGGTGTGTTACGAATAATATACCAAGTAGCATCGGAGAGCTTCATCTCGACGAGCACGTAGCCCTGGAAAATCTTCTTTTCGACGATGCGGCGCTTGCCGTTCTTGATATCGATTTGCTTTTCTTTTGGAACCATGACGTCAAAGATCTTGTCGGCGAAATCTACGCCATCGAGACGCTGACGGATGGAATCGGCTACCTTGTCTTCGTAGCCGGAGTAGGTACTGACTGCATACCATGCACGAGTACCATCATAGCGGTTAACTGCCATAAATTAGTTTCCTCCTAGGATCTTAGTGAAAATAAACTGTAGAAGCGCATCGAGCAGCATAATAATGACTGCGAGGATAACGACATATACGATAACCGAAAGAGTCATCTTCCAGGTTTCCTTGCGATTCGGCCAGCGTACCTGGCGAAGTTCGCGGACGGCGCCACGGAAATAACCGACTTTCTGGTCTTTTTTCTCGGCCGCTTTCTCAGCTTTTTTCTGAGCTTTGACCTTGGTTTTTGTTTCGGCTTTGGATTTCTTGCTCTCGCTGTTCTTAGCCTTGACGCTAACCTTGCGAGTAATTTCCTCAGGCTCGTCTGACTTTGCCTTTGGGGCGTCGTCGCGTGCCTTGATTCTGGTGACTTTCGTTGCCATATTTACTCCATTAAAAATAGTCCTTACCGGACTCTGTCAAGAGTATAGCACACTAAAAGAGATAATTCAAATAATCTTTCATCATTCTCGAGCCAGAAATAATGTCGAGATAGGCTACGAGTTCTTTGTGGATCCAGTATTCGAGATCGAAATCATTCTGCCAGGCCTGGGCGGCAACTTCCATCTGGCGATAAAGCTCGGCGCATTCCTCGCCTTCGTTGCGGCCAGAAATTGTGAGGTAATTATCCGAAGGCATATCTGCAACGCCGCCATCGTGGGTAGAAATCAAAATACCGAGGTTAGCGATGTCTTTCATCCAGCTCGTACCGCAGGCTTCGAGGCCGACAATCGGTGTATTAATGGAGCTGTTCGCGCCAAGGCTGAGACCAAGGCCTAGCTCCTCGTCGTAATCTGGTAGATAATGCACGCGTTCCTTGAGAATTGGGTTGTTGTCGATCGTACGCAATACACCCATCAACTTCTCGAACATGCGCTTGTCGCCAAGATGGACGCGGCCGGCGAGAATATAGTGAGCATTGTACTTCTCGAGAATCTCCGCGAGCTTGTGCGGGTTATCGAACGGTAACCATGGGCGTTTGTAATCGACGAAACGACGCTTGAAATCGAATAGCATTGCATCTTCTGGAATCTGAATCGAATTGCCATACTGATCGGTGCGATGCGAGAGAATCTCGTTAAGCTTACGGCGGCCGGCGAGCTTTAAGTGGCGAATATCTTCGGCGCTCATAACCTCGACCTTCTCGGAAAGCGTTTCTGCCGGTGGCAAATCGAACTTATCGAGAATTTCGTGTTCGTAGTAGTAATCCATAATTTCAGGAAGCACCCAAGTGCGCATATGAATACCATTTGTGACGCTCTTGAACTTAATCTTTGCGCCATTAATATCGTGGTAATTCGCAACGCGGGCATGCAGCTTGCTGACACCGGAACGAAGCTCTGCAATCTCGACAGTTGGTGTCGAAAGCTGGATGCTACCATTTGTGAACTTATCGGAAAGCCAACGCTTCACGGCCACGCTCTTAATATTCGGGAAGACATATTGCTCGAACTGACGATAATTAAAGCGCGCCTCAGCTGCCTGAACGAGCGTGTGGTTCGTGTAGAGCGTGTGCTTGCGCGTGTAAACGACAGCCTCATAAAAATCCATGCCAGAGCTCACGAGCTCGTCGAGGCGAGCAACGGCGGCGAAGAAAGTTGCAACTTCATTAAGCTGAATAACTGCCGGCCTAAGACCGACAAGCTTCAATGCCTGATAGCCTCCGAAGCCTAGTGCTACCTCCTGATAAAGGCGATGGTCGGAGCCTGATTCGCCAGAGTAGAGCTCGCCAAAATTCGGCTCAGTTACGCATAAGAAACGGGTCGAACCGAGCTTTTTCTCGATCACGCTGAGTTCAACCGCAGTCGTCTCGGTCTTAATATGAATATTATCAACGAAATTGAAACCATAATCCTCGTAATGCTGTTCGGTATGAAAATCGGTCTGCTTCATGTCTTGCATCTTTTGATGCGATTCCCAAGGGTAAAATGGCGTCACGAGCACGAATGGGACGGAAAGCTGCTCGGCCACACGGCGCATATCTGCCGCGAGCACGCCAAGACCACCACCACCGCGGATGCCATTGCGCTTATCATAAGTCTCAATTGTCCAATAACAATAAGGGCGCTCAGGCGAGAGCTTGTGGGTTAATTTGTCGCGTTCAATTGCCGAGTAAAACTCCTCGACGTCCTCAACGCTGTCTAATGGCTGATAGTTATCCACCCTTTTCCTTGGTTAATTCTTATGTTTATTGTAGCATGAAAAAGGCCGCAAAATCAATTTGCGACCTATTTCTCAGTCCGGTCCATAAAGCATGTCATAGGCGCTATAGCGCTCGAGCATCTGAGCGATTTCCTCGAGGAAATATCGCTCAAAGCGGCGGCCTTCGCAATGCGCTTCTCGCTCCTTGCATATCGGATTTACCTCATTGGCCATCATGATTTTACAGGGTGAAAACTGATAGCACTTCAGGAGGTTCAGCCCCCTAGAGCAACTCTTAGGCGGAATAACCGCGAGCGGAAGGATTGCGTAATTGATGCGCTTAACTCCAAGACTTCTCGCCAAAAGTGTCATCGTCTGTGGCTCGATAGGTTGATTGCCATCGCGTAAGCTCTTGGCGCTGAAAATATGGAGCTTACGGCGTGCGCTAGGCGCAACGAGTACGATTTGCTTGTCGCGAATAAACTCCGCTGAGCGGTCAATGTAAGCACGACTAAAGCCTGAAGCGAGGGTATCGATAATATCTAGCGCTTCTTTGTAGCGACAATGCCTCTCGATAGTTTCCTTCGCCGATGGCGTAATGACAGGCATCAGCGTGAAACCATACGCGGACAAGCGGTCGATGACTGGCGCAAGCGCTTCAAACCAGACGACATTCACCGGGAACAAATAGCGCTTCGTATCGTAATTAATCATGCAGATTGCCATTAAGCGAATGACTTCGCCGAGTGACGGATGATTGAAGCCTATGACGAGTCCGCAATCGAGATATTCGCGCTCTTCGCGCTTCTCGAGAATAGGGAATGCGTCAGGATTATCGATAAGAAACGGTGCGCCTCTGGCGAAAATCGTGCCGAGAGAATTTCTCAAGGCAATCGCGCGCTTCAAACCATGGTACCTCTTGGACTTAGCGCGAATTTCGGCTATGCCTAGGAAGAAACGACATGCAATGCGAACCCAAAAGAAGATGATATTTAACTGCCAACAACCCAAACTCCTCAAAAGGGAATAGCGGGTATTGCTGATATCATCAATAATTTGGCTTGGACCTTTTTTACTGATTTCTTCGATCGAGATCTTCTTTCTCAATCTACCCACCCCCTTTCAAAGAGCATCATTTAGAATGCCCACATTATACAACGAATTGCATTATTTTTCAGCTCGTGCTATAATCGAATTCGACCGTTGGGGATTCGCCAAGTGGTAAGGCAGTGGGTTCTGGTCCCACCATTCGGGGGTTCGAATCCCTCATCCCCAGCCATGTATGAGATTGAAAAAGACCCGCAAGGGATCTTTTTTTGTTGCATAAAAAGGCACCCGGAGGTGCCTTTAGTGGTTTGAACATTAACCAGCTTCTCTTCTGGGCGGAAGCGGTCGGCTTGAACCGAAATTATTTCTCTTCTTTGGCGCGAAATACTTATTCGCGTCCTGCATGCACAAGGGGCAGTAGTATTTGAGTTTTACGTCATCAGCATGCCCTCTGTGTTCATTCACGCGCGAGAAATTCTTCCTGATTTCTCCCATTGTAAGCCCTTGCTGCATTACGCAGTACTTGTCTGTACAGTGCATCCCGATATTGAATACGGTTTTTTTACGGTTGCTATCAGCTGCGAGTCCATACAGATGCCCCAGCTCGTGCATAATCAAGCCGGACAGAACTATTTCTTGCTCCTTGTCAGACAATGAGTCGAACCTCACCATACTAAGGACGGTTGAGTAGCCTCTTGCAAGTCCGAAGCAGAAATTTAAGTATTTGCCGTTACTCGTGCAGGTTAAATCGTCGACAGTAATAAAAATTATGCGACGGCCTGTTTGCTTTAAGCGCTTATGGATTTCGTCGATTATCTGGCTTGCGTCTCTCTGTGTGCCGTACGTAGAGCTCGTCGATACGATTCTCCCGGCTTTCGTAAAATCGCTTCCTTTCATCCCCGGGATCGGGTCAGATAAAGCGACTAATGCAGGGGTATTATTAAAAATAATACCGGCGCTGAATGCTGTTTCCTCGGCAACATCCATCAGGTTTTTCTTCAGTCTCTCGTCAAAAAATAAGAAAATCTCTTCATTTGCTTTCATAATGTTCACCTCACTTTTTAATGTACGAACTTTAGGTTACGTGTATCCTTATATTATACCACAACCGGCCCCGAAAGTCAAGGATAGGCGGCATAAAAATAGACGCTAACTAGTAGCGCCTATTCTAATGATTGAGTGTTTTCTTGATATCTCTTGCGCAGAGCCTGCAATAATACTTTCGGCAAGGGTTGCGATAGCTCTTCGGATTGTTGGCCGCTCCGAGCAGATTTAATCGCATCTTTTCTAAGGTATTTCCTTGCTGCATTACGCAGCGGTCGCATGTGCAATGCCTGCCACGATTATATTCTGTCTTCCTACGCTTGGGATTCATAGCGACTCCGAATATATGACCGATTTCGTGCATAATCATGCCAGAAAGCATGTCTTTTTGCTCGTAAATCGGTAAATCTCTGAATCGCGCCACGCTAACGATAGCGTTGTTGCCCTCGGACGCTAGGCCAAAACAGAAGTTCAGATAACCACTCTCTCGTTCCTTACATTCGCAAGTAATATCGTCTACCGTTATGAAAACGATATGCTGATTATTGACACCGAGCAGCTCTTCGGCTGCCTTAAGTATCTGCTTGGCATTTCTCTGAACGCCATATTCTGTCGTGCGAATGATCTCTCCTTTTTTAGTGAAATCACTACCTTTTACGGGAAGTTTTGTTAATAAATTCGCGAACTCGACCGGTCTCCGATAAATCTCATAGACATCGTCGCGCAGTCTCAAAACTTCAGCAACTAATTCTAAAGGCAACCTTTCATCGACGATAAAAAGAAATCTTTCCATCTTGGCCACACTCACTTTCTTCTAAGGTACAATATAGATATTATAGCATACCCACGACTAAAAGTCAAGAAAGCCAACAAAAATCCCCGGCTATTGCCAGGGATAATCGAAGCCGCGAACGTAAGAGTTCGGGCTAATAGACCTTTTGAGAAGCTTAATAAGCGCCCAAAAGCATATTAGGAAGACACACAAGAAGAACAGATGAAGAACGGTTATTACGATATTGCAGCGGCATTCTTCCGTCGTCAGGCTTAAGACGATAAGTAGCGCGATAGATGCAATCGCCGACAAAATTGACAGCAAACACATAATCATTCTCGCCCGCAGCTTCAGGGCTCGATCTTCATCGCTGCTATAGCCTGGGTTGCTAAGAAATTTAGATACGGGCCCTGGGATAATAGCGAATAATGCCGATAGGAGCATTACGAAGCAGCATGCGTTTGTCGCGTATTCCAAGGATTGGCATATCAGTCCAACGACAGCGGCCACCGCTAAATGGCCACCCATGCAAGTGACGAACCAAAGGATGCACTCTCCAGTGTAATTAGTGTCGTCATCGAGATATTCCTTTCTGCGCTCTCTCTGGAGCTGTAGCCTTTTAGCTTTACTTACTCTACTCATAATGTGCATGGCCGCTAGCCTCGACCAACCTCCTTTTCTCTACGGGCTAGATTTGCCAAAAATGTATAACTAATTAAAGCATAAAAATAGCCCCGCGACAAGCGAGGGGCTAAATTAAGAAGCATTAGCTTACGTTGAGATTCAGGGCGTCCGCGAGTACGCGTCGCTCATAGTTATCTCGGCACGAACGCATCCAGAACCGGGCATATATAGGATGAGCCTTTAGGTATTTCCACTCCTCAGGCAGAAATAGATTCTCGTGCGTGTGATCTTCGTGGTTGTATTTATCATAATCCTGGGAATCCTTGCCTAGATAGACATCGTAAAATTGCATTCCACAAAACTCATGATCACAAAAACCCTTACGAACATCTAATACTTCGAATTCGGCGGGACCATAATGACAACCCTTATGAACGAGTCGAATTACTTTTGATCCCTTCTTGAAATGATCGGGCGTTCTAAGGTAGGGGAGTATAGGTTTTGATTTAGCGGTCTCTAAAAAAATAAATAAGATCACGAGTATTGCCCTATACTCTAACATCTTTGGACCAAATGGATGAACTACCCAATTGTACGACAGCCAGTAATCAAGTATGTACTGTAGATTTTCCTTACCCATGAAGGCGACCTTGCTGAAAGTCCAAAAGTCGATGTCCAGATGACGGTTAACCTCCCAGGGGACTAACATTTTTGCGGTTAGCATTTAAATACCTCCGTATATATTCGTCGCTGCGTGAAGCGACCCGGCCTAAAAGCATAATGCTTCTGTAAAACAACAAAACGTCTAAACAGACGTAATGTCAATATTATACCACAAGCGTCTTCATAAGTCAAGGACTATACTAAGTCGGAATTGAGATAGTAGTAGTATTCGAGTAGCTCTCTGGAGTAGTTCTTAATAACCGGCACTAGAGGCTTGCCTGGCTCATGCGAAGGAAGAATCAGCATGCGCGTGATACCGATCTGCTCCACGAAAGACGGGCTGTGGCTCACCATGATAAGTGTGCCGTCGTAATCCCGGAAGTTTTCGCCGATAATTTTCTGGGTCTCGGGATCGAAATGATTCGTGGGCTCATCTAGCACTATCAGGTTTGCGCGCTCGGAAAGAATCTTGCAGAGTGCGACGCGTGCCTTCTCGCCTGGCGATAGCACGGAGACCGGTTTATTGACGTCGTCGCCCGTAAAGAGGAAATTTGAGAGGATTCCGCGCATATCAGTGTCGGTAAAGTCATAGTTGCGAACATTCTCAAGTACCGTTCGATGTACGTCGAGAATCTCGAGCTCCTGCGCATAGTAAGCGAGCGTAGTGTTCTGGCTAAATATAATTGAGCCCTCGTGCGGATATAACTGGCCGACGATAAGCTTCAGCAGGGTAGACTTACCGATGCCGTTCTCGCCAACGATTAGGAATTTCTCGCCGCGCGTCAGCTGGAACGAGAGCTTATCGTACATTGGATCGGCGCCAGGATAAGAGAAGCTAACGTTCTGAAGCTCGAGTGGAGTCTTGCCGGATTGCTTGGATGGCGAAACACTAATTTCAACCTTCTTGTATTCTTGCTCGCGAGTTTCAAGCTCGGCGAGGCGCTTATCGAGAACTTTTTCGCGGACATGCCCCTGCTTGATGAGAGCTGTGTTGCTGCGCTTGGCATTGCGAGCGCGCTCCACGAATTCTCGTAGTCTACGAATCTCACGTTCTTGCTCGGTTACTCGCTTATCTTGCTCGGCCATCTCGGCGGCATATTGGCGGCGGAAGGCGGTGTAATTGCCATGATAAGTGTGCATTTTGTGTGTAGTCTTATTGAGAAAAAGCGTCTTATTCGTGACGGTGTCTAGGAATGGCACGTCATGCGAAATCACCAGTACCATGCCCTTATAATTTCGAAGATAATTTGCGACAAATTCCTTGGTCGAAGCGTCGAGGTGGTTAGTTGGCTCATCGAGCATCAAAAGCCCAGCGTTCTCGAATAGGACCTTCGCGAAGGCGACCTTGGATTTCTGTCCACCAGAAAGCTGCTTCATCGGAGCGTCGATTAGATCGGCTAATCCCATGCGCTCAACGATTTTCATCAGTTCGTAGTCAAAATTCGCAATATCATAGGAATCAATCAAATCTTGTAGGCGGTTGATGCGTTCGAGAATGGCTTGGCTCTCTGGATATTTTGCAAGCTTTTCGTATTCCTCGTTGAGTTGCCCTTGTAGAGAATCGACAGGGCGGCCGTCGGCGATATAGTCCCAGACCGTGACGTTGTCTTGGTTGGAATCAACCCGTATTTCCTGAGGAAGATAGGCGACACGCATGCTCGGAAGCGTAATCTCGCCCTCGTCAAGCTGCTCGAAGCCGAGTAGCACCTTAATCAGAGTCGATTTGCCGGCGCCATTTACGCCCACAATTCCAACTTTATCAGTGGCCTCAAAATTAAAACTACAATCATCGTAGAGTTTTTGGCCGCCAAAAGCTAGGGAGAGATGCTCGCCTTTCATGCTTAAATTTTAGCATGAAAAAGGAGGCCCGAAGGCCCCCTTCTAGTGGAGTATTTCGCTCCAAATTTTGCGATCTTCACTCGTTCCGTACGAAACCGCGTCAAGCGGGATGCCCGTATATTCTTCGATTGTTTGCTTAACAAAATTGAAAATTACTTCCTTATCCTGGAATTCTCTAGGATCGGCAGGAAAGATAATATTCGAGATATAGGGCGTTACACTCTCGAGTAATTCGGTCGTCAGAGGCTCAGCAAGATCGTACATCTGAGTAACATCGTCGCCAGGATAATATCCGGTGCAGACGTTCCAGCACAACCTTGTCTTAGCGACAAAAGACGAAACAGTGCGAATATGAGGATTCTCATTATCCGCCTCCTTGGTCTTGCTGTCGAACTTGGGGACAAGAACTCTTGCCTTGCTGGGGTTTGACATGATTCTGTCAAAGCAGGTAAGCCAAAAACCGTCGAAATACTCCGGGCCGCCGCAGCCCTTAATTGCATGAAGCAACTGCAGCATATCGAAGTCTCCGACGCGGATCGGACCGCGCCAACGGTTTTCATCCTGAGTAATGCCGAGCTTCTTGCGGTACTTCTGATCTTTCTCAGTAGGCATCGGTCCAGGACCATGTCTGTATTCGTATGCGCTATGAACGGCATAGTGCCAAATCTGACCCTTATAACCGCACTTCCGCAGATATTCATCTGTAAGCTGCGGCAGGGTGCGCATACTACTGACATAGGGCTTGAAACCGACCTCCGAGTCAGATAAGACGCCATGAGAGTGCTCAACGATTGC
>CAMJLD010000018.1 GCA_946406645.1 uncultured Candidatus Saccharibacteria bacterium | reverse complement strand
TTCCTCCTTATGCGTAAGACTTCAGGGATGACGGCATTAGAACGCTCCTTCAACGTCAATTCTTCGTCATTTCCCTCGGGTTTAATGGATACAAACTAAAAAGTAGTTCCTAGCCGTACCCATTACCGGGGACGACTAGGAACCCGTTAATGGTTCAAATGCTGCGTGAATTGCTTCTGCGCAGCAATGATCTGACTTGTTAACGTTGCGCCTCTTATGAGGACAGTCACGCTCCCACAATTAGCTGTGCTTATTATATCAAACTTTTGCAATTTTGTCAATAGTATTGGTGCATAATTTACAATTCTTATGTTTTATTTTATACATAAGCGGAAATGGTGCTATAATAAGGGGTGATATGGGCCTAAATACCAGACTAATTAAGCGTATTTCGAAGACGAGCGCGGCGGACGTGATGCATAGCAGCGGCTATGCCCAGGTAAGCAATAGCGGGAACTTCGGTGCGGCGGACAGTACTTCCTTTGCTGAAAGGCGCAAAATTGAGCAAAATAGGAAGCTGGTACAGGGGTACAAGAACGCACGACTAGCGGCTGGGACCAAGATGATGCCGAAGGCGCGCAGTATCGAGGAACAGAGAGCGATTCTCGCGCTAGAGATTGCGGCAGCGGTGGCCCAGAAGGGGGTTTCGCACCAGGAATTCAATAATCAGATGGAAAAAGGCGGGTTGCGCAAATATGACACGAGGCAGCAAAATCTAGGGTCAATTAACCGTACCGCCAGGGGTGGAGACGCGAGGGCGGCGCGCGCAGCGAGATTCGATGCGGCGGCACGGCCGACACCAAAAACCGGTGGATTTGGACGCTAAAATACCCCTGGATAACAGGGGTAGTTTTTATTCAGACTTTAATTCGCGCTCGTGTGCCTGGAGAGCCTCGATGATATCCTCGATATCGCCGTTCATAGCGGCGGTGATGTTGCTACGGTTGTAGTGGATACGGTGATCGGTAATGCGGTCCTGCGGGAAGTTGTAGGTGCGGATTTTCTCGCTGCGGTCCCCTGTTCCGATGAGAGATTTGCGGGCATCGGAGGCGTTGGCGCGATCCTCGGCAATTTTGCGCTCGAGGAGGCGGCTACGGAGAACGGTCATGGCCTTGATGCGGTTTTGCTGCTGGGAACGCTCATCCTGCATAGCAACCACAATGCCGGTAGGAAGGTGGGTGATGCGGACGGCGGAGTCGGTCGTATTGACGCCCTGGCCGCCGTGGCCACCGGAGCGATAGATATCGATGCGAAGATCCTCGGGGTTAATCTCGAGGTCATGCTCCTCGGCCTCTGGGAGGACGGCAACAGTGGCGGTACTAGTGTGAATGCGGCCCTGGCTCTCTGTTACAGGGATGCGCTGGACACGGTGGACGCCACCTTCGAACTTTAGCTTGCCGTATGGTTGGTCGCCGGAAACGCGGAAAATAACCTCTTTGTAGCCGCCAGCGTCATTGACGGACTCGGACTGGAGTTCCACCTTGAGACCGTGAGTCTCGGCATAGCGAGTGTACATGCGATAGAGGTCGCCAGCGAAGAGGCTAGCTTCGTCGCCGCCGGCACCGGCACGAATCTCAAGAATAGCCGGTTTGTCGTCGTTTGGGTCGCGCGGAATGAGCATTTCAGCGAGTTTCGCCTCTGTTGCAGCGAGCTCGGCCTCGAGGTCAGGCTTCATCTCGGCGAGATCTGGGTCCTGGTCGGCCTCGGCGATGTCGGCAACGAGCTGGTCGCGCTTCTTCCCTGTTGCGATTAATTCATCAAGCTCCTGGAGGCGGCGATTTTTGGCAGCAAAATCTGGGTCAGCGTAAGCATTTGGCTGGCTAAGGAAATCCGTAATCTGTTGTCGCTCTGCCTGGAGAGCATCAAAATCTAAGTTCATATCTGTTATTATACCATATTTTGCCTATTTACCAAGCCAATAGGCGACGCGGAGGCGGAGGCGGAGAGTGAGAGATTTCGAACGGAGAGTCGGATTTTTGCGCCAATGCGGGAAATATTTGCGGAGCATGCGGCGAATTTCCTTGGTGTGCGCCCTGCCCTCTGGAAAATGTTTGAAGTTGCGGACGGTATCGATAAGGAGATTCCAGATGAAAAAATACTCGAGAGCATCGGCGTAAGGGA
Organism: uncultured Candidatus Saccharibacteria bacterium; assembly: GCA_946406645.1. Lineage (GTDB taxonomy): Bacteria > Patescibacteriota > Saccharimonadia > Saccharimonadales > Saccharimonadaceae > UBA2834. The sequence goes on along the minus strand of CAMJLD010000018.1, from coordinate 11,085 downwards.
GATTTTTCGCCTCAAAACGGGCGTAAATCTTCTCAAGTGCCGGGAAAATATCTAGGGCGTGCGGGTTCCATTCGGAGCGATGAAGGACGGATTTGGCGTGCTGGACGTAGTGGTAGAGCGTACCGTCGAGAGGATAAATCTCCTCAGTATAGAGAACGAAGCTCGAAATGAGTGCCATATCCTCGTGGATTATGCCTTCGTCGAAAAAGAGGTTGTTGTCGAGGATGAACTGGCGGCGCGCGACGTAGGCCCAAGGGCCGTAGCCGTACATAATGAAGCGTTTTTGCCAGTTTTTCTGGCCTTTACCGATGGCGGGGATATCTACACGGCCAAGGTGCTTCATGCCCTCGTCGAAGTCGCGAACGGCGCCGATAGTCAGGAAATCCGGGGCAGTTTTGTGCTTTTTTAGCTCCTCGGCGATTTTCTCGAGACTATTCGGCTCGATCCAGTCATCCGAGTCGATACACCAGTAGTATTCGCCCTTCGCTTCCCTGATGCCGCGGTTGCGCGCGGCGGCGGCACCCCAAGGCTTGCACTTAATGACACGCATGAGGTCTTTATTATTCTTCTGGCAGTCGGTGGCGATTTTTGCCGTACCATCAGTAGAATTGTTGTCGACAAGGATAATTTCGACGTCTTTGCGGTGTTTTCCAAGATAAGTCTGCTTGAGCAGCGAGTCGAGACAGGCGGTAAAATGCTGCTTGCTGTTGCAGAACGGGACGATAAGCGTGAACTTCATGTTTTTATTATAGAGCATCGCTCGGATTATCTGTTAAATTGTGGTATAATCTCGCTATGGATCTTTAGCTCAGTTGGCTAGAGCGTACGATTCACATTCGTAAGGTCACTGGTTCGAGCCCAGTAAGATCCACCACATCAAGCCCGCGAGGGCTATTTTTGTGCGCGGTATTTGTTGACGGCGTCGGCGAGAGCCTGGTGGCCGAGAACAGAACAGTGGAATTTGTGTTTTGGGAGGTTGCCAAGATAATCATCAATGTCTTTGGCGGAGATTTTTACGGCTTCGTCGAGCGTTTTACCCTTGGCGAGTTCCGAAAGTGCAGAGGTCGAGGCAATGGCCGAGGCGCAGCCGTAGGTTTTCCAGCGGACGTCCTCGATTTTGTCGTCTTTGACCTTGATATACATTTTCATCTGGTCGCCGCAAATTGGGTTGCCAACGATGCCGACCGCGTCAAAATCGAACTGGGATTCGTCGCCAAACAAGAAATTACGCGGGTTCATAAAGTGGTCCTTCACGGTGTCTGAGTAAATCCAATCTTGCCCTTCGTTCATTTTGTCTTCCTTTCGATAGTGCTGATTTTTTGTAAGCGGTCGATAATCCCCGGTAAAACGGCCATAACTTTGTCGATGTCTGCTTCAATATTATCGAGACCGAAGGAGAAACGAATCGACGAATGCGCCACTTCAGCGTCGCCGGTTTTTGCCATCAAAACATGGCTTGGCTTAATGTCGCCAGAGGCGCAGGCGGAGCCAGTCGAGACAACGATACCTTCGGCGTCGAGATAAAGCTGGATAGATTCGCCCTCGGCCGCCTCGAAGGAAGCATTTAGGATGTTTGGAAGCGAATTTTTGAGGTCAGTATTGAGGGAGCTACCCGGAATTTCCTCGAGAATACGCTGAGCTAGTTCATCGCGCAGGGCGCGGATTTTTGTATCGTAAATTTCCCAGGTTTTGTGGTCGAGAAGATATTTGAGCGCAGCGCCAAAACCGATGATGCCGACTGTATTGTAGGTCGTGCCGCGGCGTTTTTTCTCTTGATTGCCACCGATAATCAGAGGCTTGAACGGAACGCCATTCTTGACGTAGAGCGCGCCGACACCAATCGGACCGCCAATCTTGTGCGCGCTAAAGGTTGCGTAGTCCAGATCGAGCGCCTTTACGTCGATTGGGAGTTTGCCGAGCACCTGCGTGAGGTCAGAATGGACGAAACCGCCCTCTTTGTGAGCCTTTTTGACGACATCGGCAATCGGCAAAAAATCGCCGATTTCGTTGTTCGCCAGCATATAGGAGTAGAGCGCGGGTTTTTCGTCGCCACCAAGTGCTTTTGCGGCCTCGATAATTGAGTGGTGCTCGAGCGGCGAAGTGATAATTTTGTGCCCTTCGAAAGTGTGAATTACGGTGTTGTTCGATTCCGAAGCACCAGATGTAAAGATTATTTCGCTAGGATCAGCGTAGATTAGTTGCGCCAAAAGTTCGCGCGCTTCCTCAATTTTGTTCATCGAGAGATGGCCCGGAGTGTGGAGCGCCGAGGCGTTCGCAAAATATCGCTGCTCTGCTTCGCGCATAGCATCAATCACCTCAGGTAAAAGCGGGCTGGTTGCCGCATAATCCAAATACACCATCGTAATCTGATTATACTCTGTTTAGCCCAAGCTATCTAAAACTAATTAACTTTGTTAATCGGGTTGCCTGTTGCAGAGAGCATCGATTGCACCCAAATATCAAACATTTTCTCAAGAGACTCTTGAGTATAGTACGCATTATGCGGAGTGACGAAAACATTACCCTTATATTCTTTACTCAAATCATCGCTTTCGAAGGCGACGCCGCCAAGTTTGCCCTCTTCTACCATCTGCGCCATTCTTAGCGCTACATCTTCAAAACCATTCGCTACAATAATAACCTTGGTTCGGGGATTAAACTTCGATAAATCGTCAAATAAAGCAAGGCTTTCTGGGTTCTTCGAAATCGTAATAAACATATACTCGCTTTTGTCGAGCATTTTGTCGAAGTCCATATAATGATATTCTGGGTCGTTTTGGTTGTGCGAATAGTAGCAAATCTCATCTCTACCGATGATGCCATCGAGCTTCTTTGCGAGTGCATGGCCAACCGCTCCAAAACCAATGATGTCGGTCGGTTTGCCATACATATCTTCGCCGATAAACTCTTCGTCCCAATTCATTTTGCCTTCTTTTTCGAAGAGAGGCAGCTTCTTTGCTAGAGCCAGAGCCATCATTACGCACTTTTCTGCAACAGAGTTCGTCGCGTAGTGCGGCACATCGGTAACAGCAATCCCTTTTTCGGAGCAATAAGCGCAGTCTACCCATTCATAGCCAGTCGCCTCTAGGCATAGAGCCTTCAAATTCGGTATTCTATCTATAATTTCGTTCTTAAATTCCCAGCCTACGATATCTGGATCTATAGCGATTACTTTCTCGCTCTCGTCATTAAAAAGGGGCTCATACTCTGGTTCTTCTAGGATAATGACATCCTCAAACTTTTCTTTCAAAAGTTCTTTTTGTTCGGCAGTTAAATCATTTTGCTGGCAATAAATATACAGTTTCATATAGCTCCTTTCAATACATCATATCATTTTCGATATTTATCTTCTTTGGGCATAAAAGAGCCCCCAACTCTTTCCGCATTATTTGCGCGGAAGTCGGGGGCTATGAGACATGGTTATTGGTTACGGCTTTCTTCGTACTGTTAGATTTCTCTTACGAAGTAGCTACTGACGCCTTCTTGCTCTGCGAGCTTCTTGGCTTCTTCGACGTCGCCTACGTAACCTAGGGGCGTACCACCATGCTCCTCGTCGATGACGTAGTAGATTTTATCGCCCTTGATACCGAAAATCTCTTTAATACCCTGCCTTTCAACCTCCCTCACGGCTTCCCGAAGTGGTTGGCGGAGTTTGCTGCTAGTAAGCCTGTATCTTGCAGCGTGTTCGTAGTGGTTAGTGTGCATATCGTCAAAGAGCTTCTTTAGCCTCTTTGCTTCGTCATCAGTCTTGAGCTTCACCCAGATGTCGCCCCAACTTACGAGCGTTATCGTGAACCCAGCCTCCTTCATCTCTTTAGCGATTGCCATAATGGCGTCCGGAAAATAAGCGAATAGCTTATAAGCCACACTGAAGTCGTCACTCGTAATTCTATAAAGGCCAGCTTTCGAAAGGGTCGAGATGTTAGTCGACGGAGATATAATCCCGTGATCGTGACATTCCTTGAGATATTGCTCCTGATCACTCATGGTGCTAAAGACAGACCCACGATGATCTCTGGCAATCTTGTCTTCATCCTCCATCAAATCTTTCCAGTCGCAGCACAAGACAACTTTGAGGTCCTGGAGCGAGAAATAGTCGATGGCGCACTTGTCGTTTTCCCAGTTGGAAACGGTTTGTCTAGTCGTGCGAAGCGCCTCGGCCACCTGGTCCTGGCTAATGTTGTATTTCTGGCGCAATCTGCGCAGTCTTTGCCCAAATGTTTCTGTTGCCATACTTCACTCCTTGTTTAGCTTTTACACCCTTATGATATGCCGGCCGGCTTGATATTTCTATCAATTATTTTATAAATATATGTCAAACACATTTTACATAATTCGCAAGTTAATGTAAAGTTTGTTTTACATAAAAACTCCCCCACACTGCGGTGCGGGGAGCCTTAATCAATCGTTAAGCATTGCCTTTTCAATTAATCGCATATGGTCACATTTAAGGTCCGGCAAAAGTCGGGCCTTTTTTCTACCCCTGTTATCTCTTGACTTTTTAAGCCGCTTGTGCTATAATAATAGTATGTACTTTTAGATTTTGGCGATACGCCAGCAAAGAGAAAGGGGGGTTTCAAATGCTGAAACCGATAATCAATAAGTCAGACTTTGACTTGGAAATGGACAGTGGCATCAATTCAAGAACTCTGAGGAAGATTTTTAAGATTTTCCACCTGAAGTATGATGCTAAGAAAGATCGCTTCTACTGCAAGAGGAAAAAGAAAAAGCCGGTGCCGTGCCGCCTTGTCATTAGGGACCAGCACGACAACGAGACTAAGCCTCATTATATCCTTGATATTGTTTTCGAGGATTGCAAGATGGGAGGGATGATATCGTATGCGGTTAGATACTGCGACTACCATTCAACAAAGGTAAAGAGCGGGAAAAAATCGAAGAACGTTATTCAGACCGCGCCCGGAAGATGGTATATCGATATCTGGTTCCCCAAAGGTCGCAACCCGAAGACCAAGGAAATCGCCAAAAAAATATCCGCTGCCTACGCAAAGGCAATGGAGAAAGAGTTGCCGGATTACGAAATCGTACATGCGAAAAAGCCGATTCGTGTAGCCTAACAGCTCGCCACCGATTTTATCGGTGGTTTTTTATTGTAACTTTCAACAAAATACTCCCCGTGTTACACGGGGAGCCTTAATCAATCCCTCTTCCTCCAAATAGGATGATATTTGTCTGGGTGCATAAGAAGTCGCTGCTCGTCCGTCGGCGGATGCTTGATGTCGTAAACCGTAAACGCCATAAATGACGAGAACGAAACGAGGATTACGATCCACTCGATGGGGCTTTTGCCGAAGTCTAGGGTTTCGACGCACCAGAAGAGCTCCGGAATGCCACGCGAGGCCATCAGCCATGGGCAAATGAAGTAGCCGAAGAAATCGTGCGTAAGCTTCGTCGGGCTAGTGCGCGAGCCAACTGCCTTGTAGCGGCCGGCGTCTGGAATATGGACGGCTACTGCAATTACGGCATGAAAGATGCCAGTCGCAAGCCAATAGATAGGTTTGTCAATCTGAGTCCAGCCCACTGGGTTCTTCGCAATGGCGCCAACAATCGCAACTATGGTCACGCCAAGAAAGAAATCGCCCGGGAAAAACATGCGCGATTGGCCTTTGCCGAGGTAAACCTTGCGCGATTCGAAAACCGCCGCGGAGAAGAACATCGCGCCTGGCCAAAACAGCCAGCATATCAACAGCATAATAATTGGATTATAGGGTTTTGATAGATAGAATTCGGTTAAAAAAGACATAAAATCACCTCCTTTTAGCCGAATCATTTAAAAGAACAACACTTGAAATATTATAACAGATTTTGGAAATATGGCAAGAGGGGCGCCCCAACAAAATAACCCCCGACACGATAGTCGGGGGTTTCAGATGTCAATAGCGACCACAAGTCACAAAAACTTTGGTGCCAAAATCGGTTGCAGTTACATACGTCCTAGCAGCCAGATTGGTTAGCGTCCACGTAAAGGGGTGGCATGAACGATAGTGAACAATGGTGGCCATATTACTGTTCGCCCTGTTCTTTCGTCTTAACCACAAAGTCCTATGATATGCTTTTTTCGCTTCGCGGATACCCTTAATTCGGAGAGATTCTGACTTTTCGAGGTAGACCTCTTTGAGCCTGCATCGGTTACTGCGGAATAAGATTCGATCGAAAAGCCCAGATTCAATATTCGTCATTTCTACGTATACGTTTTCCCCGTGCTCAGATCGAATGATACGAAGAGAATCAACGCAAACAGGCTTCGCATTCCGTCCAAAATTGCTGACATGAGTTTCAACTTGTTCAAGAATGAATGCCTTCCACTCATCTTTGCCCCAGGCTCTGATGTTTTCATCTTTCTCCGTATCTATCGAGACTACCGAAGGCGATATGCCCCAGCTTCCACGAAAACAGATTTCTACTCTGTGATATCCCGTGCTCTCGAAGACAAAATCGGAAAGGATTGTTGCTGCTTTTGCTGTATTTCTAATTGGTCTCATAAGTGTGCCCCCTTGAGTTTGTTATTAAGCTTTTAGCTCGCTCCGGCTACTAATCTAATAGCCAGGACGAGCCAAAAGAATGTAAAAACTTACAGACCCTGACATCTATTTAATGTACCTCTGTTAGCCTAATGGCTACATAATAGTATTATTATAGCACAGAACGCGCAAAAAGTCAATGGCGCTTATGGTAAAATCTTCTTTTCTTCCCCGTCGACGACGTAGACGGCGGATTGGTTGAGAGTGATTGGCGTATCGCCACCGGAGGTGATTCTCTCGATGTACATTTTCGTGGTTTCGGCGTGTTCTGGAACGTCAGCGTGGGCGGTGATGTATTCGTCAATTAAACCAAGGCCGTCGACGACGGCGTCGACGCCATAGATCATCGACACGGCTTCAGCATTGAGATGGCCGTGGCCAAAATATTTTAGCGTTTTCGATGCAACCATCGAGCCAGCGCTGTAGCCACTATAAACGAAGCGGTCGCTCGCAACGCCATCGAGAATAATCTGGTCGAGGCCCGAGAGACGTAGCGCGGTATTCAATAGGAAGCAGTTGCCGCCGATGCAGTAGATAGCATCTGGCTGAAAATCGTCAATGTAGGCCTTGAGTTTTTCCGGTTTGCCAAAATATGGACGAAGATCGAGTTCGATTGCGCGGAAGCCGTTTCTAGTAAAAACGGCCATCTTTTGTTCAACCATCGCCAAGCGACGGGCCGGGTCGTAATAGTCGCGGGCGTTCGAAACCACCAAAACTTTGCCGCCTTCGCCGACGAGGCGGCGGAATTCGTCGGCATGATTACCTAATTCTTCACTGGCTAGAAATAATCTCATTTTTTCAGTTTAGCACCCATTGGCAAAAGTAACCAGGTAACGAGGGAGCCGGCGAAGTTGCCGAGGACGGCGATGAGGACGGACCAATCCCAGGTCGCAGCGACGCCGAGCGTGATGATATTTGCAATACAGTGCTGGAAGCCGCAGAAAATGAAGAGTGGGATGCCGAAAATAATACCAAGCGGGGAGCCCTTGCGGTAAATCGCGACCGCGAGGTACATGATGACACCGCAGAGAATCGAACGGATCAGGAAGCTCCAGGAAATATCCCAGCTCGCGACTTTGGCGCGGGCGGCTTCGATGATGCTCGCGTCGCAAACACTGAAGGCGAGGCCGATGAGCCAGCCGGCAAGCAAGTTGACGGCGAGAATCGTGAGGAGATGGAGCGGTTTGATTTTGTCCTCGAATAAGAAACCGCATTTCCCTGTAAATAAATTTGCGCCCATCACGCAGACGCCAAGCAAACCAAAGGCGAACAAAAATGGCCCAAGCGGCATGCCGAGTTTGAGCAGGACATAGTTGCCTAGGCCAATCAGGAGGCTTGCGGCGACGGATTTTTTTGTAATTTCAAGATAAGTTAGTGCTTGAGATTGTTTTGTTTTGACGACCTTTTTGGTCGTTTTTTTGGTGGTTTTCGTCGCTTTCTTAGCCATGTTTTCTCCTTATTCTTCTGATACGATTTCACCATCCTTCAGATGTAGAATGCGCTGGTTGCGGCTACCACGGAATTTCATGGTGAGGTCGCGCTGGCTCATAATGAATGGGCCATCGATTAGCGCATCGAGCTCCTTTATGAATTCCCATTCGACGCCGTCGCGTGGGATGCGTTCATAAACGAGACCAGTGAAGGACCAGACGTTCCACCCTAATTCTTCGTGGCAGAATTTGGCAATTTCGAGCAAGGCTTTGCACTGAAGCATCGGTTCGCCACCACAGAAAGTAATGCCACTCTGCCCTTTGAGCTTACGAAGCTCATCTTTGACTTTTTCAATTGTTACAGTAGCGCCAACAGACGGATCCTCGGTCCATGTCTCTGGGTTCTGGCAGCCCGGGCAAGCCTGGCGACAACCTTGAGTCCAGAGCACGGCGCGGAGACCCGGACCGTTCACGATGGAATCATGTTCGAGGTCGCCGGAGAGGCGGATATAGCCATCTGGCACGTCGAGTTGAGGACGGCAGAGCCAAGTCTGCGGTCTGCCAGTCCTCTCGCCGTCCGCCGCCTTGCGAGTATGCGAGACGGTTGACGGGTTCAAATCTTCGTTAGCGGGCATTTAAGCCTTTCCGATGGCCTTCTTGGCGCAAGCTTTCTTAGTTTCGCGAGCGCACTTGGTCTTCAGATCGTACTGGCCAACAGAGACATTGTGCTTAACGCGGGCAGCTTCCTCAGCCTTCTTGCCATCGTTCCAGCGCTCGAGCGAGCCGACGAGGTAGCCGGTGATGCGGCGGAGGCGTTCGAAGCCGCAGTCGCCTTCACATTCGTGGCGGCCACAGTTTGGACAAGTATCGCCCTTGATGATGCCGGAGAAGCCGCAGACTGGGTCGCGGTCGACTGGGTGGTTGACGGAACCGTAGCCAACACCTGCTTCCTTCATGTGGCGGATAACTGCCTCAAAGGCCTCGATGTTTTCGCTTGGATCGCCATCCATTTCGATGTAGGTGATATGGCCAGCATTACAGAGGGCGTGATATGGCGCCTCAATGTCAATCTTTTCGAAGGCGGAAATTGGATAGTAAACAGGGACGTGGAAGGAGTTGGTGTAGAAGTCACGATCAGTAACGCCCTTGATGACGCCAAATTCCTTGCGGTCCATCTTGGTAAAGCGGCCGGAGAGACCTTCAGCTGGGGTCGCGAAGAGCGAGTAGTTGAGGTGCATTCTCTTGGTTTCTTCATCGCAGAAGTCGCGCATGTGACCGATGATATCGAGACCGATTTCCTGAGCTTCGGCGGATTCGCCATGGTGCTTGCCAATCATCGCAACGAGCGTTTCGGCGAGGCCGATGAAGCCAATAGAGAGCGTACCGTGCTTGATAACGTCGCGGAGCTTGTCGTTTGGTTTGAGCTTTTCGCTACCAACCCAGTTGCCCTGGCCCATGAGGAATGGGAAGTTCTTGACCTTCTGGTTGCCCTGGAATTCGAAGCGCTGGTAGAGCTGGTCGGCGCAGAGGCGGAGCTTCTCGTCGAGTTCGTGGTAGAAGCCGTCCCAATCTGGTTCTTTGCGTTCGCCGAGGCAGATACCGTGCTTGATACCGATGCGGACGAGGTTCAAAGTGGTGAAGGAACAGTTGCCGCGGCCAAAGACCTTACCGTCGGTTTCCTTGAAGCAGGAACCGAAGACGCGCGTGCGGCAGCCCATGGTTGCGAGCTCGGTGTTTGGATCGCCCTTCTTGTAGTACTGGAGGTTGTAAGGCGCGTCGAGGAAGCTGAAGTTCGGGAAGAGGCGCTTAGCGGAGACTTCCATGCTGCGCTTGAAGAGGTCGTAGTTTGGATCTTCTGGGTTGTAGTTGACGCCTTCCTTGACCTTGAAAATGGAGATCGGGAAGATTGGCGTCTCATGATGGCCAAGGCCGTTCATGGTTGCTTCGAGAAGCATCTTTGAAACGAGGCGGCCAGATTCGGTAGTATCGGTACCGAAGTTGATCGAGGTAAATGGAACCTGGGCACCGGCGCGGCTGTGCATGGTGTTGAGGTTGTGGACAAAGCCTTCCATTGCCTGGAGAGTCTGATGCTCGGTGTCTTCTTTGGACTCCTTGAGAACGCATTCTGGAACCTTCTTAGCGAGCTTTTTGTCGTCGCCGTAAGCGATGTCGTCGGTTACCTCGAAGTTAACCTTCTTGCCGGTGAATTCTTCGTATTTTGCAATGTTGCTCTTGAGGCTCTTGCGGAAGGTCTTGTCGACACTTGGTGCGAGAGCGTAGTCAAAGTTAGGAATGGACTGACCGCCGTGCTGTTCGTTCTGGTTGGCCTGGAGGATAATGGCGGCGAGGGCGGCAGCAGTACCGATGGAATTTGGCGTGCGGAGGAAGCCGTGGCCAGTGTTAAAGCCATGCTCAAACATCTGAAGGACGTTGGTCTGGCAGCAAGTCAAAGTACCGGTTGCCATGAAGTCGAGATCGTGAATATGGATGTCGCCGTGGTCATGAGCGTAGGCGAATTCTGGCTTGAGCAAGCAAAGCTTTGCGTATTCCTTGGAGCCTTCTGCGCCGAACTGGAGCATCTTGCCCATCGCGGAGTTGCCGTCGACGTTTGCGTTGCCGCGCTTCACGTCGGAATCTTCGGTAGCGTCAGCCTGAGAAATGGTGCCGTAAATCTGCATAAGTTTGGACTTGGCATTGCGGATGCGGCTGCGCTCAGCGCGATATTCGATGTAGGCCTTGGCGGTACGCTTGAAGGCGGATTCCATGAGGACTTTCTCGACGATATCCTGAATCTGTTCGACCGACGGAATACGAGTCTTGATTTCCTTCTCCGCCGTGCGGGCGACCTTCTCGGCGATGTTTTCGGCACGATCATAGCCGAACTCGCCAGTAGCGGCGCCAGCCTTGGCGATAGCCTCGGTGATTTTGTTTAGGTTAAAAGAGGCGACCTTGCCGTCGCGCTTGCGAATTGATTTGAACATTTTTACCTCCGTAGTTCAATCTCTTGCTGTTATTCCTGTTTTTTCTGATTCCTAAACACTAGATATAGTGTTTGTTGTCATAATGTTAACGCTATATGTAGATGTTTGTCCATACAAATTGTAAAAAAAACAATG
>CAMJLD010000017.1 GCA_946406645.1 uncultured Candidatus Saccharibacteria bacterium | reverse complement strand
ATATCTTTGACTGTTATGTCGGTTTTTAGGGTTGTTATCATTTTGGCTCCTTATGCTTTATTACGATTCGATCATAAATTCTTTTATAATGCTTATCTGAAATTTTGGTATAAAAAGCTGGGCCGCCTTTAGAGTAAACGGCGTCACTCTCTATATATTCCTTTATGGGTTTTGCAAGTATGAGACTTTCTCCAAGTATTTCAAATTGTTCCGGGCAAAACTTATCCAAAAAGCTAATAGGCACACCCATTAGGCCGTCGTAGTCGCTAGGAATTGAGTCTGTATATGGCACTTCAATGGCATCATAGTTTACATATTCTTTGTAGCCTATATTCTTTACTTCTTTATGTCTACTATATTTGACATTGTCTTGCATTGACATCAATGGAAGCGGTTGATGGCGTCGTCCGTGGTCTATATTCGTAACCCAAATAGACGGCACGTTCTTCATCATTTTTCCATCAACATACCTGTCTACGTCCTCTTTGTTTACCGTCTCGAACCACATGCCACCGCCCCATTCTTCTCGACCAGACCAAACTTTATTGCCCATTATATAAGGGAATACATCTTTATTAGTGACGCTATTTTTATTAACGATAAAAGCGAACTGTTTTCCGCTCTCAATTACCCATGGCCAAAACTCTGTAAACAGCGAGAAAGGCGGATTAGTAATAATTATGTCAGCTTCGTCGCGTAGCTTTTTTATTTCTGCACTCCTAAAGTCTCCGTCACCTTCCAGATAATCAAATTCTAGATCATCTATATTAATCTTCTTGTCGTTATTGACATCTCTTGTCAATGTGAAAATTTTGCCGCGCGTACGAGTTTTCTTTTCGTCATATTTTGGGCTCGCTGTTTCAAAAAGAGTAAGTTGATATGGAATTTCGGAAGGCTTGCTATTAGCGGCATAAGAAGTACTTATTAGTTTTTTAAGTCCTAATGTTTCAAAATTCTGGGCAAAATACTTAGTAAAGTTGCTCCATTCTGGATCGTCGCATGGCAAGAGTATGGTCTTACCGCGAAAGACATCAGGATTGAACTCAATATATGCGTTCATCTCTCTTTCAATATCGGAGTATTGCGTGTAGAACTCATCGTTCTTCGCCTTTTTAGCCCCGTGCAAGTTGGCGTTCTTAGGCATCTCTGTTGCTTTCTTGCAACAGAAAGACACAAAAGTCTGGACATCACGCTACAATATGCTAAAACAAAAATCGGACATCGCAGCGGATGTCCAAATCTTTTACAACAGAGATACTCCGTGTGCTGCGGTGCCCGATTAATCCGGAGTACCACAAACGACAGGATTATCCCTGTGTTTCTGTTGCATATTTATTAAAGATTTGGACTCTTTAATTATACCATTGAACTATCCGAATTTCAGGATATCGGACCGCCCTACAACACAAAAACAAAAAACCAGATTCATAAATTGCGAGTATAACAAAGCACAAGAACCGATACCTACATACGAACCGGCCCACAGAAAACATCAGAGGCGACTAACCGCAAGGGCAGCCAGTCAAGTTTCTCTTACTGCTTATGCTTCACTTTTCAATATCTCCGTTATATCCTGACTCTATAACTAACAATATCAAAAAAGGACAAAACATGAAAAAAGCAATCACCTTAAAAAACGGGGCAAGAATTACCGTAGATCTTCCAAGCGAATGCCCGAGATGTCATTGTGGCATACTCCCAGAAGAACATTTTGCCCAACGCTACACGAATAGAAACCATAACGAGCTTGCCTATGTTGTCTTTAGATGCCCGTCCTGTGAAAACCTTTTTTCAACCGAATATTACATGGACGATCTAGGACGCTCATTAATTACCATCGGTAGTCATCCTTACACTCATAATGACGCCCATTTTTCGAAAGCCATCGAAGAACTATCGCCAATGTTTTGCAAAACATACAACGAGGCCGCATGTGCCGAAAGATCAGGGCTGTCCGAACTAGTCGGAATGGGATACAGAAAAGCGCTCGAATATCTAGTAAAAGATTTTGCCATTCACGATAAGCCAAAAGAAAACGACAAAATTGCCGAGTGCAATCTTGGGGCGTGTATTGAAAATTACATCGATAATAAGAATATACAGAAGCTAGCGCAGAAAGCTGCTTGGCTAGGAAACGACGAGGCGCATTATATGAAACGACACGAAGGCATAGACGGAATCACGAAAATCAAATCATTCATAAACGCCATTGTTACATTCATTGACGCGAGTATGGCCGTAGAAGAGGCAGAAAAAATCGAAAAAAGTTAGTCCTCGCCTTCTCGACACAAGAACCTTGTCCGCACACTCTTGCGCTATAAAAAATAACCATTTATAATAAAAAAGAAGGGCGACTAATTGCCATTAGGTAGTTAGCCAAGCTCTTCTTTTTTTTATTGCCGCAAAAATCCGCCCTCGCGAGCGGATTCCTAGTCAAAAGCCAAATTAGCTCTTCTTGTTCCAGCGCTCAATCGAGTCTGCGATTACCTTCTGCGCATCCTCGAGGCCAAAGAAGCCCTTTACGTGAGTCGTACCAGGCTTCTTGAGATCCTTGTAGTGGTTGAAGTGGAACTCAACCTGCTCGAACCAGCGCTTTGGCAAATCTTCAAGCGTCTTGATAGAATCGCCATTGTTGCGATCATCTTCGACGACGGCAATAATCTTATCGTCAACTTCGCCGTCATCTTCGAACTTCATTACGCCGAGAATACGTGCGGTAAGATAAATACCGGTCGTGAGTGGCTGGTCGGTCACAACGAGTACGTCGAGCTCATCGCCATCCTCGTCAATCGTCTGAGGGATGAAACCATAGTTGCAAGGCTTTGCAAATGCAATCGGCTCAATGCGATCGAGCATAAAGCAAGCACGCTTGCGGTCCCACTCAATCTTGTGATTGCTGCCGGTTGGGATTTCAATTACAACGTTAATGGTGCCATTTTTGTAGTCACCTGGATCAAGAACCTGATTAAAATCAGCCATATTTTCCTTTCTCTTTACTTCATTTGTTTTCCCTATTATACCACGCGCCTTATGATATAATAAGCATAAGGAATATTATCAAAGGGAGACTTTCTAATGGTCAAAATTGCAATAAATGGGTTCGGGCGCATTGGCCGCAACGCTTTCAAGATCGCCTTTGATCGCAACGATACAGAAATCGTCGCCATCAACGATTTAACGGATGCCAAAACTCTCGCTCACCTACTCAAATACGATTCAAACTACGGCATTTATGCCTGCAACGTCGATGCTGACGATGAAAATATTATCGTCGAAGGCGAAAAAATCCGCGTTTACAGCGAAAAAGATCCAAAAAATCTCCCATGGGGCGAACTCGGCGTCGATGTCGTCATCGAATGTACCGGTCTCTTCACTAAGCCAGAAGACGCTCGCGCTCATATCGAAGCAGGTGCCAAGAAAGTCGTCATTTCTGCCCCAGCTAAGGGCGAAGGCGCCAAGACTATCGTTCTCGGTGTCAACGAAGACGAGGTCACAAGCGACGACCAAATTCTCTCCAATGCATCTTGCACTACGAACTGTATTGCCCCTGTCATGAAGGTCCTCGAGGACTTCATTGGCATCGACAAGGCTATGATGACCACCGTTCACAGCTACACGGCTAGCCAGAAACTCCAGGATGCTCCGGCCAAGGATATCCGCGAAGCTCGCGCGGCTGCCGAGAACATCGTTCCAACGACTACTGGCGCCAGCAAGGCCGCCGCAAAGACCATCCCAAGCCTCCAAGGCAAGTTCAACGGTCTCTCCGTCCGCGTCCCAACCCCAGTCGTTTCCCTCGCTGACATTACCGCCGTTACGAAGCGCCCAACCAGCGTCGAAGAAATTAACGACATCTTTAGAAAAGCCGCTAACGAAGATTACTACAAAGGCATTCTCGCCGCTACCGACGAAGAGCTCGTCTCCATCGATTATCGCGGTAACAGCAATTCTGCTATTGTCGACCTCAAGCTCACCGACGTCATCGAGGGCACCCTCATCAAGGTTGTCGCTTGGTATGACAATGAATGGGGCTATAGCAACCGCCTCGTCGAGCTCAGCGTAGATTTCGGAAAGATGAGGAACGAATAAATGCATGTCTATCTCGGTGCTGACCACAATGGTTTCGAATTGAAGAGCAAGGTTATTGATTGGCTCGCTAGCCGAAAAATAACCTTCACGGATTTCGGCGCCATCGAGTACGACGGCGAAGACGACTTCAATGATTATGCGCGCAAGGTCGCCGAAGCAGTCCTTCGCAACAACACCGAAGGTCATTTTGGCGTGCTCATCTGTGGCTCTGGCCAAGGTATGTGCATGCAAGCAAACCGCTACAAGGGCATTCGCGCCGCCCTCTGTCGCGACGCTAGCGAAGTATACGAACCGCGCGGTCACGACCACGCTAACGTTCTCTGTATTCCAGCAAACACCGCCAGCGAACACTTTGCCGAGATTCTCGACGCCTTCCTTTCTGTTCCAGAGCTTCCGGACACGAAATATCAACGCCGCGTGCGAAAGTTAGACGAGGACTAATATGGCAGTACCAATAGTTGCACCAACCATCACTACCGCAAACCCAACCGAGTACAAGGAAATTATTAAGAAGTATTACTCCTTTACGAAGCGCATCCATATCGACGCCTCCGATGGCACGCTCTCCCCTAACATGCCGACTCTCATGAGCGAAACCGCCATCTGGTGGCCAAAGGGCTGGCAGGTCGACATCCACCTCATGAGCGCCGAACCAGGCAATCATCTAGATAATCTCATCAAGCTTCACCCAAATCTCGTCATTCTTCATCCAGAAGCTAAGGACGACTTACTTTCCATTTTTGAAACCCTCAAGCAAAATGGCATGAAAGTCGGCGTCGCAATCACGAAGAGCATCTATCCGCCTTCAATTAAGCCAATCATCGAAGCAGCAGACTACGCGCTTATCTTCTCTGGCACGCTCGGCAAGCAAGGCGGCGAAGCAGACCTTCTCCTCCTCGAGAAAGTCCAGCTCATCCAGGAAATCCATCAAACCATCGAAATCGGTTGGGACGGTGGCGCAAACCTCGAGAACATCCGCACTATCGTCCATGGCGGCGTCACGGTTATCAACGTCGGTAGTGCTATCAGTAAAGCCGATGATCCACAGAAAATGTATGCCGCCCTAATGGCCGAAACCGAAAAGGAGGACCCGATTTAATGGCTCGCATCGTAAGTATCGGCTCTGCCCTACAAGATATCTTCCTTATCGACCATGATGACTTTGGCACCAACGCCAAAGGCTTCTTTAACCAGCTCGAACTTGGCGCCAAGGTAGATATCGACAAGATTAAGTATAGTACTGGCGGTGGCGCAACCAACGCCGCTACTACTTTTGCGCGCAATGGCCACGAATCTATCTTCATGGGCTGCATCTCCCACGATTCTGCCGGTCAAGCTATTCTCAACTCCCTCGACGACGAAGGCATCGACTCTAGCTACGTCACTTTCCTCGACCGCGAACAAACCGGCTCGTCAATCGTTATGCTCCCACCAAGTGGTGAACGCACTATCCTCACCTGCCGCGGCGCTAGCTCTCGCTTCGATGCACTCGAGCCAAATGACCTCGACGACATCCATCCAGATTGGCTCTATATCACCACCTTCCGTGGCGACATGGATATGCTCGATCATTTCTTTATGAAAGCTCGTTCCCTCGAGGCAAAGATTATGTTTAACCCAGGCAACCTCGAGCTCAAGCACCCACGCAAGCTCATCGGCCTTCTCTCCGATGTCGAAGTTCTTCTCGTTAACAAGAAAGAAGCTCAGCAAATCGTCGAAGGCCACTTGCTCACCGAGCTTGTCTCTAAGCTCGCTAGCTACGTTCCAAAAGTTATCATTACTGACGGTAATCAGGGCGGTATCGCCACTGACGGCGAAGAAGTCTACCGCTTCGGCATATACGAAAACGTCAAGGTAAAAGACGCCACCGGCGCCGGCGACGCCTTCGGTTCTGGCTTCCTCGCTGCATACACTAACGGCAAATCCTTCAAAGACTCCCTTATCTTCGCAAGCGCTAACTCTACCTCCGTCATCCAGCATATCGGCAGCAAAGACGGCATCATTAGCGCCAACGCACAAACCCATACCATGCCGATCCAGGAGATTCGTTAATGGATAAAATTGTCACCAACTGGCTCGACGCCATTGCTAATGAAAAACTCGACGCCGACGACGTCGAACGCTCCCTCCGCTATGCGAAGGACCTCGAGCAAGGCCTCGCCAAGGTTCGTACTTACGCTCAGGGCGTCTCGATTTTCGGTTCCGCCCGCTTCCCAGAAGATAATAAGTGGTGTAAGCTCGCCGAGCAACTTGGCATCCTGCTCGCCCAGAATGGCCATGCCGTAATCACTGGTGGTGGTCCGAGCATCATGCAGGCCGCAAACAAGGGCTGTTACGAAGCTGGTGGCCGCAGTATCGGTCTCAATATTGAACTCCCTCACGAACAGCACATCAACCCGTACGTCACCGATTCGGTCGAATTCCGCTACTTCTTCGCTCGCAAAGTCATGCTCACCTTCTCGAGTAAGGTTTATGTCTTCTTCCCTGGTGGCTTTGGCACTCTCGACGAGTTCTCCGAAATTCTCATCCTCATGCAGGAAGGCAAGATGCCAAAGATGCCAATGTTCCTCATCGGCAAGAGTTTCTGGAAACCGCTCGATAAGTTCTTCGAGTCTCGTATGCAGAAAAACGGCACCATCAAGGCTAGCGATCGCAAGATTTATCGCATTACCGATGATATTACCGAGGTCGTGAAGGCCGCCAACAAGATTGGCCACCCAAGTATTCACGACAATATCTACAACAACTACTCCTCGAGCCAGTCACACATTTAAAAAGCCGCCCTTCGGGGCGGTTTTTTATTTCGCTATTACGTTTTCGTCTCCGAATACTTCTTTTAGCCCAGAAATCAGCACGTCCTCAAGTTCTACCTTATATGGGATACGCATCGCCTTTTTCTTCTCGCCAATCACAAGAATTACCTCGGATAACCCCGGATAAGTACTACAGATTTTCGTCATCGCATCAAGCTTCTTCTTATCAGACGAATCCAAAATACGGATATACAACTTCTTTGCGGCTACTGGCTTTGCGTCAATGGAGCTCTCAGACGTCTTGAACTTCGTTGCCGGTTTGTCGGCAGACTTTCTATAACCGCCACCGACCGATGTCGCGGCCGTCTTACCGCGTGGCTTGCTCGGTTCAACACCTTTCGTCGGCGTCTTTAGCGTTGCGCCTGTCGATTCGTAATTATCAAGCTCTTCATCGGTAATAACCGTGATTTCCTCGGCATTAATCTTCGCCTCATCGGTCATAAAGCCATCACGATCACGCGAGTTCACCTTACCGGCGACTTTCACGACCGTATCAACAATCAACTTACCGCCAACTTCCTCAAACGTACGCGGGAATACCGTTATTTCAATATCGCCAAATTTATCTTCAACCTTCACGAAGGCCATCTTCGAACCAGACTTCGTGATGAGCGTCCTTACATTCGTAATCAAACCACCCACAATCACTTCTGCCCCATCGAGATTTGGCTTAATCTCGTTCGTCGGCATCGTCTGTTCATTGAAATAAGTGTCGTATTTATCGAGCGGATGCGCGGAAATATAGAGACCCATGAGGTCGCGTTCCCACATTAACTTCTCTTTATCGGTATATTTCGTCGGTGCCGGCGTAATCTCTACCTCTGGCACCTCAGCGGCTGCGCCCATCGCGCCAAACAAATCCGTCTGGCCGGAAGCGGCATCCTTCTGCATCTTGTTGCCATAAGCCTGAATCTTATCGAGGTTAAACAGCAAATCCGAACGATCACTGAAGCGATCAAACACGCCAGTCTTAATTGCCGATTCCCAAGATTTCTTATTGAACTTTGTTGCATTTACGCGCTTCGCAAAATCACAAACCGATTTGAACGGGCCATTCTTGTCGCGCTCATCGATCACTTCCTCGGCGAGCGCCTTACCCATACCCTTAATCGCCGCAAGGCCAAAGCGGATTTTATTCTCCTTGCCTACCGTTGCGAAGTCTGGATAAGACTCGTTAATATCTGGGCCAAGCACCGGGATGCCCATGCGCTTACACTCGGTCATCTCAATCGCAAGACGATCCGTCCAGCGCATATCTGCGGTCATGAGTGCCGCCATAAATGCATCTGGATAATAAGTCTTAAGATATGCTGTCCAATAAGCAACCAAGGCGTAACATGCCGCGTGACTCTTGTTGAAACAGTAGTTAGCGAAGTCGAGCAACTGGCTCCAGAAAGTCTCCGCGATCTCTTCCGTCGCGCCACCAACCTTCACCGCGCCTTCGATGAAGAGCGGTTTCATCTTGTTCATGAGGTCAACTTTCTTCTTACCCACGGCCTTACGCAAAGTATCTGCCTGACCGCCGGTAAAGCCGCACCATTCCTTCGACGCCTGCATGAACTGCTCCTGGTAAATCAAAATACCATAGGTATTCTTGAGCGAATTTTCGAGGCCAGGATGGAGATAAGTAATCGGCTCTTCCCCGTGTTTACGCTTGATGAAGCTCTCGATGAACTGCATCGGGCCCGGGCGGTAAAGCGCGTTCATAGCGATAAGATCATCAAATGCCGTCGGCTGAAGCTCGCGCAAATAACGCTTCATGCCCGCAGATTCAAACTGGAACACACCAGTCGTATCGCCGCGGCGGAACAACGCATACACATTGTCATCATCGAGCGGTAATTTGTTCATATCAATCACCTTGCCGTGCACCTTCTTAATGATGCGCAAGGTCTGCTGAATCACCGAAAGGTTAGAAAGGCCGAGAAAGTCCATCTTAAGAAGGCCAAGCTCCTCAACCTGCGGACCAGGATACTGTGTCGCAAGCGGGCCTTTAGCCGAAACTTCAAGCGGCATAAACTTCACAAGATCATCTGGCGCAATCACCACGCCACAAGCGTGCACGCCGTGGCTACGAATCGTGCCCTCAAGCCTCATCGCGAGGTCAATCACCTCCTTCGCGGTCGGGTTCGTCTCATATTCTTTCTTCAAATCTGGCTCGTTCACGATAGCGTCTTTGAGCTTCACGTGGTGGCCCATCACTGGATCTGGTACGAGTTTCGCGAGCCTATCCGCCTCAGCATAAGGCACGTCCAACACGCGCGCCACATCGCGCACGGCGTTCTTCGCCATCATCTTACCGAAGGTCACAATGTTACTCACGCGACCCTTGCCATACTTTTGAGTACAATATTCAATCACCTCGTCACGACGGTTATCCTGAATATCGGTATCGATATCCGGCATCGAGATACGATCTGGGTTCAAGAAGCGCTCGAAGAGCAAGTGATACTTCAATGGATCGAGGTCGGTAATATGAATTGCGTACGCAAGCAGCGAACCGGCCGCCGAACCACGACCCGGACCATAAATAATTCCCTGATTCTTACCCCAGTTAATGAAGTCCTGCACAATCAAGAAGTAGCCGTTATAGCCCATGTGGTCCACGGTCTCGAGCTCATAATCGATGCGCTCCAAAATCTCCTTCGAAAGCACCTTGCGAATCTCCGGAATCGTCGCCTTCTCAGCTTCTTCCTTCGTCATATAGCCATAACGCTCAGCAAGACCACGGAACACGAGCTTGTCTAGGTATTCCTTCTCTGTCTCACCAGTATCAATCGGGAACTTCGGAATGAGAATACGCCCAAGGTCAATCGTCACATTGCAGCTTTCGGCAATCTTCTTTGTATTAAGAATCGCCTCCGGGCAAGTCTTCTGCCAGCGCGGTAATAATTCATCTGGCGTAATCACGTGCAGCTGGAAATCTTTCAAAGTCATGCGGTTCTCGTCCATGATGCGCGAACCGGTGCCAATACAGAGCAACACCTCGTGTGCATCCTGGTCCTCGTGCTTAATATAGTGCGCATCGCAAGTCACCACGAGCGGCAAATTAAGCTCCTTCGAGAACTTCATCAAAGTTTCATTGATATTATTTTGAACATCCCAATGCGTCGGCGATTCTGGGTGACCATGGTCCTGCATCTCCAAGTAGAAACGACCTTCAAAAGTCTTCGCGTACCACTTAATAAGCTCACGTGCCTTATCCAAATCGCCATTGCGAATCGCCATCGAAATTTCCGAGCCAGCACAGCCCGAAAGACAAATCACGCCTTCGTTATACTCTTCCATCACGCGATGGTCGATACGTGGCTTATAGTACTTACCCTCTGTTTCGGCAATCGTCATCATACGGCAAAGGTTCTCAAAACCCTTGTTCGTCTGAGCAAGCAAAGTAATATGGAAGCGCTCCTTATCATAAGCCGGATCGCGATCTTCCAAACGGCGCGCCGCCACATAAGCCTCAAGGCCAAGAATCGGCTTCACGCCCGCATCGTTTGCGGTTTTATAGAGGTCAATAAGGCCAGACATCGTGCCGTGATCGGTCACCGCCACAGCTTCCATGCCGGTATCTTTTACAAGGTTGACCAGCTCATCCACCTTCGTCAAACCATCCAAAAGCGAATAGTGCGTGTGATTATGTAAATGCACAAAATCACTCGGTTTTAGCTGTATCTCCTCTTTTGCCATGTCTATATTCTATCACGAATACCTCGAGAGCTTCAGAAGAAGAATGTCACGTTTCGCCCGCGCGTCTCTATCGCAGGTCGAAAGCAATACCAACTTATCTCCCGGTCCCACCTCTACCTCAGATTCATAGACAAAACTAATCGCCCTATACGCCGCAAAGCTATCTCCGCGAAATCTTTCAATGTCATAAATCTCCGTCGTCGCGACATCGAGCACCGCGAATCCAACCACTTCTGCCGAGTACTTTCCGTGTTCCGTATAGACCGTTCCTGTCTGGTGTGTCTCAAAATACTCCTTATCTGAAAATAGCGTGATATCCGAGAACATTATTCCATCCCTCATCCGATGACCATAAACAACGCTAAACTCATCCTCGAGCCCATTATTCCGATAATCCACAAAAGCCCCACCGCCATTACCAAAGCCCCCGGTATAATCGCGCGTCAAATACTTCTTGTTATCGCGCGCCTGCATTATCGGCTGGTCAATCCGCGTCCCGTCAATCGTCACCCACCCGATAATCTCATCGTTTATCTCCTTTAGCTCATCGAGCGGATTCCCCTCTTCCGTCTTCATCGCCTCCGCAATCTCTCGAATATCCTGGCCCAACTGGCTGCTCGCCACGACAACTCTCTCGTCGAAAAACGCATACGCCCCGACAAAAATCAGCCACAAAAATACCGCCCCCACCACAAAACCTAGCACCCTCTCAACTAGGCGCATCATATGCCCCTCACTTTCAACGCGCTCAGTACTTTTCCGCGCAGCCGCTCAACTGGCACCGGTCCAACCACATCAGAATCCTCGCTATCATTCATCAAGTAGTATTCCCGCCCATCCACCGCCTCAATTCTGGAAAACAACAAATCTCCGCCTTGCTCATATAACACCACATTCCCAACTGTATAATCATTAAAAATCCTCGAGTATAATACTAGCTCGCCATCATCCAGACTCGGCTCCATCCCAATCCCCGATACACGCTTCACTCCAAACAGCACGTCGAACACACAAAACAACATCGCGCAAAGCATCGCCACCCTTAAAGCTACTCTTCAATTTTTGTGTTTTTGAATTTTCATTCCTCGAGCATAATCCCAACCCGCTAGCACCGCAACCATAAGTATTTCATTTTTGACACATTATCCGCATTTCTTGTATCATGAAGAAGAGTCTCGTAGAGGTTCTACGTTAATAAAGGAGGTAAATGAGTAAAGCAGACAAACTCTTCGTCTCAATGTGCCGAGACATTCTAGACAACGGCACTGATACTCAAGGCGAAGCAGTGCGCCCACACTGGCCAGATGGCACACCGGCATACACTATTAAAAAGTTCGGCGTGGTCAACCGTTATAATCTTCAGGAAGAATTTCCTGCACTTACCTTACGAAAAACCGCGATCAAATTAGCGATTGACGAAATTCTTTGGATTTGGCAGAAAAAGTCCAACAACATTAATGATCTTAATTCGCACATTTGGGACGAGTGGGCCGACCCAGATGGTAGCATCGGAAAAGCATATGGATACCAGCTTGGCGTAAAGCACAAATATAAAGATGGCGAGTTTGATCAAGTCGACCGCTTACTCTACGATTTGAAGAAAACACCATTCAGCCGCCGCATGCTTACTAATATTTACAACCATGCAGATTTGCACGAGATGAATCTTTATCCATGCGCCTTCCAGACTATCTGGAACGTCACCCAGAAAAAAGGCGATGACAAGCTCACGCTCAATATGGTACTCGTTCAGCGTTCGCAAGATGTGCTTGCAGCCAATAACTGGAACGTCGTCCAGTACGCCGCTCTTCTCATGATGATCGCCCAGGCAAGCGATATGCAGGCCGGCGAGCTCATGCATGTCATCGCCGACGCACACATCTACGACCGCCACGTCCCACTCATCGAGGAACTCATTTCCCGCAAGCCATTCAAGGCGCCAAAGGTTACCCTCGACCCAACTATCAAGAATTTCTACGATTTCACACCGGATAGCTTCACGATTGAAGACTACGAAACCGGCGAGCAAATCAAGAATATCCCAATCGCAATCTAAGGACCGATATGAATCTAGTTGTTGCGGTAGACAAAAACTGGGCCATCGGCAAGGGCGGCCAACTACTCATCAGAAATGGCCAGGATCTGGCTCACTTCAAAGAGCTAACGCTCGGCAACGTGATTGTTTACGGTCGCAAAACTCTAGACACTTTCAGAGACCGCAAACCACTACCGGGCCGCACTAACCTGGTTCTCACCCGCGATCCAGAGTTAGCCGTAGACGGCGCGACAATTATCCATAGCACCGACGAGCTAAACCAATATCCATCCGACAAGCTCTTCGTTTGTGGCGGCGCTAGCGTCTATAAGCAACTTCTGTCTAAGTGCAAATATGCTTACGTCACTCATTTCGATACCTCCGTCGAAGGCGCCGACGCCTTCTTCCCGCGCCTCGACGAAATGCCAAACTGGCGCATCGCTGAATCACGCGAAGAAACTAGCGGCGACCTCAAAATGACATTCGCCACCTGGGTCAACGACGGCATAGACTAAACGGCTATCTTGACAAAGCATAAGTTTTTTGGTATAATGGAATTATTGGGTATTCCATCATAAAAACAAACATCGGAGAAAAAAATGAGCGAATTCGGCGAAGCAAAAACAGACTCAGAACAAGGTGTTAACACCAATTGGCAAAGTTTGACAGAAATCAAACCGCCTTTTGAGAGCGGAACAAAAGACGCCGAAGATAACGAGGGGGAAAACGCAAACGTCGAAATGGGCGACGCAAACATCGAAGGAGACGACGAAAACATTAAAGAAGACGCGGCAGGCTCCGAAAACGATGACGAAAATACCCCAGACGATGACGAAGATGACCTAGAAACCATGAACGAATACGAAATAAAAGATTGTTTGGAAATTATAGGAGACTGGGATAAGCTAATTGACGAAAAAAAAGACATGATACGACAAATGGACGAGCTTATCGGAAGAGCTACGCAAATGGGCATACCCGATGAAAAGCTTGAAGATATACGCCTGCCTGCCGAAAAACGTAAAGAACTCGACAATAGATGGTATGAGTACAAAAAAGCTCACGAAGACGCTCTGGCGACG
>CAMJLD010000016.1 GCA_946406645.1 uncultured Candidatus Saccharibacteria bacterium | reverse complement strand
CCGCGATATCAACGCTCCTCTACCACTGCTACATAGACGAATCTATATAACAATCCATGTCTTCGGTTTAATACTTGAGCCCCGTTACATTTTCCACGCAAAATCTCTTGACTAGTGAGCTGTTACGCACTCTTTAAATGAATGGCTGCTTCTAAGCCAACATCCTAGCTGTTTAAGAAATCTCACCTTGTTTCCCACTTAGTGTTAATTAGGGACCTTAGACGATGATCTGGGCTGTTTCCCTTTTGAGCGACGAGCTTAGCCCCGCCGTTCTGACTGCCATGATTCCGCAACTAGTATTCGTAGTTTGATAAGGATAAGTACCGTTGCCGGCCTTAGACCTTTTCAGAGCTCTACCCCTAATGGCTACTACATAACGCTAGCCCTAAAGCTATTTCGAGGAGAACCAGCTATCTCCGAGTTCGATTGGCATTTCACCGCTAACCACAAGTCATCCAAGCACTTTACTGCGTACCCTGGTTCGGTCCTCCACTGCGTGTTACCGCAGCTTCAACCTGCTCATGGTTAGGTCACCCGGTTTCGGGTCTAATACTGCCGACTTGTCGCCCTATTCAGGCTCGCTTTCACTGTGGCTCCATCATCTGACTTAGCCTCGCCGACAACATTAACTCGCTGGATCGTTCTACAAAAAGCACGCCGTCACAGCCGAAGCTGCTCCGACACCTTGTAGGCACTGAGTTTCAGGATCTATTTCACTCCCCTCCCGGGGTTCTTTTCACCTTTCCATCACTGTACTAGTTCGCTATCGATCAATCAATATATTTAGCCTTGGCAGGTGGTCCTGCCAGATTCAAACAGGGTTTCTCGTGCCCCGTCCTACTTGTGAAAACACATATAAGTTCTAATAGTTGTTTTCGCATACTGGGCTTTCACCATCTTTGGCGCGCCATTCAAACGCTTCCGCTAACAACTATGATACTTATCCACTCAGTTAACGCTGATGGTTTTTATGCCGAACGGTCAAGCAAGCTTAACTGCTCAGCATAAAAATTGTGTAAACACGCAACACCCCTGATAACTCTGGTCGTTAAACCGTAAGGTTATCTTGAGGTTTAGACTATTCCAATTTCGCTCGCCACTACTTTCGGAATCATTGGTTATTTTCTTTTCCTCAACCTACTAAGATGATTCAGTTCGGCTGGTACCCGTCTCATTACCCTATGTGTTCAGGTAAAGGCAATACGACATAACTCGTATTAGGTTTCCCCATTCGGAAATCTCCGGATCAAAGCTTGTTCTCAGCTACCCGAAGCTTATCGCAGAGTTCTACGTCCTTCATCGGTTGCAAATGTCAAGGCATCCACTATCAGTGCCCTTATGTACCTTTTTATGCATTGACTTAACTAGTAATTGAAGTTCAATTACTGCCGTCAATTAAATTTCCTATTGTTGTCTAATTCCAAATTGTTAAAAGATAAATTTTTAAGACGAAAGAAAACAAGCTGATTTTTACAAATATAGTTTGTTTCCTCGCAGTTATTTATCAAACTATGTTCAGTGGTTCGTCAAAATCGAACTTGAATCAAAAACTGTATCTATATTAGCGCAAAAAACCGTCTTATGCAAGTACTTTTTTGTAGATTTTTGGACTTTTTTCGACTTTTTTGCCCAAAAACGCGTTTTCTCCCTATTTTTTGGCGTTTTTGGAAAATATTAGCCAGGAATAAACCGGCGAAAATATGAAGTAAGCTATAACGCTATATACAGCGATATAGTGCGTAACTGGATAGCTATAACAATATCCATACAGGCAATGTATAGTTGCCACGAGAGCGACTAGTACAAGCTGCTGTATGAGCGCTCGCTTGACGAAACGAAATATAGCTATAGAGGCCACTAACTTCACGATCTCGCAAACGACCACAGTGGCTAAGGCAGCAAATAGTAGGGCCATAGCCTTTGCATCAACGGCGCATCCACTATGGCACGAACGGATTAAATACGTCCCATAGCGCTCGTCTAACAACAATGCGCCGCCAAATATAAAGAACGTCACGCTAGCAACGACTGAGCTCGCAAAAATCACTTTGCTCAATGTAACTATTGACTCTTTTCTTTTGATAATTTGGTGCTTGGCCATGTTCCTCCTACCCTAAATATTTATATATTTCATCCTTATCAGAGGCGATAAGCTTGAGACGAGCGTCAATCTCGGCGAAGGCGATGGCGATGTCGCGAGCGAGAATCTTCTCTTTACGGCGCGGTTCAAAGAAGTCGCGGAACATCTTAGCCTCCTCATCGGTCTGGGCGTAATAGGCCATGTAGCGCGGATAATCAGGGATCGTCTTGTCGCCCTCCTCTTGGTAGAGCCAGTCCCAGTTATCAAAAGCCCACTGGAAGGCTTCGTCGCGAATTGTATAGTTGCGAAGGAGGCGCAGATAGAACAGGTGACGGTCCTGCGGACGGACCGTGCCGTCTTTGAGCTTCTCGAGGTAGCTGAAGGCCGTGTTATGGTCGCGAACAGCGGTCAAAGCGTCCATCAGGTCGCGCTTCAAAGCGGCGTCCGGCGTCATATAATATATACCGAAATATTTCATCGATAGCTCCGGATGCTTGCGGACCAAGGTCGAAGCGACAATCCAGCGTAGGTTCTGATCTACTTTTTCAATAAATACCTTGTTATAGCGCTCATCGACCGCCTCGATATAATCTTCATCGGCAGCATAGTGCATGAGTGCCATAATGAGCGGACGCATCTTCGTATCCTCGATTGGCTCACCGGCGCGGGCGCGAATCCCGAGGCGCTCATAATTTGGCGCGGCGATATCACGAACAAATTTCATGAAACGATGCTTTTCGACGCTCTTCGGACGGAAGAATACCTTGAGATCGGCTACAACGGCAGACATAAGTTCCCAGATAATCGGGTCAGTTTCGTTGGCAAAAGCCTGAAGAAGAGGCAAGAGCGAAACACTCTTTACGCGCTTGGTCTTGGCGAGGAGCCTGCGGTCAATGAGGAGGCGCATCTTCTGCTCGCGGCTGAGCTTGTCGAGGTTAGCAAGTTTTTCGGCGAGCTCTTCTTCGGACAGATTAATAATATAGTGGCCCGTGAGGTCGTCGCGAAGTTCCCCGATTGGATATTTTTCATCGCCAGCGCGGCCAGTCAAAAGGAAACGCTCCTGCTTGCCTTCGGTAATCACTGGGTAGCCAGACTGAACGAGCCATGGCGTCATGAAACGGCGCACGTCAAACTCGGCGTACGGGCTAAGCGCATCCCAGAGGTCATTGGCGCGAGTATTGCCATATTTATGCTTCTTGAAATAATCGGTGAGGCCGTGGAAGAAATTCTTTTCGCCCATTAGGCGCATCAGCATCATAAGTAGGCGCGAGCCTTTGCCGTAAACAATGGCGCCATCGAAGAGGTTCGAAATATCCTCGACGTTCTGAACCTGAACCTTCACTGGTTGAACGCCCGGCAAGCAGTCGCGTTGGAAGGCGCCAAGAATTGCGCTCGTGTAGAAATCGTCCCAAGCAGAAAGCTCTGGACGAACCTTTGCGGTCGAGTAAACTTCCATCATATTCGCGAACGACTCGTTAAGCCAAAGGTCATCCCACCATTCCATCGTGACGAGGTCGCCAAACCACATATGCGACAACTCATGCGCAATCACAATCGCGACGTATTGATGATGATCAAAAGATGACTTTTCGTTTGCGAGCATTGCAATTTCACGGAAAGTAACGAGGCCCCAGTTCTCCATCGCGCCCGCCTCAAAGTCCGGCACCGCAAGGAGATCCATCTTCGGCAACGGGAATGGCGTTTTGAAACAGTCGTCATAGAAATCTAGGACATCAGCGGCAAAGTCGCCAGCAAATTTCAAATCCTCAACCTTCTGGTGAAGACAGGCATAAGCGGTGATTTTGACGCCATGCTTGGACTTGGTCTCGTATTTAATGAAGTCGCCAACCGCAAATGCAAGCAGATAGGTCGACATGCGCGGAGTCTCCTCAAACACGACCGTTTTCGCTTCGCCGTCGATCTCTTCAGACAAAACTGGCATATTGGCGAGAATCGTATCAGTCGTTACGTCAGAGGTAATAGTTAGAGCAAATACTGCCTTGGCGGCCGGCTCATCGACGCACGGGAAGCACTCGCGCGCATAGTGCGACTCGAACTGAGTAGCAACGAGGCGGCGAGTCTGGCCCTTATACTGATAGGTCGAGAGATAGACGCCCTGCATGTCTCCCTCGATTGGCGCATAATAAACGAATTCGAGCGTATGCGGGCCTTTTTTGACGCCCTCGATAATAACTGCGCCTTTTTCGCGGCGATAATCGTGTTCTATGCCGTCAAGTTTGAGACTTTTGATTGCGAGCTTCTCGACGTGAAATTTAATAGTGGTCGCTTTAGCCTCGCCCTCGATTTTTGCCGTAGCGTCAATATCTGTCTTGTCTTGACTGATATGCAAATTCAAATCGTAACGGCTTGGGGCGAAATAATCAAAAAATCTCTCCATACCTTAATTTTAGCATGGAGAGAAGTTTTTCGCTTGTGCTTTATTCTTCGTTTAGGAAGGCCTGGGCGCGATAAATCATCTGATCGGTTTCGTCGGTGAAGACGATGTAGATAGGCTTACTATCAGCTGTAGAGATGAGGGCGTGGCGGCCTTCGAAGACTGGATTCAAGTTCTTTTCTTCGTCGAGCTTGAAGCCAAGATAACCCATCTTCTGGGTGACGAAGCGGCGGATTTCATCTGAGCGCTCGCCAATCGTACCAGCGAAGACCAAAGCGTCGCAGCCACCGAGGCTGGCAGCCATCTGGCCAACGTAGCTCTGAATACGGTAAACAAAGATGGAATGCGCCATCGTTGCGCGGAGGTCGCCCTCGTCGCGCTTCTGAATAATCTCGCGCATATCGTCAGTGCAACCGGAAAGACCGAGGAGGCCGCACTTCTTGTTGAGATAAAGGAGGAATTCCTCGTCACTCTCAATCTTCAAAGCCTTCTTGAGGCCGAGCGCAGCAGCAACGTCAATCGTACCGACGCGAGTCGACATTGCGAGGCCCTCGAGCGGGGTGTAGCCCATCGAGTTGTCCATCGCCTTGCCGTTATAGATGGCGGAAACGGACGAACCGGAACCGAGGTGCATCGCCACGAGCTTCTCTGGGAGAATGCCCTGCTCCTTCATATAGCGGGAGATAAAGGCATATGAAAGACCATGGAAGCCATAACGCTTGATTTCGGTCTGATCGGCGAGCTCCATATCGAAGCTGTAATACTTCATTGTATCTGGCTTTTCCCAGTGGAAAGCAGAGTCGGAAACAGAGATAATCTTCACATCCTTGAAGGATTCGCGAATGCCGCGGATTTCGTTTGCGGTGGTTGGAACGTGGACCGGATTGCGCTTCTCGGCAATCTTGAGATTCTTCATGTATTCTTCGTCGACAATGTGGTCCTTGGTGAAGTAATCGCCAGGGGCGACAATGCGGACAACCACAGCGGCAAGCTTGTGCTGCTCGGTGGTGTATTCTTCCTCTTTAAGGATGCGTGGGACGTCAGCAATCGCCTCATTGAGATCCTTGATTGCGGTCTTGATGTCCTTTTTGTTGCCTTTGGCGTCCTTTAGAGTACAGACAACCTTCTTGCCCACATATTCGAAGTGGAGCTGCGCTAAGAGTTCTTCGCCGTCGTAAAGCGCATATTTACGGCTGGCGCTGCCCGGGTTAGTAATTAAAATCAATTTGCTCATAAAGTACATTATACCACCTCTTTTTAACAGGGGTGATATATTGACTTTTTGAGCAAAGTGTGGTATAATGTAGCTATCTGGCCTTTCGAGGCCTTTTGCAATTTAAAAATCCCTAGAAACGAGGTGTACCTTTATGATTAAACTCTTCGCTAGCGACGAAAACACCGTTGGTATTCCTGAACATTTGAGGCCAATTACGGATATCGTCAAAAATCTCTGCTTCCAGTACAAGGCTAACATCGACGGTCTTGGCGTTTCGGTAGAATTCAACTGGCGCAACGCCAACAAACCGCAGGTAGAGAGCCTCGGCAGCTTCGAGGCGGGTTGGGCAAATGACCCCAATGACGAAAAACAGGTAAAAAAGCAGTTTTCGATTGTTTTGCTCGAAAAGCGATGGATTAGCGCGGAATGCTGCCTTGGTCTCGATACGGATGAGTTCTGCAGTATCGATTTCGAAGTTCGCTACACTCCCCACCCTCTCTTCGATGATTCGGAGACCTATGCAAAGGAGTTTATCCCTGAGTTAAAGAATAACATCAAGAGATGCTACGCCGATTCATCAAGCCATGTCTGCCTGACAGACTACAAGATTTACCCTGAAATCGACAGGGTTTTCCGTAGCTGGGATTACTAACAAATTCGGGACCTCATCGAGGTCCCTTTTTGCGGCCTTTCGAGAGGTTGTTATTGACTTTGGTGCGAAGTATGCCATAATTACGACATCATAGCCGCGCCGCGGCTAAGTTTTTTACAAGCGTCCACATTCCCAAGGAGGTGAGGAAAAATGTGTGACTACAGATACAAAAGACACCTGGTTGACAAAAAAGATCCCGTGCTAAAGGAAGTCATCGAACTATGCGAGCAGGCTTTCATTAACTCCGTACTATCGTTCAATTGCGTACTAATGGAGGCCGGCAGCATATACTGCGATGTCTTCGTCGCTCGCCTCTTTATCTACAAAAACAAAGAGGGAGAACAAACTGAGTTATACCGCTTCGATATTTATCCCGATGGAACAGACGAGAAAAAGCTAGAAAAGATAAAACTTCCGAAGCTTTCAGATTTTTATCGCATGACCGTCAACAAGCGAACTATAACTCCGTTTGCCGACAAAAACGGCGGCAAAATCACCGCGTCTGGCGACTATAAGGTCGGCCTTTGGGCTAAGTATGGGGACATGGAAATCCCGTCAATGGAAGGCATGGTTTCATGCTTTAACGTCAAACACCTTGAGGAGGGTTTCGATAACCAACTCGAGATACTGTTGGCGCCCACTGATTTCGTCCCTAAAAGATTTTAAATAACCAGGTACAACAAAGGCCTCGCTTTTTAGCGGGGCTTTTTGCATTAGTCAACAGGGGTGGTTATTGACTTTTCGAGCAAAGTGTGCTATAATAAAAAGACAAATTTACGACCCGGAAGGTGGTGGCTCTTTATGAGGGGAGAAAGAATAAAGCTGTATCCCGAGATGCTCGAAGGATACAAGGAAGCACTCTTAGAAATTAAAGAATGGCGTAAAACAAAGCCTAGAGGCCCCAGTCTTGAAGCCGCGCAGTTCGATTTTTCTGACAAAGGAAAGCTCGTCAGGGCATACGGAGACGTAATGCTCTACATGCGCAGAAAGCGTAAAAGGAACACGTGGGACGAACACGCCCCCGAGGCCGAGCTCTGGGAGCGTAGCCTCGAGCACGCCATCGATCTCGCGAAGGCGCTCGACTGTGACCATAAGGTCTGGGACACATTCGGAGCTACAAAGCGTGCTTTCTTCGAAGGCGTCGTTAATATAGCCCTGTACGCTGCAAAGAAGGCAGGGGCTAGATACGACGACAATTTCGGCTTCACGGCCGGACAACTCCGTGGCGTTCTTGAACACATGAAGAAAGGCTGGCCGACGCCGCTCGGCGCTCGCTAACAGAAAACCCCGCTACTAGTAGCGGGGTTTTAACGTGGCGTTATTCGTCGATAGGCTCATTAACCCATACGCTGATATTCCGGACCTTGCGCTCTACGGTGACATGTCTGCCGGCCTCCTTCTGGGCCTTAGCTAAAATCTCACGCCTTGCCTTCTCGGCCTCGGCAATAATATAGGCCCTGTCGTCAATTCTGGTCATCGATATGACTGCATCCATATAGCTTTCGATCTTCCCTTTGCGTTCCGACCAACGCGTGCTCATGAACTCGAGAATATACAGAAATGCTTCAAATGCGGCCTGCCCTTCGAGCTTGAACCGGTCAGGGTCATAATAGCAAAATCTAATTTCGTCCAATATATCGTGGTAGGCCGCAAGATAGAAATCCTTCTGCCTAGTCATGGATGTCCGATAACGATAATGACGTAAATCGCGTTGCCAACGTCGAGTATTTTTCTTCTTCTCGTAATCCACAATGATCCTGAAAGCATCCAGAAGATCCTTCTCGCCGTTCATGTGTGCCGCTCTGACGTAATTATGGCAACGCTTATATGCGCTCCAAATCGTATGATTCGTCAACTTCTTCCAACTTAACACCATATAAAAGAACACCACCTTTCGAATAGAATAGTGTAATTATGGCAGATTAAGCCGTCAGTGGTCAAACTTAAGCTTTACAAACCAAGGTATTTGAAGAGGATTTCGAACTCAGCATCGTGGCGCACGAGTTCCGGGTCGCCACTTTCGGCCATTTCTTTAAGCTTCGCGAACGGCACGTAGATGACTTCGGCGACCTCCTCTTTTTGAAAGGTCATGTCTTCCGGCCCCTTATCTGTGCGAAGGACGAAAATATCCTTAAACTCGTTATTAATAAAGCCCGGGCGCGGACGAGTGCTTGTAGAAATCTGAGCGATCAGCTCGAGATCGCTAGGGGCGACATCGAGGCCAAGCTCCTCTTTCAGCTCGCGCACAGCGCAAGCAGTCGCCTCCTCGCCGGCATCTAGATGCCCAGCGCAAGATGCATCTAGCATATTCGGATAGCTATCCTTCTGGGGAGCGCGTCTCTGAAGAAGTATCTCGCCGTCACGAATAATCCAGATATGGACCGACTTATGCCAATCGCCGTCGCGATGGACCGCGTTGCGCGATTTCGTGATGCCAGTTTTGTTGCCATTTTCGTCTAAGACGTCAAAATATTCTTCACTCATTAGCCTAATTATACCATACCTAACAGAGGCGCAAATTGACTTTTGGGCCAAAGTGTGCTATAGTATACTATTATGCACGTGCGCCGCTTCTCGCGGCCAAGTATTTTTTACATACCCTAGGAGGCAAATCATGAGTATACTGAAAATTGACCCCAAAAATGTAGGCCTGTATGGGGCTCCCGGTTTTAGAGAGTTGTACCACGCCCTCAGAAACATCACGTTCGCGAATCTTGGAAAAGCGCCAAATCTCGCTATAACAGTGGAGGCTTCGCGCGTTAAAGATGAGGAAGGGGCCCAGAAAGAGCCATGCGGCAAGTTCATCTTCGCCACCGACCCAACGGCCACCACCATAGCTAGACTGTATGAGAGCCACGTGCTCCTCGAGCAAAAAGAAAACCCCGACGGCTCCGTTTCGGTCGACACGAGCAATATCTTGGTGGTCAAGTTCGGCGTTCTAAATGCTCATCCGCACAGTTCCGAAATTCTAAAGAAAGTCACTGCGGTCGCCAAGGACATCTTCAAAAGTTCAGAGCGTTTCGTTTACCTCGACAGTTATGCAGACTTTCCGGACATAGCAAGGACTATGCTCAACTACTGGGATGACTAACAAAAAAGAGCCCCGTTTTACGAGGCTCTTTTTAATGCGTTCAATTACTCGACAACGCCGAGCTCAATGCGCTTGAACTGCTTGACGGTGATGTTTTCGCCGGTCTTTGCAATTGCTTCCTTGATGAACTGCTCGACAGTCTTCGAATCATCGAGGATGTAAGGCTGGTTCATGAGGACCTTGTCACTGAAGGCTTTCTTTGCCTGGCCTTCGAGAATCTGAGCTTTCATGTTCTCTGGACCCTTGAAGTTAGCTTCGAGCTCCTTCATCTTTGCTTCCTTGACGTCCGCCGGAATGTCAGCTTCAGAGACGTAAAGTGGGTTCATTGAAGCGACCTGCATCGCAATCTGATGAGCGAGAGTCTTGAATTCGTCGGTCTTTGCGACGAAGCTAGTCTCACAGTTGACCTCAACGATAGCGCCGAGGCGGCCATCGTGGATGTAAGCGTCGATGATACCTTCACGAGTTTCGCGGTCACCGCGCTTCTCTGCCTTGGTTAAACCTTTTTCGCGCATAGCCTTCAATGCCTTGTCGAAATCGCCGTCAGCCTCGACGAGCGCTTTCTTTGCATCAGTAAGACCCACACCAGAGAGCTCTTTTAGTTTTTTGATTGATTCAATGCCGATTTCAGCCATTTTTAGCTCCTTTTACTAATTATTTTGCAATCTTAGCCTTGCCTTCTTTGATGGCAGCGGCAAAGTAATCGAGAATAAGTTTGACGGACTTGATAGCGTCGTCGTTAGCTGGGATTGGGAATGCAACCTCGCTTGGATCCGTGTTCGTATCGCAGATTGCGAAGACAGGGATGTTGAGCGTGCTAGCTTCCTTAACAGCGTTCTTGTCCTGAATCATATCAGTGACGATGACGGCAACTGGCTGCTCGGCCATTTCCTTGATACCACCATAGCGCTCATTGAGCATGTCGATTTCTTCTTGAAAGCGCTGAACTTCAAGCTTGTTGTAGCGCTTTTCGAGCTCGCCCGAAGCCATGCGGCGTTCGAGATCCTTGAGCTTGCGAATCTGCTTCGTGACAGTCTCGACGTTAGTAAGCATACCGCCTACCCAACGAACGGTGACATATGGCATGTCGACAGACTCAGCGACTTCCTTAACGGTATCCTTGAGCTGCTTCTTGGTGCCGACGAAGAGAATCTTCTTGCCCTTAGCTGCGAGCTTGGTGAGCTCTGGAAGAGCGACATCGAGAGCCTCGACGGTCTTTTCAAGGTTGATAATATGAGCGCCTTCGCGCTTGCTGTGGATGTACGGAGCCATCTTTGGGTGCCAGCGGCTGGTCTTGTGACCAAAATGTGCGCCAGCAGCAAGAAGCTCCTTGATATCTGCATTTACAGGCATCTTGTACCTTCTCCTTTGCTACCTCTGGTAGCTGTTTCGTTAAAATTTATTACTCCGCTAGTATAACACATCTCGAGGCTGAATACTAGACTTTTTATAAAAAAGTGCTATAATCAGGAAATCAATTCTACTAGTTGTTAGAAGCGAAGATCTTTAGGAAGGAGTGATTTGGTATGAAGACGCACGTACAAGAAATTTCAATCACACCAAAGACTAGAGCTTATTGTCTCACAATTTCGACACAAGATGGCGATTTAATGGGCAGGAAGCTCTTCAATGCATTAATGTCAGGAGATAATGTCAATATCCCGCGCGAGCTGGTAAAGGATATTATCCTGGGCATTAACAATAAGGCCTGCGTACTCGAAAAGTATGCCGGCAAGGAATTTACACGTGTCAAGGTTCGCACCAAGACAATCGAAATGGTCCGCACGAAGAAAACCGAGACTACGCCGACCGGAACAATAGTCACGAAGGAATTCGAGACAAGGAGTATCGTATTAGACGATGATTCTCTTGCCATCAAGACGCTTTACGACATCTTGATGTCCAACGATGAAGTAACTATTCCGCGCGAGCTGGTCATCGATTTACTCTCGGACGATGAAATCAAAACCCGCAAACTCACCGAACTTGCCGACGAGAATCCTGAATTGCAGAGCGAATTAGCAAAAATGGATCGCTCTACAGAGCGTCGGGCTTCCGGCAAGATTGAATGGGGGCAGGGTTTTGAGTAATCACCAGATGGCGGCATACGCCTATGCCATTTATGGCGTATGTTTTATGGGGCTCCTAACCCCGCCATAAAAAGGGAGCGGTTTTTGCCGATGGCCGTTCCCCTCCTTGACTTGGGCCGCAGTATTCACCCTTACTGCGGCCTTTTTCATGCTCTGGACTATTTGCTAATTAGTGGTATAATCAAAAAATCACCTCTGGCCCAGAACAGAGAGAAGTACTTTAGGAAGGAGTGTTCTATATGAAAACACGCACAAAAATGGTAAAAGTAACACTACCGGGAGAAAGAACCGCCGAGTACCGCATCCGGACTTGTGACGGAATGTTAATGACGCATCGGTTACACTTATTCTTCAAAAGAAAAGCCGAGGTCAAGATTCCCGATTCGATGTTCCCTGAGGTTCTAGAGGGATACCTCGAAAAATCTCACGAATCAAATGCGTTTAGGAATGAGCTCGAGACGAAAAAAGCGCGGATTGCTAAATTAGAAGCAACGGTTGCCGACCTCACGGAGGAAAACAAAGCTCTGAAAGCCGACAACGCACGGCTCGTGTCGCAGAATGCCGCGTTAAAAGCAAAAGTAGTGAAGCAGCCAAAGAAGCCGAGCTATGATGGCCTTAAGATGGCGCTCGATTCAGTTTCGAGAGGCAGCGATCCGTCCGAACGGTTCCGGCCACAATGACACTCAAAAAGACCGCAGATTATGCGGTCTTTTTTCATGCTCTAGAGATTCGAATTACTATAAGCTTCGAGCGTGACGTTCACGGTCTTCGTTTCGTCGCCGCGGCGGAGCGTGATACTTACCGTATCGCCAACCTTGTATTCGCCGAGCAATGAAGAGATGGAGCCGGAATTACCGACTTCGACTTCCCCGACCTTCAAGATAATATCGCCAGTCTTAATGCCGGCTTTGTCGGCTGGACCACCAGCAGCAACAGCAGAAGAATCGTGGCCAGAATTGTAGACATAGGCGCCGGTTTTAACCGGGAGATTGAACTGCTTCGCAACCTCTGGCGTTACGTTAACATAAACCACGCCGAGATAGGCGCGACCTGGTTCCTTGCCGTCCATAATAGTCGCGAGCATGCCCTTAGTTGCGGAAATAGGGATAGCGAAGCCAAGACCATTTGCGTCAGCGACGGCGGTATTGATACCGATTACTTCGCCAGCAGCGTTAACGAGCGGACCGCCGGAGTTGCCTGGATTAATTGCGGCATCAGTCTGGATCATATCGGTGAGCGTCTCAGAATTAGAACCATCAGAATCGGCAGCAGTGATAGAGCGACCCATGCCCGAAACAATACCCTGGGTAACCGTGTTCTGATAAGCGCCTAGCGCGTTACCAATTGCAAGCACTGGCTGACCAATTGCGATAGTCTTTGAATCGCCAAGCGTAACGGTCGGTAAATCTTTTGCGCCATTAATTTTTACGTAAGCAACGTCATTTAGCGGATCAATACCGACAACCTTAACGTCATCATAAGTATCGCCCGAGTCCGTGATAACGGAGAGTTTCGTGGAACCTTCCACGACGTGCTTATTCGTCAAAATGTAGCCATCGCTTGAAACGATCATGCCGGTACCGGCCGACTGAGAAGTGCTGTTACTAAAGTAGCGATAAATACCACTTGCGCGAGTCTCGCTAATGATTGAGACGACGGCCGGCGTGACTTTTTGCGCGATGCCAGCAACGGAATCTTCTTTGAATTCAATTGCGTTGCCACCAGTGTAATACCCCGCGGAGCTGCTCGTAGCGACCGGCTGATTCTTCGCGGTTAGCAGCGTGACAATGCCGACAGCAAGACCGGCGCTACCAATAAGTAGTGAAATAATGACTAGTGCAATGAGACCACCGTTGCGGCTGCGACGAGGGCGCTCTTCCTTTTTCTTTTCTGGTTGCTCAACTGGTTTTGGTTGCGCGAAAACACTGTTTGTTTGTTCCATTTTGCCTCCTTTTATTAGATATCAAAACTTGCTACTGAGAAGAATAACAACATCACAGCAATAACTGAAACTGAAAATATTGCAGGTGCAATAATATCCTTTGCGCGAATTTTGCCATCGTGGCGAATCGCAGATTTGTACCCGCGCGCAAAGAAGAAGAAAAGCGTGCTAGCAACAATCGGAAGCTGCGGAATAGCGAGCGTGGTATCAGTGCCCAGACGATAGACGATGGTCCAATGGAAGAAAAGCCATCCAAGCTCGGCCATCATCAGGCCGCAAATAAAGGTCGTGAGGTTATAGTCGTGATCGTCGCCCTGGATTAAGACGTGACGGCTAGCGCCGTAGCCGATAATGAAGCAGTTCAGAACAGCGAAGATTGGGTTGACCTGCGTCGGCCAGAGTGCCGTCGCGAAGGTGCCGAAGAAGACAGCAAAGAGCGACTGGACCTCGGTCATAATCGGTTCACTGCGCGGCTTAATAATCACAAGCCAAACAGCATAAATGATCGTGAGAAGGATGTGCCAGAAATTAATATTGTCGGTGCCGGCCATAAAAATGAGCATCGCGATATCGATGCCAACAATATAATCGACGAGATTACCCTTAATATTCGTCCACCAGTAGCGCGGGCGCACGGCGATAACGCGCCACTTCGAAAGAAGCACGAGGGCGAGACCAAAGACATAGCTACCGCTAATCACAATCGAAGCAGTCGTCGCGACCGCGAGTGCGATATTGAGCGCAACATGAAGGAATGAGCTGAGCTTGTTGCGGCCTTTGCGAAGCAAAATATAATCTGCCATAACA
The DNA here is from genome assembly GCA_946406645.1 of uncultured Candidatus Saccharibacteria bacterium. Classification (GTDB taxonomy): domain Bacteria; phylum Patescibacteriota; class Saccharimonadia; order Saccharimonadales; family Saccharimonadaceae; genus UBA2834. Next base: position 867 of record CAMJLD010000016.1, on the reverse strand, counting down.
CATATATTTTAGCACAACACTGTTCTTATGGTAAAATGAGGTAATGGAACAAAAACCAACTTTTGGGCAGAAATATCCGGCATTAAAAGACATTCTGAATTTTTTGGTTTTTGCTGGCGCAGTTGCGCTCGGTACTTTCGTGCTAAACACTTTTGTTTTTCGTAGTTACAACGTGATTGGCAGCAGTATGGAAAATACACTCCAGTCTAATGACCGCGTGATTGTAAACCGCGTACCGGTTTCGCTCGCGCATCTTGCCGAGCAGGAATACATGCCAGATCGTGGTCAGGTCATCGTATTCGCAAATGGCGGCAACACTTCAGCGACGAACTGCGAAGCGCTCTCTGGTGTTTCCGATCAGTACATTATCAAGCGCGTAATCGCCTTCCCTGGCGAACGCGTGAAGGTAGATAATGGCGTGCTAACGGTTTATAACGACGAGCACCCTGAAGGCTTCCACCCAGACGATACTACCCGCAAGTCCGATACGGACGGCCCGAAGGAACATACTTCCGGCAGCGTTGACGTCATCGTGCCAGAAGGCGAGATTTTCGTATCTGGCGATAACCGCGAAGGTTCCTATTCGTACGATTCGCGTAACGGCCTCGGCACTATTCCGCTTTGCCGCGTGATTGGCCCAGCCGTAATGCGCATCTTCCCATTCACGCAAATGAGATTCTTCTAACAAAAATACGCCCCGATTTCGGAGCGTATTTTTTTGTAGCCATTATCTGCGACGGCGTACTACGAAGTAGATAGCTGCGGCGGCGATGCCACTACTAGCAAAGATGGCAGCGAATTTAGCGATCTCATCTAGGGTCTTTGGTGGGGTTGGGACTGGGATTGGTTCTGGATCTGGAGTTGGAT
>CAMJLD010000015.1 GCA_946406645.1 uncultured Candidatus Saccharibacteria bacterium | reverse complement strand
TTCGCGAGATCCTTCGCGACCTCTGCTTGGTCGACTTCCTCAATCTCGCCCGGTGCTGGGCCAAACTTGCACTTCGCGCCGCTCATTGCGAGATCAGTAAATAATTGCGTATATTCGGCGTTCAGCGGCGAGCTAGCAAACTTCGCCTCAAAGTCGGCGCTATCTTTGCAGCCCTTGCCGAGTTCCTCCATTTTTGCGATTAAGTCATTGATTCTTGCTTGAAAATTCTCTGGCACTTCGTAGGCGTTAAAAATCGCGGTTTTGCGCCCGTCGATGCTCATTTTTACAGATGCTTCCATTAATTTCATTATACCAAAATGCTATAATTAGAGGGCTATGATATGTCTTAAAAATTTATGTTTTAAAGCGAATCGTCGCGAGATTCTGAGCGACCTGTCACTCAGAGTTAAGCCCGGCGAATTCGTCGTCATTACCGGGCCAAACGGTAGTGGTAAATCTACGCTCGCGAAGATTGTCGCGGGCCTCGAACGGCAAAGTTCCGGCCAGATTGTTCTGGACGGCGAAGATATTAGCGAACTCGGTATTACTGAGCGCGCAAAGAAGGGTATAGCCTTTTCTTTCCAGCAGCCGGTTCATTTCAAGGGTCTAACCGTCCGCGACCTTTTGCAGATTGCGGTAACTGGCCAGGAGACCTTCCTGGACCCGGGCGTCATCGACTTCGCGGGTCTTCTTGCCGAGGTTGGTCTCGATGAGAGCTATCTCGACCGTGAAATCGACAAGTCGCTCTCGGGCGGCGAATTGAAGCGTGTCGAGATTGCAAGCGCCCTCGCGCGCCCAGCCAAACTCCTCATCTTTGATGAGCCGGAAGCCGGCATCGACATCTGGAGTTTCGACCGTCTCGTGAAGGTCTTTCAAAAACTCCGCAAGCGCAACTGCGCAATCATCGTTATTTCGCATCAGAAGCGCCTCATGGCACAGGCTGATCGTATCGTTGTCTTAAAGGAGGGCCGCATCGCAAAGTCCGGCCCAGCAGATAAAATGGTAGCTGAGCTAGAAAAGGAGGAGGCATGAAAACTCTCGATCAGATTGAAAAAGACCTCTTCCGCGAGGTTGCAGATATTAATGAAATCCCAACTGGCGCCTATAACTTTCGCATTAATGGCAAGGCTGTTGGCCGCCAGAGCTCGGCAAATATTAACGTCGAGTCGCAAAAAGGCGGCTTAAAAATCACCGTCAAGCCAAACACGAAGGACGACGTTGTTCATATCCCGGTCATCATCACGAAGACCGGCTTTACGGAGACTGTTATCAACGATTTCTATATCGGCGACAACGCCGACGTCACGATCGTCGCGGGCTGCGGCATCTATAACTGCGGCGCCAGCCGCTCCGAGCATAATGGCGTCCACACCTTCCATATCGGCAAGAACGCCAAGGTGAAATATATCGAGAAGCATTACGGCGCCGGCCCGTCGACCGGCAAATGGATCAACCCAACCACGAAGGTCTATCTAGAAGAGAACAGCTACGCCGAGCTTGAGCTCGAGCAAATCCGCGGCGTCGACTCGACCGATCGCGTCACTGAGGCCGAGCTAAAGGATGGCGCGAAGGTCTTGATCCATGAAAAGATGCTTACGCAGAACAAGCAATATGCAAAGAGCCATATTGAGGCCTTACTCCTCGGCAAGAACTCCGTCGCCGATATTGTCTCGCGCTCTGTTGCTACCGACGAATCGCGCCAGGAATTCACGCTCCACATTGAGGGCGATAATGAATGTCGTGGCCACTCCGAGTGCGACGCGATTCTCCAGGATAAAGGCTCCGTTATCGCTACGCCGTCACTTGACGCTAAGCACGTCGACGCGCAGCTCGTCCATGAGGCTGCCATCGGCAAAATTGCCGGCGAACAGCTGAATAAGCTCATGTCGCTCGGTCTTACGCAGCTCCAGGCCGAATCCCAGATCGTTAATGGCTTCCTGAAGTAGTATTGACTAACCTCCGAAAAAATGTTAAAAATTAGATACGAGGTCCGCACTGACGGACCTTGAATCTTTTACAGTAGGAGGCATTACGTATGGATGCTTTATGGATTAAGAACTTCAAGGATATTGTCACTGATGCGGACGAAACGCGATTCGCTAAATTTCTCAAAGAAATCGCAGACGGTGCGAGTGGAGAAGGTATACCGACATACGGTGACAATAACGAGGAGCTTTCGGAAATTTGCGCCATTTTTTCGGCGATCGAAGCCGAATATGGCCTCGCTTTCGACATTCGCTGCATGTTTATCGACTTCATCTCTCCCCATATTGATTTGATGAAGTTTTTGTCGCTCGTCGCAACAGCGGAGGGGCTCGAGAGCGACAATTATGGCGATATTTCATCCGAACTCTGCGAGTCGTTTAAGCGCGGCTATTCTGAGGAAACCGAGAAGGAGATTCAAGCCTCGTGTGACGAAAAATTCATTGCTTGGATTTACTATGAACTCGATACGGTTGACAACCGTTATAATGCATCGCTCATAAAGCGCATATTCAATATAATGTATTCGTCTTATGAGTTAATATTCGCCTATCTGGCTCTGAGCATAGTAAAAGACGAAGGCTAGTAATTGCTCCGCGAAACAGCAGCCCCCTCAAGAGAGGGGGCTTTCTGCTGTGTTAAAATATCCTTATGGCAAAGAAAATTCAAAATAAGTATCTACAAATCTTTCTATTTTGGCTAGCCGCCGCAATCTTTGCGATGATTATCTGGCCGCTCATGGACCTCTTCTGGGCCGCCGTAATCACGCATACGGAATTCGTCTATACTGTTAAGGACTACATTCTCGAGCCACTCGCCTTTGCGGTGCTCCTGACGCTCGTCTTCTTCTGCTTCAGAGCCTTCGCGAAAGAAAAGCCAGCAAAAAAGAAATAAAATAAGACCCCTGCCGAAGCGGGGGGTCTATTTAACAGGGGTGGGGTATTTACAAAATGCGATAAATATGCTATAATTGGCAACAAGAGGAGTTGTCTTAATTTTTTGAGGCACAGGAATTCCTAGTACTCGGGTGAAACCGAGAATTTTACAAGATGGAGGTTTATTTAACCATGCTGACGATGAACGGAAAAAAGATCGGCAAAAAGTTTGGCGGCGAAGACGATCCCAACGATATGACGTTGAATCGTTTTCCCGATGGAACACTCGGCATCGATATGGAAAAGCCGCAAGGCTCCGACCCGATGCAGATTGAATGGCTCTACGAGGGCGACGAGGAACTCTTCGCGGTTTACGCGTTGACGCGGCATTTGCAGAATTTAGGCCACACGGTCAATCTGTATATGCCCTACATTCCGAACGCTCGTATGGACCGCCCCGATAAAGAAGGCAAGAGGGTATTTACGCTGAGGTATTTCACGGAAATAATCAACTCGCTGAATTTCGGTACAGTCACTGTGCTCGACCCGCACTCAGCGGTCAGCGCAGCATTAATCAATAAGCTCGAAGACCTTGATCCGAAGAAATATCTGGATATCGTGTTGAGTAAAATCAGCACGTCTAATCTCATGATGTATTATCCGGACGAGGGCGCCATGAAGCGCTACTCTAAGCTCGTCGAAATGCCCTATGCATTTGGCGTTAAAGTTAGAGACTTCATGACTTCGAATATTGAACGCTACAACATTGAGGGTGAGAGCGTCGAAGGAAAAGATATCCTGATTGTTGACGATATCTGCTCCAAAGGCGGAACATTCTGTTATGCTGCAAAACAGCTTAAAAATTGCGGCGCCAAGCACATTTACCTGTATATCACTCACTGCGAAAACCATATCCTGAACGGAGATGTCTTGAAAGGTGATTTGATTGATAAGGTATTCACGACCAACAGTATTTGCACTGCGAAACACGAAAGATTAGAGGTGATCAAATTATGACGAAGATGAACGCATTGCTGCTCAAAGATTTTTATAAGGCGGTTCATTCAGAGATGCTGCCGAAAGACATGACAAAGTCGGTATCCTATTTTACTCCTAGAAAGAGTAGAGTAGATCGTTGGGGCCATGTCGTTAACTTCGGTCTGCAGGCTTTCTGCAAGATCTGGCTTATCGACTATTTCAATGAGAATTTCTTCAAGCTCGACGAAGAGGAAGTTGTCAAAAGCTATCAGAGAATTATGGACAACACAATGGGCAAGGGTATCTATGATATTGAGAAGGTACGCAAGCTGCATCAGCTCGGCTATCTCCCGGTAGAAGTATTCTCTCTGCCCGAAGGCGCACTCGTGCCGATGCATTGCCCGATTTTTGGTATTACGAATACTGATGATGGCTTCGCATGGCTGCCGCAGGCGCTGGAATCTCTGATTTCGGCCGAAATGTGGTATCCGATGATTTGCGCTACGGTTGGACATACTTATCGTGAGATTGTCAACGAATGGTATGACAAGACTTGCGATGATAATGTTCCGCGCCGTCGCGCACTGGGTAACTTCGATTTCCGCGGCGACCAGGGCGTTGACGCTGCATTAAAGGCGGCATCTGCATGGTGTCTGTCTTTCGTAAACAGCGCTACTGTTCCGGTTATTCCGTATCTCGAAGAATACTACAATTGCAATTGCGAAGAAGAAGAGGTTGCCTTTGGCGCCGTTTCTACTGAGCATTTTGTTATGTGTTCGAATTTTGCCGTTGACGGCGACGAGATTACGTTCCTTAGGCGTGCGCTCACTGAGCTGTATCCTAATACGTCTTTCTCTTGCGTTAGCGACTCTTACGACTACTGGAATGTGGTAGAAAACATTCTGCCTCAGCTCCGCGAAGAGATCATGAATCATAACGGATGTCTTCTCGTTCGTGGCGATTCTGGCGATTGTGTCAAAATCGTAACTCAGACTGTATTCAAGCTCTGGGATATGTTTGGCGGCACTACAAACTCCAAGGGCTACAAGGTGCTCGATCCGCACGTCAAGGCGCTCTATGGTGATTCCATCACAATTCAGCGCGCTGAACAGATTTTCGAGATTCTCGAAAAGAACGGATTTGCAGCTCAGAACGTTTCGCTCGGAGTTGGATCTTTCTCTATGCACTGCATTGAGGAAGATGGTATGCTGAAGCCGTTTACGAGAGATACTTTCTCTTGCGCAATTAAGGCAACTTATTGCGAGATTAACGGAAAGCCGTATCAGATTTTCAAGGATCCGAAGACGGATAAGATCGCAGGTGCGAACTTTAAGAAGTCTCAGAAGGGTTGCTGTCTTGTCATAAAGAAAGATGGCAAATACGACTACATCGACGGTTTTAACTGGGATTGTGTTTGCGATAATCCCCGCAACGAACTGAAGACTATTTTTAGGAACGGCGAACTTATCGTTGATGAAAGCATACAGGACATTCGCGACAGATTAAATGGAGGTAAATTCTAATGGCAGACGTTTATAATACTTATTGCAGAACAGTACTTGACCAGGAGAAGCACTTCCGTATTGATACGTTCAATGTTTGCGACTATATCAGTAAGATCGGCAAATTCTTAAGGCAGGGCCTGGAAGAATCTGGCAGGGATTTTTACGTCCTTGGCATCTCCGGTGGACTCGATAGTGCAGTTGCGGCCGCCCTCGCAAAGAGGGAAGGCTTGCCGCTCTATGGTTTAATGATGCCTTATGGCGAAACTATGAAAGAATCTGGCTCTTATAGCCGCTCAATGGAGCTTATCGAGAGTCTCGGCATGGAGAATGACTTTGCCATAGTCGATATCAAGCCCTATTGCGATATTGCCGATGCGAATCGCGCAATGCTCATGGAGAAATTCCCCTGCAACCACGCTAATACGCCGCAGAATCTGAGGCTTGCTTCAGAAAATCGTCGCGCGCGTCAGCGCATGGCGGAATTGTTCGACTTCGCGCAGACCCACAGGGCGCTCGTTCTTGGTACGGATAATCTCGACGAACATTGTCTGGGTTATTTTACGAAGTACGGCGACGGCGCAAGCGACAGAGAACCGCTGCAGTATTGCTTGAAGGGCGAAGTTAGGTTGATTGCCGAGGCGCTCAACGTCCCGACATCTATTCGCGTTTGCGCTCCGTCTGCGGAGCTGTCTGCGGATCAGACTGACGAAAAGGATCTTGGCTTTAGCTATGACGATTTCGATAAGTTTGCCTTGAATGGCACGTCTGGCAACAGGTTGACTGACAAGCTCATTTTCGAACGTTGGAAAATGACTCAGCACAAGCGTGCTTTCCCGCCGGCATTCAACGACTAAACCCCATCAAAAAGCCCCGAATCATTGATTCGGGGCTTATTTTGTGTCGGTAGATTATCCGAAGCGGTGGACGGTGGTGTCGCCAATAATGTAGAAACACTTATCTTCGCGTTTCAGCATGCAGGTTTCATCAACCACGTCGCACTGGAAGATCTTTGACGCGCCTTTCTTGAGGTTTGTCCCCGTGAAGGCCTTGATGCCAGGATCGTAAACCGTTCCGTTATGGTAAGCAATATTCGAGAGCGGCGTTGCGGTATAGCGAACGCTGGTATCGTCATATTCTTTGCCATGCTCGCCGAAAACCATTGTGCGGAAGCTACCGTTTGACCTCTCGTAGATAAACAGCCAGGTCTTCGTGATGGCGTCATACTTAATTGCGTATTCGCGAATCCTGGTCACCTTCGGGATTTCAACGTCGTGGCCGGGATAGCTGACCATAATACGGTCGGTATAGCGATTAACTACGAAATGCTCTCCGAGCTCATTCAGCGAAAGCAGGGGATTGCTCGCCTGGAACAATGTCTGGTCTTGCAGACCGATGCTAGAAAGCAGGAGCTTATGTAGCTGGTCGCTAGAATCCAAATAGAGAACATTGGCGCCCTCTACTGCATACGAAGAGTTGATCATGCGATCGAACTCGGTCTCTGTGTTGTCATTACAATTTCTGATTATTGCCTTCGCATTGGTCATAGAAACGAGATAGCGTCCTCCGGCCGCAAAGTGCATTCTGGCTCGCGATATTCTGGCGAATGATTTGCCGGTCGGCTTATATACGATATTTCCGGACGTATCGAAATAGCTGTCTTTCGTTAGCATTATATGAACGCTCGGGTCGGAGAATACCAAGACAACCTGCGGTCCAGCTGCTGTCGTGACAACAACCGGCGTAATCTTCTTGAGCATCGCCTTACCAGAACAAATCGGGCAATCGGCGTAGCCGTCGAAATAATATAACTTATGAACTTTGCAAAGCTTACTGTGCGCAAGCTGCTCGTCGAGTTCGGCGGATATGACGTCGCGCTTGCCGCCCTCGAAAATACCGAGTAATGCCTTGAGCAAATCGGGGCTCATCCAATTCCAGTTGAATAAACTGTCGTTATAGATGATATCGTGCTTTCCGAGGAGTGACAGACCTTTTTTCATTCGGTCCACGGTATTCATGTTTGGATCCTTCTTGTAACTTCCGCCGAAGGGGTGGATTCTAGTTAGGATATTGAACGCCAATACCGCAAAACCAAAATTGTCGGTTTCTTCGGTCAGCTTCATATGTCCACCGGTATACGCCTCTGGTGGCGTAAAAGTCTCCGTATATGCGTCAGGCTGCAATCCGTTGATACCCCAGCTGTCTGTATCGATCAGATGAATCTGATGTCCGGGGTCGAGGGAAGCCATGAAGTTATTGTCGGAAACATCACCAATGACGAATCCGGCATTGTGGACGTCCTCGATTGCATGCCCCAGCTGGGTAGCAATCCGAAGGGCATCGAGGTTCGTGAATCCTTGGTCACGAACGAAGCGCGCCTTCGTGAAACTATGGAGCGGTTCGCCACTGACCTTTTGCATCTGATAGCCGACAAATTTTCCGCCAATTGTGACGGTATCCATCGGCAGGACCGCAAGGTTGTTGCGGGACTTTTTGCCGAGCATGGCGTTGACCTTCTTTTCTTTCGTCGGGAGAATATTGGGGTCTTTAAAAACCTTTAGTACCGTATCCTGATCGTAAGCATAGATGATCGCCTCGCCACCCTCAAACAACTTATTTCTGCCAAGTTTTGCCTTGGTTGTCTGAATTGCCAATTAAATCACCTCTTTCCTATAGAACTACCGTAATGTCGTCTTTGAAGACTTGCGCATTGCGGTTGATTATTTGGCCAATCTTGCCGGGTTTACTAGCGAGCATAGCCGCATTGAATGCGACTCTATCCGCATTGTTCAGGTTTTCGACAAAGCGATAGCCGTCACTACCGACGCCTATATCTTCGTATTGTTCCTTTGAATAGAAGCTAACCTTGAAATCTACACCTTCCTTGTAAGCAGAAAGGCTTTCCGGATTCATCAAGTTATATACGAAATAGGGCGGGAAATTATCGTATCCACTATCGACGTCGATAACTTCGAGTTCATGCTCATTCGTTATCGTGAAGACATATCCGTCTCCGCAAGAGAAAACGACGAACTCTTTTTCGGTTTCTACTACTGCGAGAATTGTGAAACAAAAGTTTTCAAACAATTCCGCATCAGTAAAGCCAAGACCGCCGGTCAATCTGCGAAATTCCTGATAAACGATATCCCTAAATGTCATAGCCGTGATATCTGTGCGTTTCGCGATTGCCTGGGCGAAGAGCAAGACTCCGACTTCGGAAAAATGTCCAGAGCTACAGCCATCAAGTGAGAATTTTACTTTATGGCCTTCGTTATTCTGAAAAATTGCGCCGAAATCTTGTCGATTTCGTCCTTGGAAGCTGTGTTCTGCGCCAATCTTTGAAACGATTATTGGTTTCTTATCCATCTGTTTCTCTCCTTTCTACAAAATTGGGGCGCCCATAATCAGGCGCCCCCTTTTTTGAGATAGATGAACGTTAAACGACGTCAAAGAATGTGGTCTGGCTAGCACCAGCCGCAGCACTCTTCGAAGAACTAATCGCGGATTTGCTGAGAACACCCCAGACTCTGCGAAGTTCGGACTCGGATGCTTTAGTTTCGAGCACATCGGTGATGCCGAGATCGTTAGCGATACCGCGAGCATCGGGGCCGAAAGCGACGAATGCAACAACGATTTCCTCTTTCTTAAGCATTGCGATTGCGTCCCTTGCGTCATGAATGGTCTTTGTCGATCCGATATCATCACCGTCACTAAAAATGACGAGTCCGCCACGCGTGCGGACGCCGGAACTATTCAGAGTGTTCATGTAATCGGTCAGCTGATAGGCTGCGGCTATAATTGCATCATACATATGCGTCGTGCCGCCAGCAGAATAGTCTGTGCCGAAGTCGTCGATTACCTGGAATCCAGAGCTTGTAACGTTGCTGCTGAAATCGGTTCTAGAAACTAACATTTCGTCATCGGACTTTGAATCCTTGATGGACTTTACGTAGTTTGTCATCGACATCTTCATTTCCGAAACGTAGGGGCTCATAGAGCCGCTGCAGTCTATCGCGACACTCATCAGATACATATGATCATTCTCGATATCGCCGACGTCGATATTGGGCGCAATCTGGCCCAAAGCGTCAAAATTAGTTTCGTCAATCTTCATAATGGTACCTCCTCAAAGAATGACATCTGTGCTCTTGACAATGTTAGCGCCGAGGCTCTTAAACCTGTCAAAGGCATCCTTCATCTGCTGTTCGTAACCTGCAACAGCGCTAGTGCAATCTTCGAGTACGTAAACGTGCTCGATCAAATCAGGGTTGTTCTTGAAACGCTTCAGAATCTGATCCGTGCTCTCGAGCAAGCAGTGGCTGCCTGCTTCGCCGCCGATAAAGATTTTCTCCCACTTCGGTGCTTTCAGGTCGCCAGTAGCCTGGTCGAAGCTTGCAATCGCGTCAAGAATATTCTTCGCGGTCATGCCGGTGGGGTTGTACTCGGGCTCCAAGATACCATACATTTCGCTATATGTATCCATACCCTTGAAACCGAGAATCTCTCTAACGTTTCTAGCCGCAGAGTGGAAAGTCACCATCTGCATAATCTGAGTCTCGATATTCCATCCGGTAGTGCCAATGAGGCAGTGATCCGGCCAGATAAAGACTCCACCCTTGCCATTCTTCTCGAGATAATCGACGCACTTCATTGCCTCTATCGGGTTGCCGCCAACGAATCTGTACGTTCCATCCTTGATGGATTTTGTAGTGATCATCGTATAGGGGGCAACGGGATTATTGTTAGCGTCGATCCACATTGTGCGGAAGAAGATCTGGTGCGGGTAGTGAGTGTCGACAGACAATAAGACGCGAGTTATTTTCTCGAAATTATTGTAGATAAAACGAGTAAATCTCTCGATGTCTCCCTTTGCGCCAGGAACACTAAGTGAACCGTAAGGTTCTCCTGGTGCTACTGCTGATGCGTCGGGGAGAACGAAATCGTTCTGCCAGTCGATACCAACTACTAATACGCGGCTTGCGTCTTCGTTAGCCTGCTTGACATTCTCCTGAAGCGCTAATGAAATTGCTTCAGACGGATGTCTGAACTTTCCTGTTGCGATATCGTTTACGTTGACGATATCCTCGTACCTGGTGTTAAGCATAATGCTATCCTCCTTCTCTAAGATGAATATAATAAGTAATTCGTCTCGTGAAGGAACGATTTTTCTTCATAATCTACCTGTTAAATAACAAGAGCCTATAAAAAATCGTCCTCCAAGACTCTCCTGCCTATATTATGACTCAAAAACGCCAGAAAGTCAATAGGAAATATGATGGACGCATGTAAGAACGAGATTATTCGGCATAAAAAATGGAGCCGCCTTCGAGACTTGAACTCGAGACCCCTTCCTTACCATGGAAGTGCTCTACCACTGAGCTAAGGCGGCGACCTTCAATGATTTTAGCATAAACTTGGGCGAGATTCAAGCGGGAAGCTTTCCTCATTGAAAAATCGGTAGAATATGCTATAATATATCTAACGGAGTGTCCGTCATAGAACGGACAAGCAATTTACGAAAGAGGTGAATGCCATGAAAACAAATTGTTTAGCAGTTTTTGGTAATGTATATGGAGCGGACGAAGTGTATAGCGGATTTGTCCATAACGAGATTGGGCATGTTCTGGATGCATGCTGTCCCTTGCTGGCTGCTCTCAGTAGCAACGAGCCTAAACTAAGCTTTGCGGTTGAGATTAGGATCTATGATAAAGAACCGGAGAGCCCCGGAATCCTCTATGAGGCAACGGTTGGAACGAAAGAATTCCGCCCAAAAGGCAGGCACAAGGCTGAAAAGATTAGCTATACTCATTATGATACGAGTGAATTGTGGCTGCCCGACATTAATATGGAGGAAATCTATGTCGCGATTACGGCTATAGTACAGCGGAAGCTCGGACAGAAAGGGCAGATTGATCTTGATTCTCGTCTCGCGGATTTTACAAAAAAGCTCAAAACGAGCTTGAATGCGGTTGAATAGTGCCTCGGTAGGACCCGTTACGGATTGTGACGGGTCTTTTTTAACTTAGAAATCGGATCGCGCTCTCTGCCGCGGCGGCGCCATCGGCGGTCGCAGTCACAATCTGGCGCAGCGCCTTCGTGCGAACGTCTCCGGCAACAAAGATGCCCGGAATATTCGTTTCGCAGCTTTCGTTTGCTACGATATAGCCCTCGTCGTCGAGTTTCAAATCAATGCAGAAATCGCAGTGCGGCACGCGACCAATCGAAACAAAGAGAGCGTCTACCTCTAGCGAACGGCCGTCAGCAAGCGTGATGCCGGTAAGCTTTTCGTCACCTTCGAGTTCGGCAATATCTGAACCAAGCACCATTTCAATCTTTGGATTTGCGTTAATCGCATCAATAACGCCACCAGTGGCGCGAAGTTTATCGTGATGGTGGACAAGATATACTTTGTCTGCGATATCTGCTAAATAGAGTGCGCCGTAAGCGGCCGAAAAGCCGCCGCCGTAAATTGCGACAGTTTTGCCTTTGTAGAATGCGCCATCACAGGTCGTGCAATAGGAAATACCTTTTCCGAGGAATTCATCTTCGCGAGGAAGACCGAGCTTGCGCGGGGAAGTGCCGGCGGCGATAATAACAGATTTGGCAGCATATTCGCCATCCTCGCCCTTTACAGAGAAGCCTCCATCAATCGCGGTAATCATCGAGGCCTTATCGTACTCAATCTCGGCACCCAAATCTAGCACTTGTTGCTGCATATTCTGCGCGAGTTCTGGCCCAGAAACAGACGCAACTGCTGGATAATTCGTGATCTTATCGGTGTTAAGAATCTGGCCACCGCAAGCGGTCGCTTCGAGCACTAGACATTTCTTGCCGGCACGGCGAGCATAAATCGCGGCAGTAAGCCCCGCCGGGCCACCGCCAATAATCAAAATATCGTACATTAGGCCTCCAAAATCTTCTTAACGCGCTTCTTCGGTATGAGGCCGACGCGGCGCTCATATTCTTCGCCATTCTTAAAAAACACTAGGCACGGAATTGACGAAACACGATATTCGGTCGCCAAGATAGGGTCTTCGTCGATATCAACAAAAACGACCTTATATTCGTCGCTTTCATCGGCAAGTTCCTCGAGCATCGGGTGTAAAGCCTGGCACGGCGGGCACCAAGTCGCGTTAAAATCCACGACGACAGGTTTGTCGCAACTTAGGACTTCTTTGTCGAATTCTTCGCTAGTGATATTCATGTTTATATTGTATCACTAGCTATCTGTTGCAAGAAAATAATATTTGTGATAAAATAGCGAACAGTATGGCAAAGAAAAATAATACCAAGCGCAAGCTTGTCGGTTTAGTTTCTGAGGAATCTGGTATTCGCCTTTATTACACGAAGAAGAACACCATGAACACCCCTGACAAACTCAGCCTTCGCAAGTACGATCCAGTACTTCGCAAGCACGTTGTCTTCACCGAGACCAAGAAGAACCTCGGCCGCAACGAAGTCAAGGAAAAGAAACGCTAAATACGCCCATCGCCTCTTGCGGGGCGTATTTTTTATACTAAAATATTAAGCATAAGGAGATTATAAAATGCCTACAATAACAAAAAAGCAAACCAAAGATAATGTCCTCGGGTGGAAAATCGCAACAATCGTTTGCGCCGTGCTCGCTGTAGCCGGTTGCGCAACCGCAGCGGTATTATTCTTCTCTAGGCCGAAAGATGTCGATAGCGAATCTGACGCCTTTGCGTCGCTCAACAAGATTGTCGATAAGAGCGACGACAAGTACACCTATGAGGTTAAATACTACAAAAAAGGCACTACAAAGGATAACAAGTATTACTATGCATTCGTAAACAGCAGCATCAAGGGTCTGGATGGCGCATGGGGCTTATATACTTACTTCCGCAAGACCGAAGCTGGTTCCGAGTGGCAATACTATGGCGTCCAAAACGACTCCTTGAGAGGCTTGCCGCATTGCAATGATATCTCTGGAGATGTCGCAGATTTCATAAAAAACTACGACTATCTTGACGACGATCTCGATAGGGTTTGGGTCGGTTGCCAGAACTAACACGGCCATATGGCTAAAACCGACTTCCTCGGAGGCCGGTTTTTTGTTGAAATCTTAAAATATGCTAAAATATTAAGCATAAGGAGAATTATTAATAATGAACGACGAAGAAAACAGCTTTGACCGCTCTAATGAAGAGAGTCATGATGCTAGCGAACTTCACAGTTTCGGTGGGATGAAAGACGAATCTCCAGCAGAAACTGAAAAAACCGAGAACGAAGAACTCGCCGATGCTATCGAGGAACTCGAAAGCAACGAGGTTGAGAATTCTATTCCAGAAGAAACGCCTTCTGAGCCATCGAAGGAACCAATGGAGCCTATCTTTAAGGCCGCTCCAAAAGAGAAGGTAAAAGAAGAGCCTATTATTACTGTTGATTCCGTGAAGGAACCAAAGGCAAAGAAAGAGTGCGCTGGCGGCACTGGTTGGAAAATCGCAACCATCATCCTCGCGCTACTTGCTATCGCGGGCTGTGGCGGTCTTTGCTATCTATTCTTCGTTGACGGCACGACTAATATCCTCGGCCGCACGATTACTTCCTCTCAGACGAAGCCAGTCACGCCGAGTAAGCCAGCAGAGAAGCCAGAAGAACCTGCTAAGCCAAGTGCTGATGATATCGACCTAGCTAGCCTCAAGAAGATTCTTCAGTCTTCGCCAGATCTCACAGTTACAATCCGCGCTAGTGGTCTCACTAAGGATAACAAGTACTACTACGCTATGGCTAGCGCCAACATTGAGGGCGTAGACGGTGCTTGGAGTACCGGCACTTGGTACCGCAAGGCCGAGAAGGGCTCAAAGTGGACGCTTCTTCTTAGCAACAACGATAGCAACCTTATGCCGCCTGCATGTAGTGAGTTGACCGCTGAGCAGTACAGCTTCATCTTGAACTACAGCTACCTCGTTGAGCCAGGCGCAAAGAATGGTATCACCGAGAGTGATCTTTCCTGTAGGGAAGAAGACGAACTTAGGAGCTACTAATTAGCCAAACAAAAAGTTCCGGTTTGACCCGGAACTTTTTTGATGCAACTTGATTAGTTGTAGTTGTTCTCAACCTGGATGCTTGGACCCATCGTGGTGCTGATGAAGACGGACTTCACATACTGACCCTTAATGGATGCAGGCTTCTGGCTCTTGAGGCTCTCGATGAACGCATTGACATTCTCGGCAATCTTGTCAGCACCGAAGCTAACCTTGCCAAGACCAACGTGAACGATGGCCTGCTTGTCGACGCGGTACTCAATCTTACCAGCCTTAGCTTCCTTGACGGCTTTCTCGATATCGGTCGTGACGGTGCCAGCTTTTGGATTTGGCATGAGGCCCTTTGGACCGAGCAAGCGAGCGTACTTACCAAGCTTTGGCATGTACTGTGGGGTAGAGATAAGAACGTCGAAATCGAGCTGTTCCTTATCGAGGCGCTTAGTGAACTCTTCGTCCTCAGCGATATCTGCACCAGCGGCTTTAGCGGCCTTTGCGATATCGAGTGGCGCGAAGACGGCTACGCGAACGGTCTTACCGGTACCGGCAGGGAGCGTAACGGTTGCGCGGATGTTCTGATCAGCCTGGCGTGGATCTACACCGAGGCGGAAATGCATCTCGACAGTAGCGTCGAACTTAACTGGGCTAGTCTCGATAGCGAGCTTGATAGCATCGGTAAGGCTATAAACCTTGCCTTTTTCGATCTTCTCGACAGCCTTGCGGTAGTTCTTGCCACGGCGTTCGAGGCGAGAGCGGGTAACTGGCTTTGGACCAACCTTTTTCTCTGGCTCAGCAGCCTTCTCGGCCTTGCGAGCTTGGCGCTCTTCCTCGGCCTTGACTTCCTCTACGTGCTTCTTAGATTTCTTACCAGCTTTTGCGAATTTTTCGTC
>CAMJLD010000014.1 GCA_946406645.1 uncultured Candidatus Saccharibacteria bacterium | reverse complement strand
TCAGTAAGCTTCACGATAGCGTACTGCGAGCCAGCTAATGCGTCTTCTGGAACTACTGCGCGAACACTTAAGTTGTAAGTCGCGCCCCTTAGCACGGTAAAATGCGAAACGCCACCAACGAACGCCAACCAATCGGCAAGCTCCTGATTCTTCGCGCTAGCCTCGGCATATTTCTCTACCGTCGCATCAATAATCACATCGTTATCGGTATTGTTCGAAATGACGATCTGCTTCGTATAGCTACGGCTAAGCTCAGTCACCTGACCGTAATCGAGGCTTACCTCGTCAATCGTAAAATGGTCCGAAACCTCAGATGCGCCAGTTGTCTCGAGACAATTCGTTGCCTCGCCATCCATACCCTCAACCGGCTTACCATCCGGGCCAATACATGCACTAACCGGAGCTACAACTGCGATAGCTAACCCTAGCGCTATTCCTAATCCACAGAAAAGTTTTTTCATCCACACCTCTCTCTTTACTTATGCTTATTATATCACGGCTTTTCGAGCCAAGCCATCAAACGTTCAAATTCATCAACGTGATTTGAAAGAAATTCCCCGCTCTCAATCGCCGCACAAATCTCATCGGCCGTCATCCAGAGTGCTTCGTCTACTTCATCATCCTGCAATTTCAAATCCTCCAAATCCACATCAACGCGCGCATAATAATCGTCGAAAAACACACGAGATGAATCTTCGCGTCCGGAATAATAAACCTGCAAATCGGAAGGCTTCAAGCTAAGCCCCAGCTCCTCCTCAACTTCCTCGATAATTCCCTCGACGCTCGTCGTTCCGGCCTTCACGTGGCCGCCAGTAGTTGCGAGTTTCCCGTCACTGTCGACTGCGACGCTAAATAAGGAATTTACCCTCAGAATTCTGGATAAAAACCAACACCACGATAATATACCGCCCCTCCGGCGTCGGTTCATTCTTCGCCACAGTCTCTCCTGTAAGATTGCGGTCGATATCGTACGAATCACGTCGTTCCATATGCCGTTATTATCTACTTCGCGATACAGCGAATCGGGATCAAATCGCCGGCACGACGAGTATTGTCATCACCTGGGTAATGCCAGTGATCAGAGAACGATGCGAAGTATGCGGTCGAATAGCGACTGGCTTGTTTTGTCGCAGTATAATAACTTGCACCCTCGTTACGGTTGCCTGTTTTAGCATCAACAACGTCCTTCCCCAAAGCCGCTACGTACATGCCGCCAGACTTCACCATATTTATAGGATAATTAAACCACCTCATTTGGTCGGTTTCATTATATACAGATCCTCCAGGACCGCCAAGGGCCAAATCGAGCGCCGCATATTCCCCATTGAGAGACTTAGAGCCACCCGTTGGTAATCTCCAGCCCTTAGCGCAGATATCTTGCGTAGCGGAAGTCGAAGCACCCGGAGTCATCGTGTCCCAGCCAACCGTTCCGGCTACGGCAGTATAATACGAATAATAGTTGCCATACGCACGCCAAGAAACATATTGATCTTCGTTATAATCAGGGTCGTCTGGCCTTTGCGGCAAATTTGCCAGCCTATTCATATTGCTGAATGATAGCTGATTAATACAAGCAGCCGACTCGGTGTTGCACGCTTTTTGAAAATTCCTGTAATCCGTCCTACCCCGCATAGCGTTGAGCTGATTCACGAAGCTACTATTACTTGTAATATTCGTGTTCGAAGGACTAAGAGCTGCAAGATTCGGATTACTAAAGTCGAGGCGCAGATCGGTAGTCATCCACCAGTTCCCGTCAGCCTGCTTAGCGATACCATATATCTCGTTATCACGTTCGTCGCGTACTGCCAAAATTTTCTTGCCCGGGTTAGCGCTCTCGAACGCCGTCTTATCGAAGTTCTGAAGAGTAATCTCTGTTTCCACCGGTAACCAGGAGGCATGTACTAGGATATTGCGCTCAGAATCCGCCAGCCCGCGCAATCTCGAATCGAGCTCAATGTACTCATTCGGCCCATAAATAACGGGTTTATTTGAAGAATCGTTAGCTCGACTACCGGCATCCGTGTCAGTCGACCATCCAATAAATGCGTAACCATCTTTTTCGTAATTTGGCGCGTATAAACTACTCTTAGCCTTGCTTACGATACAAGTAGTTTGAGTCATTGCGCCAGCCGAAGCGTCATTGCCATCGTAATGCACCCAGTAGCATTGCTCCCAAATCGCATAGAACCGTATCTCTTCGCCCCATTGGTTGCTCTTCGTAGCATGACGACTACCGATCTCGTATCCAGAAGTCGGCATAGTAGCGTTAGGGCGAGTTCCCCAACCTACAAACATATAACCCTCGCGCTCGAATCTGGAGATACTATTGTCTTCCACCACGTAATCGTCACCAGGATAGATATAGACATCCCTAGTCGCTCCAGTCCCGTTGTTTGCCTCATATACTACAGTAAATTTCTTACGCCATACCGCATAAAGAGTCGTCAAATTAGAGCCATCAGTCGGAGGGGTGAAATCGCCGCCGCCTCTATACTCGCCACTCGTAGCCGAAGGGTTTGTTGAGTAACCGGACGGCTGATAGCCATAACGCGAATACGGGAACGATGGCAATCTCGTAGTGGTGCCATATGGCGCCTCAATACAGTCTAGGCTCCCCGAATCTGCACCGTTGCCGTCAAAGCATACCGTATGCGGCGGCTGCCAAATCGCATAGAGCGTGGTCGTCGTTCCGCTTCCGTCTGCTGGCGCCGTGAACTGACTACCGTTCGAATATGTAGCCGTCGTCGCGGACGGGTCAGTCGACCAGCCAAGGAAGTTGTAAGACGTGCGCTCAAACGCATTACTCGTCAAGCTCGCACTACTGCCAGCGTTTATGTACTGATCGGCCATCGAACCACCTGTCGCATCATTGCCATTGAAGACAATCTTATGCTGAGGGCGCCAAATCGCGTAAAGAATAGTACTATCGCCTTCGCCAGGAACTATAAATACGCCGCGATTCTCATATTCCGGCTCAGTCGCATTTGCGCTCACTGCCCAACCGATAAACTGATAGCCTGTGCGAGAATAGCTATTGCTATTTAGGCGGCCAGACGAACCGGGCATAAATGATTGATTGCCCATAGAGCCACTAGTTGCGCCGTTGCCATCAAACGAAACCATATAAGGCGTACCCCATACCGCATAGAGCGTGGTCGTTTCTTCAGTGTTAGGCGCCAAGAACTCATCGCCATCCTCATATTCCGGCTCAGTCGCATTTGGATCCGTCGACCAACCTAAGAATATGCCGTCTTCTTTATAGAACTCGTTATAGTATAGGTAGTCGCTGAAACCTCCATAGAAATCTTGCGCATACATATAGCCATCAGTTGCGCCGTTACCATCAAATTCCACAAAGTGGATATAAACCCAGACAGCATACAAATCCTTCGTTTCACCGCCATGGCCGGCTAACAGAAGCTCTACGTCATCGGAATTATAATATTCCGGCATAAGTGAATTAGGATCCTCGCTCCAACCACCGAAAATCTGTCGGTTCGAAGAAAGAACTGGCTCAGAATAATCGCCATCATAATAGCTGTGTTCGCACGTGCGATATATGCCAGAAGCATCAATCTCGTCACCATTTGCATCATAGCCTATGACGGTCGCGTAATAACCGTAATATTCGTTGACACTCCCGTCCGATGAGAACGCAAAGGTTACAGTATCGCCATCAATATCAAGATTAACGAAGCTCGGGTTATAACCATTGCCTCCAGTGTATGTACCAATCTGGCCATCATCCAAATCGTCCTCTATAACACCAGTATACTTACCCTCAAAGACATAGAGTTTATCATAGCCGTCCTCCGTGCCGTACGCCAGAACAACATGCAAGGACTCGGCGCCATCCACCCTAACTACATCTTTTGTTCTCAAACCATTTCCGTAATCGCCTTGGCGATTGCCCGCATAATCGATGTTGCTCGAATGCGCAATATTTACGTTATCAACAGGGTTTTCATCGCAGGTTTCAAGATAGGTCATCGAAAATACATCAGAACCGTCTTCGAACTGCAAACCATTGCCGTGATAATTAACTGTCAATAAATTCAGTTTCCACTGAGCGTAAAGCGTCACTACGCCACCATCGACTGCGCTTAGCCCGCTCACCTGCTCTTCGTCTTCGTAAGCAACACCCTGCCCGTCAGCCTGAGTATTCCATTTGTCAAAGACTAGTCCATCTTTAACAAAAGTATTCTTATTTAAGCTCACCGATTCGTTATATTTAAGCGTCATGCTAGCCACATCTTCGCCAGAGGTATTACCGTTTCCGTCGAAGACAATCGTATAGCTAATCGGAGAATAGTCAACGCGAATCGCCACGTCATCGGTAATTGGTTTCGTGATGTCAAATGGCTGACCACTATCGTCCAACCAGCCATTCATCGTATAGCCTTCACGAGTCTGATCTGCAATATTGGCCGGCTCGCCATAATTCACAACTAACTCATGGAGTTCATCATTAATGTCTTTATAGATAACGACGCTTTTGTCGAAGAGCTTAATGTTATTATTGAACGTAATACTATTTGCGCTAGTCTGCGCAGCCTTAACGCCGGCAGTAATAGTAACAGCCGAAATAGCTACGAGAGCAACCGCAATCACCTTAGTTGCCTTTTTATTATGGCGAATAGCAACCACGCCACAGATAACCAACCCAACAGTGCAAATAGATAAGACAATGACGTTATTCATGATGCCATCATCAGTCTTTGGCGAAATTACAACCTCGACCGGCTGGTCGATATCGGTAAACGTAATCGTAAACTTCACATTCGATACCTGAACTCGGTTGTTAGTATCTGCAACAGCCTTCGCGTATTTTGCAACAACAACGAAATCAAACGATTCGCCTGCTCTCACGGTTGTATTCGCATAAGAATCATGGCTATAACTAACGTATTCATTCGAATTATCATTCGTTACGCCACTAATAATATGGTCCGACGTATCGGTATTTTTGAGCTTAACTGTGTATTTTGCGGAATCGTTCAATTTATGGAATGTAACGTCACTAACAATATTCGTTTCATCGAAGCTCGTAATGGATCCCTCAGCATTCGTGGAGATTTCGCTAAGGGTAGCATTCTGAATCTTGAATAAGTTTGCTGCCGAAAAGGCATTTAACGCCGAAAATAACGAGATTAAAAACCCCGCCATCAAAAACACTGATATTGCTCTGCCCGCGACAGGAAAAATACTCCTTTTTCTTTTCACGTTACACTCCACTTATTAATGCTTATCTCTATTATATTCATTTTTTAGCCATAAGCGCAAGGTTCAAATCCGATACTTTTTATGCCCTCATTATTTACAACCAGTCATTAGTATGCTAATATATCTCTATCTGCGCCCGTGGTGGAATTGGTAGACACGCTAGCTTGAGGTGCTAGTGGCTATTCAAACGGCTGTGCTAGTTCGAGTCTAGTCGGGCGCACCAAGTTTTAAAAACCGCCCATTTGGGCGTCTTTTTATTGCTATCTTAAACTACAGATTGAGAAATATGCCTCAAGGAGATATAATACAGGTGATGTCCTTATATCTTCTGGGGCATTAATAGCTGGTGAAAGGTGGTGAACACCATGAAGAAGATCGAAGTTACGACAGTTTCCTACGACAAAGACACTGTTATTCGCCGCGCATGTGGTTGTAGCAATGGCTGCACTTCAGGATGTCAGGGTAGTTGCGGCGGAGGCTGCGGCAGCCCTACTGGCGGCGGCGGCCCTTGCGGCAGCGGCAAAGGAGGCTAAAAACTAATTCTTTCGGCCCGGTCTAACCGGGCCACTTTTTTGACAAAAGGACAAGAAAATAATATAATATAAGCAAGAATAATGGATTCTCGTATCTTAAAAAAGAAAGAAGGTGTTTACATGAAAAACGACTATTTCCCTATTCTTGTAATTCCGGCCATTCCGAATAATGGCAGTATTCGTTTCCTCCATCCTCGTACCCAGTACGATATTGGAAGCGAAAACGCCGAAGATGTTTGGAAAATACTGAGTTATTGCAATGGCTTTAACTCAATTGAGGACGTCGCCGCCCTTTCGGGTATCGACATAGAAACGGTAACTACAGTGGTAGAGGCACTGAGAGATCTTGAAGTCATGGAAGATGCCAGAGAACAATTCATGCACTTTCACAGAGTCAGCAGCTATCCCCCCGCATATGCAAGGAATCTAACTCAGGACGAAGTAGAAGAGTTCTCAATCAGCAACCGCAAAGCGCCTAAGAGTGGCATCAAGGAGTTTGCCGTCGAGCTCGAACCTCACCCTATGGGTAGCAAGAAGAGCTTGTTCGACATCAGAAACAAGAGACGCTCAGTGCGCTACTTCAGCTCATACCGAACAGTCGACGACAAATTGATTGGCGAGCTCTGCAATTTTGCATACAGCATACCCGATCACGCCGTCCCCAGTGGCGGAGCCCTATACCCGCTCAGAATCTACCTCCTACTCGAAAAGCCACACGGCAACTTGCCCGCCGGCTATTACGAGTACGACGCAGAGAAGAATAAACTTATTCTCTTCAAAACGGACGTAGATATCGAGCAGCTTAAGTACTGCTTCAACCAGGAAACTCTGCCTTTTAATTCTATTGCGCAAATCATTATCGCTGCAGATTTCAGAAGGCAAACCTACAAGTACTCCAATCGCGGCTATCGCTTAGCCATGATTGAAGTAGGCCATGTCGCAGAGAACATTTCCCTGTTCTGTGCTGCGAATGGACTCGGCTCATGCGAAATGGGCGGGATTCAGGATCGCGCAATGATGAAGGAGCTCGAGCTTGAAGGAGACGAAATCCATCCAATCCTCGCGATTCCTTTTGGCTACAGAAGCGAACCGAAAGAAAAGCCGACAGACAAAATTCGCTATGTCGAAAACCACGTCGGCGAGGACAAACCCGTCAAGCAAATCTGGACCCATTCGTTCGGCGAAAATGGTGCGTTCTTCGGCGTAACATCTTCTTATCTGGATGCAAACTCGAACGTTCAATACGCCGGCGCCACCAGTCCTGCCTATGCCGACGCGGCTTTCAAGGCCGCCATCGAAGGTTACGAACGCTGGAACTCCAGTCAGATTCGCGTCGACTATGAAGGCCCCGCGAAAGACTGCCCTGGAGCTTGGCTCGATCCGAAGGATTATTTCCCTCTTACACACGAGCAGGCGTCTAGTTGCGGTCTTAAAGACTTCACGGAAGATCTGCCCATCACATGGGTCAAAGGCTTCAACTACAATCCCGACGGATACCGAGAAGTGTATATTCCTACTGATCTTGTCTATTATGGCCAGAAACTCTCAGAAAACCGCATATATTTCGGCCATTCTTCGGGCATCGCAGCCTATTCGGACATCAAAAACGCCGAAACTCGCGCCATTGTCGAGCTCATCGAGCGCGACGCGCTCATGCGTAATTGGTATACGCGCGAGTCACCGCCGATTCTTTCCGATAAACTCCTTCCGATTCACGCACTCAATCGTCGTGAGCATTGGAAGAAGCAGAACAGAGAGCTTTTCATTCTCGAAATGCCTTCTCCCTACGGAAAAGTATTCGAAGCAATCATCACAAGCAATGTTGAGTATCCTCATTTCATTAGTGGCGCAGCTGCCACCATCGGCAGCAACTACGAAGAGACAATCAACAAAGCTCTCCAGGAAGCGGAATATAACCTGCTCCTCCAGCTCAACCGCGGCATTAAGCCCCGTATTGAGGAGGAAAAAGTTGACACTCCTTCGGATCACGGCGAGTTGTACTACGCGCTCGAGAAAAGCAAGGAGCTCGACTGGCTAAAGAGCGGAAAAGTCATCGACGAATTCACGGACTTTTCGAAAATGGAGTTCTATAAGCTTAGGACTACACTCAACATCACGACCGTCGATATGTCGCTGCCTGGCTCCGAACTCAGCGTAGTAAGGGTATTTAGCCCCAAGCTTGTTCCAATCAACTTTGGCTACAACACGGCTCACTACACCCATCCAGAGCTCAAGGATGTTCCAAAGGAATTGTGGCACAAACCCCACTATTTCGCCTGACATCAATGCTCCGCCAATCTCGGCGGAGCATTTTTGTTATAATGAAGATATGGGAAAAATCAATCTCTTAATCGCTAACGCAAACGACAATCTCTCCGGCAAGCTCGACTTAATTAAAAAAGCCATAAAAACCGCCGAGGACTACACTTTTGGGCGCCTTGATATCAACTGGGACATCGATGTCCTAGTCACTACGCGCATCTACGATATCATCATTCCAGAAGATGGCGTCGGCGGCCGCACGATTACCAGCGACTTCATCGAACTCTCAATCAACAACGACGTCACCGAAACGAAGCTCGCCGAAATGCTTGTCCACGAGCTCTGTCATGCCGCACGCTGGGGCAAAAACGGCGAATGGGCTGATTCCCTGTTCAAGAATCTTATTTGCGAAGGCCTCGCCGTCTACTTCGAAAAAGAATTCGCGAGCAGCAACGTCGAAAAACAATTCTATCTCGAAACTGTCATTTCTCGAAGTAAAGAAGACAATCAGAAAATCCTCGAACGGCTGCAAAATTCTCTAGATTCAAATTCCTACGATTATGATGCTATCTTCTTCAATGGCAACGAAAGCCTTCCCCGCTGGGCCGGCTATTCCCTTGGCCTCCATCTCGTAGAACAATACCTCGCAAAAACCGGTAAAACCCTACCGGAAGCATACGCAGATAATTATTCAAACTTCAAAAACTAAAAAATGAAGGCCCGGGTATAAAACCCGAGCCTTGTTTGATTCGGCGTGGATCGAACCAAAGTAATCATATCAATGTCCGCCGCCGCCGCAGCCTCCGCCGCCGCCGCCGTTACAACCAGAGCCGCCTCCGCAGGAGCCGCCTCCGCCGCCGCAGCCTCCGCCGCAACCAGAACCGCAACCGGCTCCGCCGCAGCCACCGCCGCCGCCTCCGCCACCGCCGCCGCCGCCACTGCAGGCGCCGCTAGCGCTAGAACGCATTGTCATACTATAAGGTACGCAAGAAACAGTAATCTTCATGATTCGTTTCCTCCTTTATGAAAATATTAAAAAACACAATTGCCCCCTTTATTCCACGCGATACTGCTAGACAATGTGTGTTTTTCCAAGAAATAAATGCGCCTCGTAACCTCAAAAAGTACGATGGCACCATCCCATTACCCAAAGCATACAACAATTCTAGAAATCAGTCAAGCACCCTAAGGTGTAATATTTACAGTTTTTCTTGCGGTCGCCCAATAGCGCACATCCATGAAGCGATCGAGCGCATCAGTAAGCTCATTACTCTCGGAGTAAATCCTTACATTCGGCACATGATAATAATTCATCGCGGACTGATAAAGCGCAATCGCCGGCACGTCATTCTGCCAAGCCTTCAAGAAGTACTCGTACTTCGTCTTGCGCACTGTCCTGTTCGTCGTCGTATGCGCAGACAATAGCGCATCGTCAACCAGCGGGTTCGAATAATTGCTGAAATTCCAACCGCCAGCCGTCGCCTGCGTCGAGCTGTAATACACGAATGGATCCGCCGAAACGCCGAGGTCGACTTCATACAGCAAGATGTCAAACTCGCGTGGACGCACCACCGCCGAAAAGAAATCTGCCGATTCCGCCGATTCATCATAAATCGTCAGGTTCGCCTGGAAGCCAAGCTTCTTCAACTCGCCAACAAAACGCTCAGCCGCCGCGGTTAGGCCATCACGCTTCTGCGCTACCACGTTCAATGTTGCCGCCGTGCCATCTTTCTTTAGCAAATTGCCCTTCTTGTCGTAGCTATATTCCAACTTGGCGAGTAGCTCCTTTGCGGACTTTTCATTATGCTTTACAGGCTCTGGAAATTCCAAATCATCTTCCTGACGAGCAATAATCGGATAGTCCAGATACTGCGCCTCGTCGATTCCAGAACGCACCTCATTCATATCAATACCAGCCTGAATCGCCTGGCGAAGCTCGCGCGACGAAACATTATCGCTACCAGTGTTAAAGAAGGCGAATACGCCCGCATTCAAAAGGCTCTTTCGCATCTCAATCTTATCCGACAAACCATTGCTTGATTCTGGACCTAGCTCGGCCGTTGCGGTCGCTACCGACGCATTCAAATCCGCCACGATATCCTCGCGCTTCTCATAGGTTCTTAGCGTAAAGCTCTTTAGCTTCGTCTTGCTAAGAAAATAATTATCATTTCGGCTAAGGAAAATCGTCTTCTTCGCAAGACTCGTCGGCGCATTCACCTGAAGTGACTTCAGAGTAAACGGACCGGAGCTGACCGGGTTCATCGAAAAATCACTCTCGTAAACGAGCGCTGGGCTAATATCGCCTAAGATATGCTTTGGCAAAACTGGGAACTCGAGCGTATCAATAAAATCAATGTATGGCGAAGGCAAAGTGAACTCAACGACCTTGTCGCTCTTTTTCTTCATCTTTATCTTCGAAAAATCCGCCACCGTCGTCGTACGTGAAGTCGGGTCGCGAATCAGATCAACCGTATAAATCACGTCATCAGCCGTAATCGGCTCACCATCAGACCAACGCAAGCTATCACGTAGCGTTAACGTCCAAACCGTACCCTCTTCGTTCATACGAACCGTCTTCGCCAAGTCACCACGGCTACTACCGGTCATGTCTGGCGAAACGAGATTAGCGAACAACAGCTTCCCTAGCGTCCTCTCAGCGCTCGTCGAAGCATAAAGCGGGTTCATCGAGTTGATATCCCCCAACACCGCCTCGGTATAGTCACCACCCTCGCCAAAGCTCTCAGTGCCGTAAGAGTCGGTATACCAAATATTCTGAACAATCGCGAACAAGAAAACCACGACCACGAGTAGCACCCACTCGACTACCCATAGACGGACCGAATGGACATTCTCGAGACGCGAAATGAAATTATTCGCAAAATGACGGCCAGCCTTATCGGCCGACTCATGATAGACCTTTGCAATGCGCTTGCGGTCCAAACGAATATGCCCACTCTTTTTCTTGAAAATCTTCATTATCCAATAATTAGTGTGGCCAAGATCGACAATGCGAAGATCACTGCAATCACGACCGTCGTATTAAACATCGATTTCTCGAGACCACGGCGCTCCGTAAAGAGCTCACCACTTGCACCGAAACCAGCACCAAGGCTAGCGCCGCGCTGCTGCAACAAAATCAATAGAATTAATAGAATCGCCGAAGCGAAAGTCACAATATTACAAATAGCACCTATTTCCATACGTCTATTTTACATCAGGCATAGCCAAGTTGACAAGGAAGTTTATGAGAGAAATCAAGAGACAGCTACAGATTGCGCCACCAAATGTCATCTGGACGTCCGGCAATATCCAAATCGTCAAACCAATCATCGCCGCGTTCACGAGAATCGTGAAAAGCCCCAAGGTCAAGAAGATCATCGGCAACGCAATAATTGTCGCAATCGGCTTCACGACGGTATTAATAATCGAGAAAATCAAACCGGCCGTCGCGTAGAGCCAAAAAGATGAGCGCATCATCTCGGAGCCTTCACGGAAGCTGCCAAAGAAGTTGATGCAGATATACATCGCGACAGTAGAAACGAGCCACCTGAGGAGGAAGCTCAACATTTGCCTCTTTACCATAAGCCTATTTTAGCGCATCTTTGCGTTTTAATAAAGTGTGGTACTGGATCGCAAAGCGATGGCTTTCCTCGTCAATCCTAGCAATCAATTTTGCGATATGGCTATCCGACGCGAGCTCCACCATCCGATAGTCCTCACCTTCAACAAGCACAATCCTAACCCTAGCATTGCGGCTATGATCGCCGCTCTTATCGCGCCCAATCACCGGCACGCCCGCCTCTTCGCAAAGTGCCCTCACGGCCGATAACTGCCCTACTGAGCCATCAAGCACAATCAAATCCGGCTTGCCCCAATCATGCAGGTGACGCAGCCTTCGCTCGACCACCTCATGCATACTCTCAGTATCATTATTCTGCTGCTTATGAAGCTTGAATCGGCGATACTTCGTCCTATCCGCCGTGCCATTCATGAAGCAAACCATCGATGCCGCCACGTTCTTTCCAGATTGATGACTAATGTCGTAGCCCTCGATGCGCACGAGCGGCTTCTCAAGTTTCAAGAGCTCCTGCAATTCCTCTAGCGCCCTATCGCCAGAAATATCGAGAAACTCTTTGTCAGAGAACACAATTTTTGTACCAAGCCCTTTTAGGCCAAAGAACTGGTTCCGATAAGTCGCCGCTTTCTCGTAATCTCCACGCGCCGAAGCCTCATACATTAGCTTCTCGAGATCCCGCACGAGACGCTTCCTGTTCCCTTTTAGATAGCTAATCATGCGGCGCAAATCACGCTTATATTCCGCCGGCGTCGATTTGTCTGCCTCAATGCCCGGCGTCAAACCTAAATCAGTGTTCAAAGTTTTTCGGCCGGTATATGGCTTGTCGTAATACGGGAAAATACGACGCAAAATCCGGAGCGCTCGGCTAATCGCCGTCTTACCATAATACGGCCCAAAATACTCCGCGCCATCATCCTCAGGATTACGCGTCATCGTAACGCACGGCACCTCAGACTTCATATCAATTCGCACGTAGCAAACCGATTTATCATCACGTAACAAAATATTCCACTTCGGCATGTAGCGCTTAATCATCTCGCTCTCGAGGAATAGCGCATCCATCTCTGTATCAACTACAATCCAGTCCGTATCGTCGATCTCGGCAACAAGCGCACGCGTCTTCGCGTCCTTCTGATTCGGCGAATGAAAGTATTGCGATACCCGATTCTTCAAAATCGCCGCCTTGCCAACATAAATCACCTCGCCCTCGCGATTCTTATGAAAATACACCCCCGGTTCCTTTGGGAGTTCCTTCAGTTTCGCTTTAAGCTTAGGCGTCATATACTATTATCCTACCACAAAAAGCCACCCACTAATGGGGTGGCTTTCGTTGGGCATTTATTTATTCGCCGAAGAGGCCGTCCAGGCTGCTCCAGTCGAAGTCACTGCCATCATCGCCATCGGTGCCAGTGCTTCCACCGAAGAGGCCGCTAAAAAGGTCACCGAGGCCGCTTAAATCGCCAAGGCCGCTAAGGTCACCATCATTACCGGAGTCGGAATCGTCATCAAAGCTGCCCCAGTCGAAATCGTCGTCATCATCATCGCCATCGTCTTTGCCGTCGTCGGTACCAGTGTTACCGCCGAAGAGACCGCCGAAGAGACCGCTTAGACCGCTGAGACCACCATTAGAGCTGCTCGAACCGTTCTTAATTTCCTTGATTGCGTCTGCAAGAGACTTAGCATTAGATGGAGCGGAGATATCTTTCTTCTCGTAATCAATCGTCGCAACATCATTATCCTTAACCTTGATGCCGACAAGCTTCGAACCATCAATCTTAAGGGTAGCTTCACCTTCCTTAAAGTCCTTGGTCATGCTTTCGCCGTAAGATTTGCAGGATTCGGAAACGGAGTACTTATCACTCTTCCTTACTGCTTCTTCGAAAGCCTTGAGCTTTTCTTGGTCGACAGTAACAGTGATAATCTTCTTACCATCTTCTTCCTTTACCTCAGCACCTTCTTTTGGAACAAAGAATGCGTTCGCCTTATAAGCGTCAGCGATAACCTTCATGCCATCATTAGAAAGGAACTTGTTATATTCAAAGGCACAAGCATACTCGGAGCCAATACCCTTGAGATCATCACTGCTAGCTTTGTACCAAACGCCATTCATTGCCTGAATAGCCGAAGTGGAACCAAGACCGCCGTTGCCAGCAATCAAGGCGCCAAAACCCATAGCGACGAACTGGTTATCGAGACCAGTCACCTTGAGATAGGTATTGCTATCATCCTTGACCGAAATCGCATCGATATTAACGCCAAACGAAGAACCCTGGCTTAGCGACATATCAGCAACCAACTCAAAGTTCGAACCGGCCTTCGAAATCTTAGCCGTCAACGGCTTTACGTTCAAAGTAGCGTTAAAGTTCTCTGCGGTAAGTAAGTTATTTACCGAGTCGCCCACCAAGTTAGCTGGCGTGCTACGTAGAACAAAGAAGAACAAGCAGAAAACGCCGCCGCCAATTAATAGCGCTGCGAGAATGCAAATCGTAACGATTAGCCCTGCCTTAGATTTCTTCTTTGGTGCCGGTGCGACACCTGCTGGTGCAGCGGCCGGAGCTGGTTCAGCAACTGGTGCTGGGGCTGGGGCTGCCTTTTCTTTCTTTTTGCCACCGAGAAGTGGCGCGCCTTCTTCAGCTGGCGCGGCAGCTGCTTCTGGCTTGTCGAAAATCGACTTTGCTTCGTCTGGATTCTCCACAATCTCTCCTTTCATATTAGTTTCGTTATTAATCAAATCGCTTCCCCCCGTAAAATCTCCGTGCGCGAAATCTCCCGAACTAATCATCGCGCCTGAAGCCGTAGGAACGAGAGGATTATTTACTCTATCCTCTGGCGCCGCGATGAATTCTTCCTCGGCGCGCGCCTCCTCTAGCTCTTCGAGCGTCTTGTCGGGTTTTTCGCTCACTACTCTTCGCCTCCGTCAACATTGACTACGCCGTCAACATAGGTGACCTTGCAGCTAGTATGTGCACGAGTACATGCCTCAATCGACTGATACTTATTTAAAATATCCTGCGAGAAAAAGAATAGCTGAACTGCAATAATCGCGAAGACCAATGTAGTTGCTGCGAAGAAACAATAAAAGAACTTGAACTTACCGGTCATCTTATGATTTTCCGGATTACGTTCTTTGAAAATGATTTCTGCTGGATTATTCTTCCGAGCAGAAGTAGCCGGCTTAGAGACCTTCGCAGTGGTCTTCTTCGCCGCTGGCTTCTTTGTAGCCATTAATGGCGCCCTCCTTATAAATCTTTTTTCAATAGTATCACAATCACAATTAATTTGCTATTATATACATAAGAATTTTCATAGTATTTTAGGGAGAAAGGCATCGATATTATGCAAGAAAAAAGTACTGTCATTAAATATATTCATGCGCGCCAAATTTTGGATTCGCGCGGCAATCCGACCGTAGAAGCCGACGTCATGCTCGAAAGCGGACATGCCGGCCGTGCCGCTGTGCCGTCTGGCGCATCTACGGGCGCCGGAGAGGCCCTCGAGCTTCGCGATGGCGACAAGGAACGCTTTGGCGGAAAAGGCGTCCTAAAAGCCGTCTGGAACGTCAATAATAAAATCGCAGACGTGCTAATCGGCAATGATGCCGCCGATCAGCGCGCAATTGATCAGCTAATGATCGACCTCGACGGTACGCCGAATAAGTCCAAGCTCGGCGCTAACGCCATCCTCGCCGTTTCCCTAGCGGCCGCGAAGGCAGTTGCACACGCCAAAGACATGCGCTTTTACGAATATGTCGCAGAGCTTGCCGGCACTACCGATGAGATGTGCCTCCCGATGCCAATGATGAACGTTATGAATGGCGGCGCACACGCAGCTTGGTCTACTGACTTCCAGGAATACATGATTATCCCTGTTTCCGCACCAAATATCGCTGACGCCGTCCGCATGGGCACCGAGGTCTTCCACGCCCTTGCAAAGATTCTCAAAGAACGCGATTATGTCACGACTGTTGGCGACGAAGGCGGCTATGCCCCGCGCGTCAAAGACGGCAACAATGAGCCACTCGAACTCATCAAGCTCGCTATCGAAGCTGCCGGCTACCGCCCAGGCGATGATATTTGCATTGCAATGGACGTTGCCGCATCTGAATTCGCCGCTGACGATCACTACGAACTTAAGACTAACGGCGACTGGAAATCTAGCGACGATCTCGCCAATTGGTATCAGTGGATTATCGACAACTACCCGGTAGTCTCCATTGAGGATGGCCTTGGCGAAAACGACTGGGATGGCTGGGCGAAGCTTACCGAACGCTTCGGCGACAAAATCCAGCTCGTCGGCGATGATCTCTTTGTCACAAATAGCAAATTGCTCCAGAAAGGCATCGATAACAAGGTTGCCAACTCAATTCTTATCAAGCCAAACCAGATTGGTTCGCTTACTGAGACTATCGATGCGGTCCTTCTTGCCAAAAAGAATGGCTACACCTGCGCGATGTCGCACCGCTCTGGCGAAACCGAAGATGTTTCCATCGCTCACCTCGCCGTTGGTCTCGGCACTGGCCAAATCAAGACCGGTTCCCTCTCCCGCAGCGAACGCATCGCGAAGTATAACGAGCTCATTCGCATCGCCGAAGCCAACTCGACTCTCGGCCTCACGAATCCATTCTAGCGACAACAAAAAGCCGGCTCGAAAGAGCCGGTATTTTGTTGCTTAAAGCTTTACGCCTTGGCGAGCAATCTCGGTATCGATTGCCTCTTCGATAAGGTCGATTGTCGACTTCGTATAACTACTAGTAAAATCGATATCTTTGCCATTAATCATAATGGTCGGCGTTGCGCCAATCTGAGCCTCTTTCCCAAGCGCCGAATCAAACTCGACCTTTTTCGCGACATCAGAGCCCGACAAATCTTCCTTAAACTTGTCGGCATCACCCTTGTTACTGGAAGCAGTCTTGAATAG
>CAMJLD010000013.1 GCA_946406645.1 uncultured Candidatus Saccharibacteria bacterium | reverse complement strand
CTGCGCCACTCGAGGATCTTGTCCCAACCCTCCGCGAGGATGCCTTTGAAACCGAATTCTTCGGCCCATTTCGCGAGGTCATTATTATATGAAAGCTCTGTGTTGCGATAAACTTGCGAGCGCACGCCGAAGAGCTTGTAAATGCGATCCTGATGCTGCTTTACCTGCGCTTCGAATTCCTCACGGTCGTAGAAGAATGCGAGCGAGTGATAATAAGTCTCGGCGACAATCTCGACGCGACCGGTCTTCGTAAGACGCTGCAAAGTCTCAATGACATCTGGCGCCCATTTCTCGGCTTGGTCAAGGAAAGTGCCGGTAATCGAAAGCGAGAACTTGAAGCCGGGGTATTTTTTAATGCATTTTTCGAGCAACTTCAACATTGGACGGTACGACTTGTCCGCGACCTTCTTGAAAATACGTTCATTATTTGTGCCGGCATACCAGTCTTTCTCGGTCCAATAGTCATGATCGTGGTCAACAGAAAAAATATTGTAGTGCTTTAGGCGCCACGGTTGATGCATATGGAAATACAGGACAAATGACCGCATTAAAACTGAAATACCTCTCTTATTTTAAAGAAGAATTAGAAGCAATTCCTCTTATGTTTCCTTACTTCATCATACACTTCTACGCACTTTTCTGCAACATCGTCCCAAGAGATGCGCGCGTATTCGTGCTTGATGCCGTCTCGTAAGGAATCTTCGAGAGCAGGGCTTTCAGCAATGTTTACTAATGCACTTGCGAGCTTATCTTCGTCCCAGAAATCATAACGGACAATCGAATTCAGCACTTCGCCGACGCCGGATTGCTTCGTAACAATGAGTGCGTTGCCGTGATGAGCTGCCTCGAGTGCGGTGAGACCGAATGGCTCAGAGACAGAAGACATTACGAAGATATCGGAGATGCTGTAAATGTCGCGCAGTTGTTTGCCGCGAATGAAACCGGTGAAAATGACATTCTTTGCGATGCCGAGGTCGGCACTCATGCGCATGAGCTGCTCCTTTTGTTCGCCATCACCCGCGAAGAGGAAAACCATTTTTGGATGAATGCTAATTGCACGGGCCGCGGCGCGCATGAGATGGAAGAGGCCTTTCTGAAGCGTGAAGCGACCAACCGTTGAAACAATCGTGTAGCCTTTTTTCTTCAAGTTTTCGAGATACTGATAGCTCGAACCGTCGTAATGGTAACTATCATCATCTGGCACATCGAAGCCATTGTAGGCGACGTCGATTTTGTCGGCAGGGATACCATAATGCGCGACAATCATATCCTTCGTCGCGTGGCTGACTGCGATAATTTTGTCTGCCCAGACCAAACCTTCGTATTCAATTTGGCGAATGAGTGGATTACCGCCTTCTGGACCACCACGATCAAATTCGGTCGCGTGAACATGCGCAACGAGCGGAATGCCGAAATTCTTTTTCGCAAGAATGCCGGCCTCATAGGTTAACCAGTCGTGTGCGTGCACGACCTCCGGCTTGTGCTCCATGAGATATTTGTTTACGAAATCGCAGTAACTTTTTTGGATGTCGCGAATCGACAAATTCTGCTGCGTTTTGGCTTGATGGAATTTCTTCTTTTCGATTTCTTTTGATTCATATGCGCCGCCATAGCGAATTAATGGATCGATTTCGCAGGCAGACAAAACGTTCATATATTCTAAGTGATGCTCGGCTTCGTACGGGACCACAAAATCAATATCCGCACCCATTTTGGCTAAGGATTTTGAAAGATTCAGACAAGCTACTCCGAGGCCGCCACTGTTGTGAGGGGGTAGCTCCCAGCCCAGCATCAAAATTTTCATGTCCTTAATATTATAGCACTAGCGGAATGGATTTTACAGAGAAAATTGCGAATTATAAAGCTCTGCGTAGAAGCCTTTTTGCTTCATGAGTTGGTCGTGTGTGCCAGACTCGACAATGTCGCCTTCGTTCATTACGAGAATCAAATCTGCGTTCTTAATTGTCGAAAGTCTGTGCGCGATGATGAACGATGTGCGGCCCTTCATGAGCTTATCCATCGCTTTCTGGACCAGCTCTTCCGTGCGTGTGTCGACGTTTGAAGTTGCTTCATCGAGAATAAGGAATGGCGCATCTTCAACCATGCCGCGCGCAATTGTAATGAGCTGCTTTTGTCCGGCCGAAATTGAATCGCTTTCGCTGATTTCGCTCGACAATCCTTTCGGCAAAGTCTTCACGAAATGCTCGAGGCCGACGGTCTTACAAATCTTCATAATTTCTTCGTCGCTCACGCCCTTGCGGTTGTAGACGATATTGTCGCGAAGCGTGCCAGCAAACATCCAAGTGTCCTGAAGAACCATCGTGAAGAGCGAATGAACATCTTCGCGCGTCATGCGGCGCGTCGAAATGCCATCGATGCGAATGTCGCCATCCTGTAATTCGTAGAATTTCATAAGGAGGTTAACCATCGTAGTTTTGCCGGCGCCGGTCGGACCCACGATTGCGATTTTTTGTCCAGCTTTTGCCTCGGCGGAGAAATCATTGATGATTGTTTTATCTTCGTTGTAGCCGAAGTGTACGTGGTCAAACTCGATATCGCCGCGGATTTTTTCTTTGTCGACGCGCGTTTCGATTTCTTTTTGATCGCTCATTTCGTTCTCGTCCAAGAAATCAAATACGCGGTCGCTCGCAGCTGCGGCGGCCTGCAAGCTCGACATCGATTGCGCGATGCGCGAAAGTGGGGAAGTAAAGAGCCTTACATAGACGATGAAGGCCATGATTGTGCCGAACGTGATGACGTTGTTCGTGACGAGCAATGCGCCAGTAACACAGACTGCGACATAGCCGAGGTTGCCAATGAAAATCATGATTGGCGGCATGATGCCGGACAAGAATTGGCTGCGCAGATTGGCCGTGTAGACGCGTTTGTTCAGACGGTCGAATTTCTTGTCGCTTTCGCGTTTTCCGTTGTAGGCCTTAACGACGAGTAGGCCTGAATAAATTTCTTCAATATGTGCGTTGAGTTTGCCGAGTTCCTTTTGGCGCATGCTGAAATACTTTTGCGACTTGCCAAGAATTGCGCCAACGCCAATGAAACCGAGGATGCTTGCGCCGACCGCGACTAATGCCATCGTCCAGTTCGTAATAAACATCATAATAATCGTGCCGAGCATAATGGACGTTTCGCTCGTCAAAGTCGCGAGGGAATTATCGAGGCTCTGCGCGACTGTGTCGATATCGTTCGTAACGCGCGAAAGAATATCGCCAGTCTGATTGTTGTCGAAGAATTTGAGTGGAAGGCGATTGATTTTGCGCGAAATGCGACGGCGGAGCTCCTTCGCAAAACCGTTCGAAGCCTGCGCCATCGTGAGGCCTTCGGCGAGCTCGAACAATGCCGCGCCGCCATAAAGTAGAATCATGAAAATTGCTGCTGCCCACACCGCGTTAATATCGATTGGGCCGAAGAGACCTTTGCTGATTTCGTCCGTCAAAGTCGCAATTTTGTTCGGCGCGAGAATCGTGAGAACCGAGCCGCCGACCGAGAAAATAATTGCGAGAATGACGAGAATTTTTGCGCCACGGAGCTCGCGCGAAAGTCTGCGAATCGCCGCACCAAAATCTTTGCTTTTTTCTGGTGCCTGATTTTTCTTGCCGCCGTTAAACATTGAGCTCCTTTTCCGTCAGCTGAGACAATGCGATTTGCTGGTAGACCGGACAATTTTTCATGAGTTCATGATGGGTGCCCATGCCGACACATTTGCCTTCGTCAAGCACGAGAATTTTGTCTGCATGCATGATTGTGCCGATGCGCTGTGCGACGATGAGATTCGTTGCGTCACCAGTCTGCTTCTTTAGTTCGTGACGGAGCGCGGCGTCGGTCTTAAAATCGAGAGCAGAGAAACTATCGTCGAAAATATAAATTTCTGGGTCGCGAGCAATCGCGCGTGCAATTGCGAGGCGCTGCTTCTGGCCACCAGAAATATTCGTACCGCCTTGCGCGATGTGGGCGTCGTAGGCATCCGGCATTTTCTCCACGAAGTGCTGTGCCTGCGCGGTCTTAATGGCTTTCTTTACGGCCGCTTCGCTTGTCTTTTCGCGACCATTGTCGCCGTAGGCTACGTTATACGAAACACTACCGTCAAACATCACGGCTTTTTGTGGTACGTATGCAATGCGATTATGTAGCGCTTCTTGTTTGAAGTCGCGCACGTTCACGCCATCAACGAAAATCTCGCCGCTCGTTGCATCATAAAAACGCGGGATGAGATTAACTAGCGTAGTTTTACCGGAACCAGTCGAGCCAACAAACGCAACCGTCTCGCCTTTTTCGGCGCGGAACGAAATATCACGCAGTAAGTATTCCTCGGCATCCGGATATTTAAACGAAACATTGCGGAATTCGACCGTGCCTTTTTCGGTGGTCTCGTCATCAAAGGTGCCGTCCTTAATCGTGATTTTTTCTTTCATTACTTCGTTGATACGGCCGGCCGAAACTTGCGCGCGCGGCATCAGCATCAGCACCATTGCGACCATCAAGAAGCTAAAAATCACATGGATTGCATAAGACGAGAACACGACCATGTCCGAGAAAATTCCGAGCCTGTCTGGCACCGCCGCATTCGCGATAATATATGCGCCCGTCACATAAATTGCGAGCGTGACGCCGTTCATTACGAGATACATTGCCGGCGAGAGTAGCGAAAGCATGCGCTCATTGAAGAGGTGTGTGCTAGTGAGATCGTGGTTAACCTTGTCAAATTTCTGCTCTTGGTACTTGTCTGCATTAAATGCACGGACGACTCGAATGCTAGTCAAATGCTCGCGAGTAACACCATTGATGCGATCCGTCAATTTTTGAACAATTTTGAAACGCGGAATCACGACTGATAAAACGGAAATCATAATCGAAAGTAGCACCACGACCGCGATTGCCGTCACGGTACTCCATTGCCAACTCTTGCCAGCAATCTTTGTAATCGCCCAGATTGCCGTTAGCGGTGCGCGCACTAACATTTGCGCACCCATCGCCACGAACATTTGAATCTGAGTAATATCATTTGTCGTACGCGTGATAAGGCTGCTCGTCGAGAATTTCTTCACCTCATGCATGCCGAGCTCTTCGACCTTATCAAAAAGTTTCTTGCGCACATTCATCGATAGGCTGGCGCTCGCCCTTGCGAAACAATAGCCGGCAAGAATCGTCGCAAAGAATGCGCCGAGCGCGCAGAGCAACATCAGTCCACCATTAAATAAAATATCGCGAATATCGCTGCCTGGCGTTTCGACGAGGCGCGTAATTTCGGACATAAAATCTGGCATTTTTAGCTCGAGCCCGACCTGCGAAGCCACGAGTAAAACACCGCCAAACAAAAAAAGATAGTCTCTCTTGGTAAAGTTTCGGAAAATGCGGAACATACCATATAATCTTAAGAATTATCAGATAAAAAGTCAATAAAAAGCCCCGCATCCGAAGACGCGGGGCTCCTACTAAAGTCGGTGGCTAACCGTCGATAGTAGGCCAAAAAGCCAAGACTGATTGCAGAAGATCGAACACAACATAACGAAATACCTATTCAGCGGAGCTTAAGATGTATTCACAGTATCTTTAGAAAGGAGGTTTTGACGCCTCATGCATTTGTTTGAAGTCCATATCCACAAGAGAAGGCTTTTTTAGGCTATGCAATCAGTCTTATATGCAAAGGAGCTGCCGCTATGCCGTAAACGGCGCTCTTTCCGCATATTATACTAAAAAATAGAAAAATGTCAATAAAAAAGCCCCGCTTGGTAAGGGCGGGGCTCCTGTCGGACGGATGTATAGTCCGTCAGCTGACAGGTAGGTAAAGAACGAGGATTTGATTGCGAGTTTTTTGTTCTTTGCGTAAAAGATGATTTTGTAAGTGGCGGCGACGTATTGCGCATGACGCACTGGACATACGCGCCACAAGGCCTCTAGCTGCGTACAAGCAATTACATACATATTCAAGGTGGAGGCGCGTGCTAACACGCTGGTACCCTATGAGTTGTTGCAATCAATCCTCAAAGAGCGAGAGGAGGGTTAATATGCCCAAAAACCCACTAAGCGCTCTTCTGTCTAAATTATACACTATTTTCAAGAAAAAGCAATTAAAAATCCCCGTATCATAAGATACGGGGAACCCAGTTAGGATGGGTATAAAGAACAGAGATTAGTCGCTAGCGATATTTAAATTGCACTTTGAACATCGGCTTGAAAATTGAATATTTATTTGTGTGAGGTGACTCATGGAGTCGAAAATAGCAAATAATCTCCGTGGCCGCGCGGATCAATGCAGGCCGTAATGAATTATACACCTTTCTAGAAAAAATGCAAGAAAAAAGCCCCGCATCGTTCGACGCAGGGCCGGTAAAGTGCACTAGATTGATCGCCAATACGGAAGTTCCGGATACAAATGTGAGAATGTATGTCATGGAAAAATCTCAGTCCCACACGCGTCAGTAATGGGTTAGTAATATGGTCATTTGTAAATGGAAAGCAGTCAATCTAGCGGGGAGATTTTCGCCGAAACGCTACAAAGGAGAAGAACAAACGGCGGTCTCCCATAGGAAATAATTATACATGTTTTTTATAAAAAAGCAAGTAATAGGCCTCCGACATACGCCGGAGGCCTTAATGTAGTTGTCGGTCATTGCCGACTGGATCTTGAGACAGTGGTTAGAGAACGGATATTTCAAGGAGGGAACGAGCCAAACCCCCTTCGTTCCTCAAATCATAACTATTCACCTCTAGTTGTTGAATTAAGATATTTAATGTCTGATCTTCACGCACAAGGAGGCACGTTTTTCCGTTCATTCTGTCTTTTCGGGAACTAAATCGCCATCATACGGGCGATTTCTAATAGTTTTTTGGCCTTGTCCATCAAGGGGCGCTCTCTGGATAAGCCCAAAAACTAGGCATGAAATACATGCTTATGTTTGATTATAGCACACTTGCTAAAAATTGTCAAGATTTTCCCCTGATAATAATCAAAAATGAAGTTAGGACATTAAATCAAAAGAAATCCACGACATGTGCGTGGATTTCTTTTCGTAATTAGTTCTTTTGACGTCGGGAACTTTTCTTTTTAAGAAAAGTGCCCGATTGCTTGGCAGGGGCGGCAAGACTCGAACTCGCGACACCTGGTTTTGGAGACCAGTGCTCTACCAACTGAGCTACGCCCCTAACTTTGCTAATTATATCATAAACCTGTGCTACAATAAGAGTAATTAAAAGTGTGAGGTTATAATGTCAGAGGGAACTTTGAGGCAGCTGCTGTGGAGCGGCCGTCAAATCGAGTTCGAATTCAATATGGAGCGCTATCAGGTGAAGTTGGTGAACTACGCCTTTAGCACCGAGTATGCATTCGGCAAAAAGTACGGCATGAAGGTGACATCGGCCTACTTTGACGATATTTTCTATCGCCGCCACTATAGCTACTCGCTCGCAGAGATGCTCCAGAAGGTGCCGAGCGGCCAGATTTACTACTGATATGTTAAAATAATAATTGATGTACAATCAATTTTCAGAGTTTATCAAAGATAAAAAACATATTTGCGTCATTCAGGCCGAGAATCCTGATGGCGATTCTTTGGGTGCCGCTTTAGCGCTCGAGGAAGCTCTCCCTAACGAGGAAGTGACGCTATATTGCCCAGTAGATATCCCGAAATACATGCGTTACTTTGCTGGCTGGGATAGGGTGACGAATGATTTTCCGTATAAGGCCGACGCCTTCATCATCGTCGACACAGCAAGCTCAATCTTGCTGTCGAAGCTGCTCGACGATCCGGTAATCAAAAATTGCCTTTATGAGGCACCGGTATTTGTAATTGATCACCATGAGACCGAAGCCGATCTTGATTTCCCATACGAGAGCATTATTGAGACCGAGTCGAGCTGCTGCGCTTTGCTATATAAGATTTTTAAGGACCAAAACATCGCAATCGACGCGCAGTGTGCCGAAGATTTGCTCTACGGTATCTTGTCGGATACCTTGGGTCTTACTTCGCAGACGACTAGCGCGGAAGATTTCCGCGTTGCAGCTGACTTAATTGATACTGGTGCGCAGATTGCCGAGATGGAAGAGCGTCGCCGTGACTACTCGAAGAAGTCTCCGCGTATCCTTGATTACAAGGCAGACCTTATCAAGCGCGTCGAATATCACCTTGATGGACGCCTCGCGACTGTCTTAATTCCGTTCGACGATATCCAAGAATACTCTGACGAATACAATCCGAACGTGCTCATCCTCGAAGAACTTCGCCTCGTCGAGGGTGTCGAAATTGCAGTCGCAATTAAGACTTATCCGGATGGCAAGCTCACTGGTAAGATTCGCGCTAGCAAGCCGATTGCTGACCAGCTCGCCGGCTATTTTGGCGGTGGCGGCCACCCATATGCGGCCGGCTTCCGCATTTACGAAGATTACAACTCCGTGCTACCAGAATTGATTGACGCAACCATGAAATTGCTGGATATCCACTGATGTACGACTGGTTTATCCATCGTGTACTGAAGATCCCGCTCACCATGCGGGTGCGCCACGATTCTTGCGGCAGCGATAAACCAGAGCTGACAATCGTTTTTATTCACGGTATTGCTGCGAGCTGCGCTGGCTGGAAAAACACTTTGCCCGTGCTCACGAAAGACCACGATCTGAGGAAGGTACGCTTCATCGCATTCGATTTGATTGGCTTTGGTAAATCCGAAAAGCCAAAATGGTTCGATTACGACTACGCGGCCTACCGCAAGACGATCACGCGAACGCTAAAGAAACTCAAAGTCAACACGCCGATTATCATTTGCGGCCATTCCATGGGCTGTCTTATCGCGATGGACTATGTTGCGAATGGCGAGTTACTCATCGACCAACTCGTGCTCATTTCGCCACCAATTATCCGCGCGAAAGAAGCGGCTGGCATCCAGGACCAGATTTATAACAAGCTCTATATGGGCCTAAACAAACACACGGACGACAAGGCGATTGGCGTTCTTGCCAGCATCGTCGATTCAATGAGCGGTTTTGAAAAGCGCGGCTTTGATACGCAAGCTTTTCATGAAACCATGGAAAAAATTATCCTGAATAAAGGTAACTATGCGCTCGCGCGCGACCTCAAAATACCAATGGAAGTCATCCACGGTCGTCTTGACCCACTTGTCATTGGCGCAAACCTTAAGGCGATTGCGAAGAGTAACAAGTACTTCCACTTGACCGAGACTTTTGGTGGCCATGACATTGTCGGCGCAAAAGCGACGAAGGCGAACAAGATTATCAAAGAAACGCTAATTCACTACCTGCTCCACGTGGATTTATAGTCTCGCTTATGCTAAAATATAAAGCATGAACGGGTCGGGCATCGATGTCTCTCGGATTAAAAAGCGCATCGCTTTTTGTGATTACCTTGCTATTGCGCAAATCTTTTTGCAGGACAATTTTTTGCTCGACACGCCACTCGATCCGACCGATGTAAAGCCGCGTTTGCTCGGCCACTGGGGCTCATGCCCAGGTATTAACCGCGCATATGCCAACCTCAAGGCGGCTTTCCCTCAGATGCAGTTTATTCTTGGCCCTGGCCATGGTTTTCCAGCACTCCAAGCCAACCTTTATTATGATGGCGATTTGCATGATGTTTGCCCAGAAGCCACTGCCGACAGGCGTGGTCTAGAGTTTTTGTGCCGCCGTTTTTCGTGGCCATATGGTTTTCCGTCGCATGCTAGCCCAATGACGCCAGGCGTCATTTCTGAGGGCGGGGAACTTGGCTATTCGTTAGCAACCGCTTATGGCGCTGCGCTCGGCAAGCCAGATAAGGTTATCACTGTCCTCATCGGTGATGGCGAGCTCGAAACTGCGACAGCGCTCGCTAGCCTCAATCTCAACAAGCTCCTTTCGACTAGCGACAATGGCCGCGTCCTTCCGATCCTCCATCTTAATGGTTACAAGATTTCCGCGCCAACGATTTATGGCCGCAGCAGTGAGCGCGAACTTATGCAAATGCTTCGCGGTTTCGGCTTCGACCCAGTCATCGTGAATGGCCTTGATATTGATGAATTCCAGTCCGCCTTGAAGAATCTCAACCCGCATAGTTTCATCGTGATGAAGACGCCAAAAGGCTATGGCTGTCCGAAGGAACTCGATGGCGTGAAACTTGAAGGCAACTACGCATCGCATCAAGTCCCGCTCCCGAACGCCAAGACCGATCGCAAACAGCTCGAAATGCTTGAAAACTGGCTCAGAAGCTATCATTTTAAGGAGTTATTCGATGAATTTGCCAAATCATATTGATAATCCAGGCTCCGAGAACCACTCGATAGCCGACACCTTCGGCGAGTGCGTGCGCGAAGAGCTCTATCAGAACAAAGATTTCTACTTTTTCTCGCCAGACGAAACCACATCGAACAAGATGGAGGAGGTTTTTGATGCGAGCAACCGCGCTTGGGCGCTCGAAATGAAGCCGTGGGATTTGAGCCTAGGTGCAAATGGCCATGTGATTGAAATGCTTTCCGAGAATACGCTTTTTGCTGTGATGGCGGGGCATATCTTGAGTGGCGGCGCCGGCTGTATGACTTCCTATGAATCATTCTTCCCAATTGTTTCGTCGCAGGTTGACCAGCATTTGAAATTCCTATCGCAGAGTAAGCAGGTCGAATGGCGCGAAGACGTTAATGCGCTGAATCTCCTCTCGACTTCCTGTTGGCAGCGTCAAGACCATAACGGTTTCACGCATCAAAACCCAGCGCTCATCTCGAATCTTCTCGCAAAGCCAAGCAATCTCGCGAACTGTTTCTTTCCAGTGGACGACATTTCCGCCCATGCCGTCTGGGATTATATGAAGACTTCGAAAAATGTCATTAACCTCGCAACCTTCAATAAGATTGACCTTCCGCGCTGGAT
Source organism: uncultured Candidatus Saccharibacteria bacterium (assembly GCA_946406645.1). Classification (GTDB taxonomy): domain Bacteria; phylum Patescibacteriota; class Saccharimonadia; order Saccharimonadales; family Saccharimonadaceae; genus UBA2834. The sequence goes on along the minus strand of CAMJLD010000013.1, from coordinate 6,925 downwards.
CGATATCGACCACGCGCGCTTCCAGCTCGAGCAGGGCTGTTCGATTTTCCAGTTCGCCTCCGATGAAAATCCAGATATTATCGTTGCAGCTGCCGGTGATATCCCGACACGCGAAGCGATTGCTGCGATCGAAATTGCGAAGAAAGACGTTCCGGAACTAAAGGTTCGCTTTGTCGGCGTGACCGCACTTTCCTATGGCGCTATTGGTACGACGACTAGCAAGCTCAAGCCGCGTGACTTCGATGATTATTTCACTATTGATAAACCAATTGTATTCAACTTCCATGGCTATACCGAGACCATGCGTAGCATCCTTTCGCATTACACTGACATGAAACGCGTATCCATTCACGGCTATAGTGATCAAGGTTCGACGACCTCTCCGCTCGATGAGCTCGCGCGCAATGAATGCTCGCGATATGACATTGCCGCCGATATTCTCGAACGTACTGGCCATTATGAATATGCCGAGAAATACCGCGATATCCTCGCCGAAAACGCCTTCTATGCCAGCCTTACTAGCCTCGACCGTGCGTAATTTTTCAGGTATAATTAAGCTATGAACAAAATCGAACGCGCGATTCTATATATTCTGCGTGCCGCATTTGTCGGACTCGCAATTTTCTTTCTCGTTCGCATCCTTACCGATCCGAACTATAACAAATGGGGCGGCGTAATCGCCGGTCTCGCTCTTCCATTCCTTCCGCCGATTGTCGAGAAGGTTTATAAGAGCCACATTTCGTTCCGCATTCAGCTAGTTTATTATGTCTTCCTATTCATCTCGCTCGATCTCGGTATCTGCCTCGACTGGTACAAGACTGCGCCGTACTTCGATAAAGCCGTTCACTTCGGTTCTGGCGTTCTCTCCGCTCTCGTCGGCTACTACGCGCTCGTCTATTTCAAGGTCATAAAAAACCCGCGCGGCTTCAAAATCCTCTTCATTGTCTCTCTTTGTATGCTCATCGCGGTCGGTTGGGAATGCTTTGAGTTCGCTAGCGACAAGTTCCTAGGGCAGCACATGCAACAGCTCATTTCCGTCGGCGTTGACGATACTATGTTTGATTTGCTCGCAGCGGCGGCCGGCTCCATCATTGGGGCGGTGCTCATGACGACACCAAGTTTCGTCAAAATGCTCGAAAAAAACTAAAAAATCTCATTTCTACCCCTGTATTAGCACTCTTGACAGTAGAGTGCTAATGGACTACAATGGTCTTAAGAATTAGCACTAACCCACCGTGAGTGCTAAACGAGAAAAGATCCTAAAAGGAGGAATAATATGAGTAAGATTATCGGTATTGACCTCGGTACGACCAACTCGGCATTTGCCTACATGGTCGCAGGCAAACCAGAAGTTATCACGAACAGCGAAGGTGATCGCACCACGCCGTCCGTTGTTGCTATTACCAAGAAAGGCGACCGCCTCGTTGGTAAGGTTGCACAGCGCCAGCGCGTCACTAACCCAGAGAACACTATCTACGGCATCAAGCGTCTCATTGGTCGTAAGTTCGACGACAAGGAAGTTCAGAACGACAAGAAGAACGCTCCATATAAGATTGTAAAGAAGGGCAGTGGCGTTGCTGTCGAATTTGGCGGTAAAGAATATACCCCAGAAGAAGTTTCCGCTATGATTCTTTCGAAGATCAAGGCAGACGCAGAGGCCTTCCTCGGCGAGACCGTGACTGAGGCTATCATTACGGTTCCTGCTTACTTCGACGATTCCCAGCGCCAGGCTACGAAGGACGCCGGTAAGATTGCTGGCCTCGAAGTTCGCCGTATTATTAACGAACCTACCGCAGCCGCTCTTGCTTACGGTCTCGAAAAGAACGAAGATCAGAAGATTGTTGTCTTCGACCTTGGTGGCGGTACTTTCGATGTTTCCGTCCTCGAGCTCGGCGATGGTGTCTTCGAAGTGAAGTCCACGAACGGCGATACTCACCTCGGCGGTGAAGACTTCGATAACAAGATTGTTGACTATATCCTCGACAGCTTCAAGGGCGATACTGGTATCGACCTTCGTGGCGATGCTGCTGCTATGCAGCGCGTCAAGGATGAGGCAGAAAAGGCTAAGAAAGAGCTCAGCTCCGCTACGGAAGTCGAAATTAACCTTCCATACATCACTGCTGACGCTGACGGCCCTAAGCATCTCGAACTCACGCTCTCTCGCGCTAAGCTCGAAGAGCTCGTCGAACCACTTCTCGCTCAGCTCGATGGCCCAGTTGAGCGCGCTTTGAAGGATGCCGACCTCAAGCCAAGCGATATCTCTGAAGTTGTTATGGTCGGTGGTATGACTCGTATGCCGGCTGTTGTCGAGCGCGTTAAGAAATTCTTCGGCAAAGACCCAATGCAGGGTGTTAACCCAGACGAGGTCGTTGCAGTTGGTGCTGCTATCCAGGGCGGCGTGCTTGCTGGCGATGTGAAGGATGTTCTCCTTCTCGATGTCACTCCGCTTACCCTCGGTATCGAGACTATGGGCGGTGTCCGTACTCCACTCATCGATCGCAATACTACAATTCCTACCAGCAAATCTCAGGTCTTCTCGACCGCTTCGGATAACCAGCCACAGGTCGAAATCCACGTACTCCAGGGCGAGCGCGAGATGGCTGCCGATAACAAGTCGCTCGGTCGCTTCATTCTCGATGGCATCGCACCAGCTCCACGCGGCATTCCTCAGATTGAAGTTACCTTCAACCTCGATGCTAACGGCATCTTGAATGTCACCGCAAAGGATAAGGGCACTGGCAAAGAGCAGAGCATTACGATTCAGAACTCTGGCAACATGAGCAAGGAAGATATCGAAAAGGCTCAGCGCGATGCCGAGGCTCACGCCGAAGAGGATAAGAAGAAGAAGGAAGCCATTGAGGCTAAGAATATCCTTGAGAACACGATTTATCAGGCAGAAAAGATGCCAGATGAATACAAGGATAAGATTTCCGATGACGACAAGGAAACTATCAAGAAGGCCGTCAAGGAAGCAAAAGATAAGCTCGAAAAGAGTGCTGACGATAAGGATGAGCTCGAAGCTGCAACCAAGGCATTGAACGACGCAATCATGCCAATCGGCGCTAAGCTCTACAAGGCTGCAAGCGAAGACGCAAAGAAGGACGAAAAGTCCGACGGCAAGAAGGATGACGACGGCGCTGTTGAAGGCGAAGTTGTCGACAAATAATCCTCGAGTAGTGCGGCATTTGAAAGCGGAGTTTTAAAGCTCCGCTTTTTGTTGGATAACGCTTGCATTTCGAAAGTGCTTATGCTTTAATGAAGAAAAGGGTCAAAACACAAAAGGGAGAGGTCATGTCCAAAATAAAAACATGCAACAACTGGGTCTTTGTTGTTTTTTGTGCTCTCGCTTTGAGCACAATCTTTACAATATTGAACGTTAATTCTACTTCCGCTACGGGCGGAAAAGGTATCGTCACCAGTGGTGATGCGCGCTGGGAGTATGCGCTCGGCGACGGCGAACTCACAATCCGCTTCTACGATAAAACGCCTAGTGCAACCACGGTTACTGTTCCCTCTTTCGAAAACATCAAGGCACTCGTTGCCGCAGACGGCGAAACTCTCCCTGCCGACCTAGACACCTACTTCCTTAAGAGCGCCGATCCAGCTCAGCAAGACGTCGACTTCCCTTCCGAAACCCATCGCACTCCAACGGCAAATACGACCGTTCTCGATATGGCCTCGACCAGTAAAATCCAAATTCTCGGCGTCGCGCCGATCATCGACCCTTCAGTCGAAACTGAACTTAAATTTGGCCCGAACATGGTCCTCGGCAATGAGATTGGGCTAAAAATATGGGCCCCAGCCTGCGAGGCGACCTACGAGCAAAGGTGGGATGAATGGTACTGTCCAAACTACGGCGAAAGCGAAGGCAAGTGGTTCGAGAGTGTCGACCAACAGATTCCTGGCTGGAACCGCAAAACTACTGCCGAGAAAGAAGCTTTTACGCTCACTCAGGAAGAGATGAAAAGTATTACCGGCTGCACCATCACGTCAGTGAACTGGATCAGTAACGGGAGTAGCTACGGCGACGATCCTTGCTTTATTTTATGGAGCGATACGAGACTATACCGAGCCGAGACTAGCAATGACGCTGGGGGCGCCTTCGCAGGCTATAAGCTGAAGCTGACGAATTTTATAGCAGACAACTTTAATTATATTGGCTGGGAGACATTCAAAGATTCCACCTTTAATAACGCAAATACTGCCATCACTGTCTCGGGAACCGCTTTTGGTGGTAGTAAGATTTTCCAGAACACAAATATTAAGAATATTACCATAAACACCTCAGAGACTGGTGCTGGTCTCTTCAGGGATTGTCAGCATATCGAGAACATTACTTTCGGCAATGGCGTAAATACCATTGCTCCAGAAATCTTTGCTGGAACCAACCTGACAAGCTTTGACTTTACGAATACCAACATTAAGAACATCGGCGCAAGCGCATTCGAAGGCGCAAGACTGACAGAGGTTAATTTCGCCGGCGTCGAGCGTATTGATTATCGCGCATTCAAAGACAATGATATCCGCGAGTTATATCTTCCGAAGTCTATCAATAAACTTGGCATTGAGCTCTTCCGTGGTAACGGAAATATGAAAAAGGCAACAGTCGCTTACGACACTATGACTAGCGGCACCGTCCTCCCTTTCTGGGCTACATTAGACAACTATAGCTGGTATGACAACGAGGACGCTCAGCCAGCATCGCAAATTGAGGAGCTATATATCATTGCGCCGTATGCAGCCGACGAAGAAGTGAGCGCAACTCATATTTCAATGGATCAATACGCCCACCACTACGACGATCGCGGCAACTATCATGCGGAAAAAGGCACCGACTCATGGAGCGGCGGCTCTTGGAAAAACAACTGCGGCATGGGCTATGTAAGCAGCAACGCAAACTATTGGAGCTATGTTTACGACAATATGTGCGATGCTATGTATGAGCCAGAACAGCGCTGGGCAAAGCCGGACGAAAAGAAAAATGTTATCGCGCCAAAGTATTTCCAAGGTATGCACGGACTAAAGAAAATCGTCGTAGGCGATGGATATGAATACATCGGCGGCTCAGCATTCATTGTCGACGAGGGCTCGTGGGACGTCGGGTGGAATATGCTAGAAGTCTTGTCTTCATGCTCCCCAAGCGATACGGTGTGCACTGCAGGCGGCGGAAGAAGCCTTGAAAAAGTTTCACTCCCAGAAACCCTAAAAGGCATCGGCTCACTCGCATTCGGCGGTAGCGCATATACCGCAAATTTCGAAATGAACATTCCGAGCGGGATCGAATATATCGGTCAGGCGGCGTTCAAGAAGATGTACCCACTCAGCATCGACGTTGATTTCGCAAATCTAAAGTATCTTGGCGACGACGCCTTCACTGGCACCATGATCAGAAATATTTACTTGCACGACTCGCTTGAGTATATGGGCTGGGCAGTCTTCCATAGCTGCTATTTCATCAACGACATCACATTTGATTTGGATGTTTATGACACGGAAGGGCCAATGATTTGGTCCACGACGCGGCTCAGTGAAGGCATGTTCTATAAAATGGAAGGCTGGGGCGATGAGTTGTTTACGCCGGCAGACAACGGCTACGCTTCCGAATTCAGAGGTATGTTTGGCGCAACGTACCCTGGAGATTTCCCTGGTTCACAAGAAGTGCGCGAAAAATGGAACCTCAAATACGATGATAGGCTAACAAACTATAGGCAGAAGTTTGGTAAAGTAGTCTTCACGGAGAAAGCAGTTACCGCGCCTCCTCTCGTAGCTTCGGAGGAATATGGTAATTATGGCTATGGCGTCGTAGACCCATATGACCCGTATCTTCCCACCTCCTGTAGTGGCATTCCATTCAACTACATGGCTGCTGACCTCTTCGATATCAGCGCTACACCATGGAAGGTCCTTCGTCCTTATATCTTCAACCATTCCGCTATCGGCGAGCTCCGTTTGCCGTCGAATCTAGAAGTAATTAGTACTGCAGCGTTTAGCCAGGCCAAGATCGACGAAGAGCTCATTCTGCCAGAAACGCTCCTCGTAATTGGCGACGGCGCTTTCGATAACGGCGAAAGCATCCGTGTAGATGAATACACGCCAAAAATTACTAAGCTCCCAGAAAGCCTAGAGTTCATTGGCTCCCACGCATTCTGGGGCGATACGCGCCTCACGGCCGACGCCTACCTGCCGAACATTAGGCGTATTGGCGCCGAGGCTTTCACTCGCACTAGCATTCGCGACGTATATCTACCGGATACTCTCGAGAATCTAGCTCCTGGCACTTTCGACTGTATACCAACGCTAAGAGATATAACGATAGATGCCGACCTTGCTACCCTTATCTCTGCTCCGCTAGAAAGGCCGAACACGTATCAATATTATCCTCAATCACTACTAGATTACTCGAAGGACTTCGTTGGCCCATGGGTCATGGTGATGATCGAGACAGTTGGCAACCAAGGCTTCGATCCTCTCTCTGACTTCCAGAGTCGCGCCATCGATACTTTCTATACCGTCTTTGGCAAATCTGGCGCAAGACAAAACGAGATCCCAGTTACCTATATCGATAGCGATGGCTCGATTTACACGTGGTACGAATACGAATACGTCGACCAGCTTGACTCCGGCGATACTTATGGCGCGCTTATCTTTACCGACAAGAATGCGACAGAGATTGATGCCAGCACAGGCTTCTTCTCCGGCTTTACCTTCGATGTCGTGGATATGGGCGCCACTAGCTGGACCAAGATTACGAACGACGCATATGCCTTCAACAAGGCAACCATCGGCACACTCATCCTTCCTGGCAGCCTCAAGGTCGTGAATGAAGGCGCCTTCCATGATGCCACGATTGGCGGCGAATTCGAGGTTCCTGCAACCACAAAGACAATCGATCGTGCGGCCTTCCAGGGCGCAACTGGTACCATCG
>CAMJLD010000012.1 GCA_946406645.1 uncultured Candidatus Saccharibacteria bacterium | reverse complement strand
ATCCAACTCCAGATCCAGAACCAATCCCAGTCCCAACCCCACCAAAGACCCTAGACGAGATCGCTAAATTCGCTGCCATCTTTGCTGGTAGCGGTATCGCTGCAGCTGCTATCTACTTCGTGGTACGTAAGCGTCGCTAACAACAAAAAGTCAGGCCCGTAAGCCTGACTTTTTTATGGGGTATTCCCTATTTCAAAAGACCTTTTTTCTTAAGTGTTCTGAGGGCGGAAGTCGAAACATTGAGTTTGACCTTCTGGCCATCGATCACAAAAGTGCGCTTCTGAACGTTAGGCTTGAAAACCTTGCGAGTCTTATGCTGAGAAAAGCTCACATTGTGGCCGTACATCTTGCCTTTACCGGTAATTTCACAAATTGCCATATCTGTTCTCTTTACTATTAATTAAAAACTGTTATCTATTATACCCCATAAAGCGTAAACAGTCAATAAAATAAGCCATCAAAATACGGCCCCGTAAGGCCGTATTTTAATTAATCCATCTTCCAAACTTCGAGTGTTGCTGGGAGCGAAGATGCTTTTACCTTCACCTTGCGATCAGTTTTAACGGAGCCCTTCACCTCCGCAAAGTCCATATTGCCCATCGGAATCACCGCTTTTGGCTCAACGACTGGGACGAATTTCGCGTTGCTGGTACCGAGAATATCGATTGGACCAAGCTCATCGAGGTCCTCAATCTTTGCAGTGCTGCCGACGAGGCCAACTTTTACGCCCTCAACCACGATGCGATACATAATGCCGCCATCCGTAAGTGGCTTTGCCGAGATAGCGAGATCGCCAATCTCAAATTCGCCAGCTCCACCAATCGTACCAACACGGAGATCGGCCTTGATGGTCGACTCAGCAATATTAATCGCGACATTTTTGTCCTTGTCGTGAATAATTAATTCTTCTGGGTTTTTCAGCTCTAATTCAAACATTTTACCTCCTATTCAGCCTTACCCTATAATATCCTATCTGGATCATATTTTTCGCTTATCTGGAGAGTAAGAACCTCAGCGAGGAACTTATCACGGACGCTCTTGCGATAAATATAATCTTCACGGCTCATAATTGCGTAATTCAGCGGCTTGCCCATACGCTTCTCGATGACCTCAGCCCACTTCGTAAGCTTGTGCGTGCGGTCATCACCAATAATTAACAAATCTAGGCCATCTTGACCAGGGATACGGTTCGTAACGATAAGGCCAGAGACAAGATTCGCGACTGGGCGTACATATTCTTCCCAAACAGATGGCGTTTCCTCTTTAGCGGCACTACGACCACCCTCGGTAATGCTCTTACGACCACTGGAACGAGCAAAAATCTCGGTCATTGGGCGAGCAAAAGGATGCTTCATATCGGCAGAATAGTATACTTTATTTTCGTAGTTTTCAGTCTTTACGAGACCAAGTGAAGATAAATTATTTAACTCGCGGCGAACCGAGTTAATTTGTTCTTCGATCACGCGAGTAATTTCGCGCACATAGTAAGATTTTTCTGGGTTATCAAAGAAAAGTCCGAGGAGCTTCGCCCTAGTCTTCGAACCGAACAATTTATCTAGTTGCATTACCATCCCTTTGTTCATATTTAATATAATTCTAACACAAAACGGCTAAAAATATTAATCGTACTGGTCCAAAATGAACTCTTTTGCTTCTTTTAATGGCAACCAAATTATATTTGGGTTGCGCTTGAACCAAGTTAGTTGTCTTTTCGCGAGATGCCAATCGTCTGTAATGAACAACTCAATCGCTTCTTCACGAGTAATCTTCCCGTCCATCATGTCCTGTACGATTGGATAAATATTGGACTTCATCGCCTGGCAGCCCCAACCATATTCGGAGGCCATTCTCTTACATTCATCCTCGATCGGCTGGTCAAAGAACTGCTCAGCACGCAGGCGCAAACGCTCGCGAAGTTGTTCACGCGGCCAGTCGATACCAACAACGAGAAAATCTGAACACATCTCGTCGCGGTCTGAATAACTTTTTTTCGCATTTTCCGAAAATGAATAATTATATATCAAAGCATCCACATACAACCCTGTTCCGCCAGCAACTATCGGCAGATGCCCACGATCTCTAATATCTTTAATTTTTTGTTCAGCATAGGCCTTAAAATCGGCAACCGTAAAGCGTTCGCCCGGCCCTACAAGGTCGATGCCGAAATGCGGCACACCCTTCATTTCTTCCACGGTCGGCTTCGCCGTCCCTATGTCCATGCCCTTATAGATCGCCCTAGAATCGGCAGAGATCACTTCTGCGGCCGTTTCAGGCGGCAGAAAGCCACGTCTGCGCGTCAATTCCAGCGCCACGTCTATCGATAGCCCCGTCTTGCCCGACCCCGTGGGACCAATAATGACCAGAACTTTGTCCTGGCCATCACTAGTTTTCCCCTGTTTTGTCATCTTATTTCTGACGTTCGCGGTAAGCGTAAGTCTCCGTATCAATCGAAACGACGTCGCCGTTCTTAATGAATGCTGGGACCTTAACGACCACACCGGTCTCGAGCTTCGCATCTTTTACGATAGAAGTCGAGGTATCGCCCTTTACGGCGTTCTCAGTGTATTCGACCGTCAACCAGACGTTCTTTGGTAGGTTCAAGTTGATTGGAAGTTCGTTATAGAACTGAATTTCTGCCTCAGAACCCTCTTTGAGGAAGTCCTTTGCATCGCCAACCATATCGGCCGCGAGCTCGTACTGCTCAAAAGTCGTAGGATCCATGAAATAGAACTTCTCGCCATCGTTATAGAGGTACTGAACGGTTTGGTTCGAAACCTCTGCTGGCTCAATCTTTTCCTGGCCCTTGAAGGTCTTTGGGAGCAAAGCACCAGTCATAAGGTTCTTTACCTTAACGTTCACGATGCTACCACCGCGACCCATAACTTTCTGGGAATACTCAACAACCTTGTATGGCTGGCCATCAAGGGTGATGAGGGTGTTTTTCTTTAAATCAGTTGGTCCGTACATATCAGACCTCTATTATGCTGCTGCGACAAATGGCATTAATGCTAGATGGCGAGCGCGCTTAACTGCGACAGCGAGTTGGCGCTGCTGCTTTGCAGAGAGACCAGTCTTGCTGATTGGCTCAATGCGGCCGTATGCATCGACATAGCGCTGGAGAGTCTTCACATCGCGATAGTCAAAATACATATCTGGATCATTCTTGTATCTCTTCATTTTTCCCTTTCTTAGAATGGAATATCACTTAAATCAATTGGTTCTTCGCTGATATCATCAGGAGCGACGTCGCTGGAAGCCGCAGAACTCTTACTGCTACCACCGTTACCGCCGTCACCGTTCGCGCCACCGACGAAATTGAAGTCTTCGACCACGATTTCGACGCGGGAACGCTTCTGGCCTTCTTTGTCTTCCCAGCTGCGCTGTTCAAGACGACCAGAGACTAAGATACCGCTACCTTTTTTGGCGTATTGCGCGATAATCTCACCAGATTTACCCCAAGCAGAACAGTCAAAGAACGAAACATTCTCTTTTTGCTCGCCGGAATTATCCTTGTAATTGCGATTGACTGCTACCGAGAAGCCGCAAACCTGCGTACCACTTGGTGTAGTGCGTAATTCTGGATCACGCGTAATGTTGCCCACAATTATAACTTTGCTAAAACCTCGCGCCATTGTTGTTATTCCTCCTCTTTATCTTCTTGCGCTTTGCGCTCTTGGCGTTTTGCCATGAGCTTCTCACGACGTGGATCCTTTGCTACGAGCAAGTAGCGGATAGCTTCGTCGGTAATGTTGAGTACCGAAGAAATCTTCGCTGGTGCTGCGGCAGGAAGTTCCAATTCGTAATAGTAATAAACCGCAAAATCCTGACCTTTAATCTGGTAGGCGAGGCGCTTCTTGCCTTCGTTGGCTTCTTTGACAATCTTGCCACCATTGCCTTCGATCAAAGCCTTGATCTTGTCGGTTGCCGGCTCAAGATTCATCTCCAAATCAGGATGAATGAGCACGGTTAATTCGTATTCTCGCATGAACACTCCTTTGGTTAAAGCAGAAGCTCGATAAACTCTCTGTTAGAGCCGCCTTCTGCTGAGCTAATATTGGGGTAATTTTACCACAAATATCTACGAAAATCAATCATAAACGGGTAAATCGTCTGGGAACGGATCGTCAGCACCAAAATCGTCGTCAGAATCGTCAAAATCGCTGAATCCGTCACCATCCAAATCGCGCGAGCCATAGGGGTTAAAACCGAGATCATTCAGGAATCTCGACGGAAAATTATAGGTCCTACCTCCAAACATGAAGCGCGAGTTTGCGAAGCTCAGGAACAACTCCTGCATTGCCCTCGTCATGCCAACATAGGTCAAACGACGCTCTTCTTCGACATCCTCTGCCGATTCGTCCATCGAACGAACATGTGGCAATAATCCTTCTTCGAGACCAACTAGGAACACTACTGGGAATTCCAGGCCTTTTGCGGCATGCAAGGTCATCAAAGTTACCGCATCTTTGCCCGCTTCCTCATCCGAAGACGACATTAGCGCCGCATCGGCCAAAAACTCATCCAGAGTCTCGTATTGCCCCGCTTCGCCGACTAATACCGTAAGGTTCTCGTTGCGTTCCTCCGCTTTCAGCGCGTCACCATCATTCAGATAGCCACGATAATCAATCTTCCTGAGCAACTCCTCGATAAGATCTGCCGGAGCCACGCCATCTGCATTCTTCTCGCGTAGATATGCCAAGACCTGCACAAATTTCTCGTATGCGGCCGCAGTTTTGGCCGTTAGGCCGCTTATATCGCCAGAGAGTATCTTCTGGACGGATTTCTCGCCAATGCCCCTTGCGGGCACGTTTATGACGCGCGTAAGCGAAATCACGTCGCGCGGGTTCACGATAAGGTGCAAATACGCCACGATATCCTTAATTTCTTTGCGATCATAGAAGCGTACCCCACCAACCAACTTATATGGAATCCGATAATCCATGAAGGCTTTTTCAAAAGCTTGCGACTGTGCATTCGTACGATATAGCACAGCGTAATCCGACAATGGGCGTCGCAGCTTCTTGATGGTCATCGCCACCCAACGCGCCTCATCTTGCTCATCGCGCGCCTGCTGAATTGTAATCGGCGCGCCTTTTCCTGCCTCTGTAAACAGCACTTTGTCGCTACGCTGCGTATTCTTCGTAATGATTTTTTGTGCCGCATCGAGGATATTCTGCGTCGAGCGATAATTTTGCTCTAGTTTTATTACCTTTGCGCCCGGGAAATCTCGTTCAAAGTTGAGAATATTCGTAAAATCTGCTCCGCGCCACGAATAAATCGACTGCCAGTCGTCGCCCACACAACAAATATTACGTTCTTCATTTACTAGCAATTTGACAATCTGGTACTGAATATGGTTCGTGTCCTGATACTCGTCAATTAAGATGTGGCGGAAGCGCTTGCTCCATTTTTCGCGGATGTCTTTGCGGTTTTTCAGCATTCGTGCTACATAGAGCAGCAGATCATCAAAGTCAACTGCGTCGGCATCTTTGCGCATGTCCTCGTATTTTTCATAGATTGCAGCGATATCGCGTTGATTCGGATAATAAGCATCGGCGAGCATCTCATCCGGATCCTTGCCCTCATTCTTCGCCTTAGAAATCGCCGCCTCCGCCGCTTTTGGCTTCACACGCTTATCGCTAATATCTAGCGCCTTCATCGCGCGTTTGATAAGCGCCAGACGATCGTCTGTATCATAAATCACGAAGTTCTTATCGAGCCCAACATTCTCCGCCTCAACACGCAGAATCTTCACGCAAATCGCATGAAATGTTCCCATCCATGGCATGAAATTGAAACTATTCTCGCGGTCAAGTAGTCGCGCTAGACGCTCACGCATCTCGCGTGCTGCTTTGTTCGTAAAAGTCAGAGCCAAAATCTCACTCGGCAAAATCCCATTCGCAATCAAATTCGCAATGCGATGCGTCGAAGTCTTCGTCTTGCCAGAACCAGCGCCAGCCAAAATCAACACTGGTCCAGACAAAGTCTCAACCGCCTCTTTTTGCGCCGGATTTAACCCCTCAAAAATTTTGGTCATAAATCTATTTTACCATCAAAAAGAGGCGCTTTAATGACGCCTCTTTTTCTAAATACCTATTTTACAGTATTCTCACCGGAATTATCCCAGCACTTTTCGCCCCTATAGGCTTCCTTGAGTTCATCGGTCTTATAGTAGTCGCAAGGAATGCCCTGCTGAGTCGCTGTGAAGAATTTCCATTCACCGCCAACTTTACGATAGAACAACGCAGCCGCGTCATCAAATCCGACCGTAATTTGTTCGTAAGTACCAGCCTTATTTTTCTGGATTTTACGGGTAAGCGTACCACTAATATAATTTGCTGGATACTCTTTGCCGTCTTCCGTTTTATTGTATGCCGCGAGCAAATCAAGAGCGAGCTGCTTATTCTCATCCGTCAACCAATTCTTGTTCGTACATGCATAGTCAAACCAGGAATAACCAGAAGTAGCCTTGTTGACATCCCCAATATAGCAGTAAAGTCCGTTATCCTTCGCATAGTAGCTCTCGTTGTCCATTTCCCCATTCATCGGATAACCATACTGTGGCACAGGAGTGTTCGTCATACCGTGACTCTTCAGAGTACTTACTGCGCTACTATGCATCTGATCAATATTGCTATCGCTCTCATCGTATACGGTAATGCGAGTTCTATAGGTTTTAACCGAAGCCGCCCAAAGTTTATCGCCAACCTTAATTGGCATACTGTGATCATAGGATTTTTCAGAGCTGTAACCCGCAAACGGTTCCTCAATCTCGTCGAGGAGATTGAGCACTTCATCCTCATCTCTCTCCGAAACAACGGCTTGATTGCTCGAACCGCCGTTATTAGTATTATTCTCGTTCTTCGATTCGCCACCCTTCGCTGGGTTTAGAAGAAGAATCGCAAGCCAAACACCTAGGCCGACCGCAATCAATGCAAACAAAATCGCAAGTACGACGGCGCCCTTGCCGCCCTTCTTTGCTGGTACAGAAATGCCTGCCGGCACAGTGCGGTCCACGTTTTCTACTGGCGCTGGTGCAGCTGCCAAATTATCCATTTTATACCTCCCTAAATTACTTATGTTTATTGTAGCACAAAAAACGCCCCCGAAGGGGCGTTTTCGTCGACTACAGGCTACGTAGATATTCGGCAAGCTTGTCGAGCTTCACCTTCTCTTCCGAGTCGCGCAGACGCACCGAAACCTCGCCGGCTTCCGCGTCCTTCGGACCAACAATCAAAACGCAAGGAATCTTCATCTTGGTTGCCTCGCGAATCTTCTTGCCAAGGCTCTCATTGCGATCATCGATAGTGTAGCGAATCGCGCGATGCTCGAGCGGCTCGTCAATCGTCGTCTCATTGAGAATCTTCTTAATCTTCTCGGCATAATCTGCAACAGAATCATTAATCGTGAGTACTCTCACCTGCTCTGGCGCCATCCAGAATGGGAACCAACCAGCCGTATGCTCAATAAGCACGCTCATAAAGCGCTCAATCGCACCGAGCAATGCGCAGTGAATCATAATCGGCGTCTTCTTACTGCCGTCAACATCAGTATATTCGAGGCCGAAGCGAGTTGGCGTTGCGTAATCTAGCTGCACCGTTGCCACCTGCCATTCGCGACCCAAGGCATCCGTTGCCATGAAGTCCATCTTTGGACCATACATAGCAGCCTCACCAATACCAATGAAATACTCAATCTTGTGCTTATCAGCCATTGCCTGAATTGCACTCTCGGCCTTCTCCCACATCTCTGGCGTACCAGTGTAACCGTCGCCGTCATCACGGAAGCTAAGGCGAAGCTTCAACTCCATGCCAATCTTGCCGTACAAATCCTGAGCGGCGGCAATCAACTCGCCGAAAATCTGACCAACCTGGTCTTCAGTACAGAACACATGTGAGTCATCCTGAGTAATCGAACGAACACGGCTAAGGCCACCAAGCTCGCCCTTACGCTCATCACGATACACCATCGTCGTCTCGAGATATTTGATTGGCAAATCACGATACGAACGTGGCTGCGAAGCAAAAATCTGCGAATGGTGCGGACAGTTCACCGGCTTAATAGCGAGGTGATCACCAGATTCCTGGCTGACAAACTGCAACATCTCTGGGAATTTCTCGAGGTGGCCGGAAGTCTTATAGAGGTCAACAAGCGCGATATGCGGGATGCAAACCTTCTGATAACCAGCCTTGATACGATAACTCTGCGAGAAATCATTAAGAATATCACGGAGAATCGTACCGCGTGGAGTAAACATTGGAAGACCGGAACCAACGAGGTCCGAGAAGCAGAACAAGTCGAGCTCCTTACCGAGCTTGCGGTGATCGCGCGCCTTCGCTTCTTCCTGTTTCTTAACATATTCGTCGAGTTCTTCCTGAGTTTCAAAAGCGAGACCGTAAATACGAGTGAGCATTTCACGCTTCTCGTCGCCACGCCAATAGGCGCCAGCAACCTTGTCGAGCTTAAATGCGCCAACCTTACCAGTATCCTCGACATGAGGCCCCTTGCAGAGATCCTCAAATTCGCCAAGAGTATAGAATGAAATCGTCTCATCCTCTGGGAGATCATTAATGAGCTCGGCCTTAAACTTCTGGCCGTTCTCCTCTGCCCACTTCAAAGCCTCAGCGCGAGATTTTTCGCTGTAAACCATCGGCAATTTCTGCGCAATTATTTTGCGCATTTCTTTTTCGATCTTCTTCAAATCTTCGTCGGAAACCTTCACGCCACCGAAGTCGATATCATAATAAAAGCCATTATCAATCGCTGGGCCAACACCAAACTGCAATGTTGTTGTGCCAGCATAAATCCTCTTTACCGCTGCAGCCATAATGTGGCTTAGCGTATGACGTTGCTTCATAACTAGTAATTCTTCTGACATCGCTGCCCTTTCTTGATTAATTAATACCCATATATTTTACCACATTTCTCTCTTATGCAAAATGCTTTCTCCCCATTGCATCTATTGACTTTCTGGCCATTTTCTGCTATAATAAACGGATAAGCACGTTCTGCCCTATAGGGGTGGGACCAGTACATTCACACACAAAGGAGGTGATATGTTTGAAATATCACAACGAACAACAAGTCAGGTACGGCATCAGCATCGTCAGATCGTTTACTACTAATCCAGTAGCGCTTGTCACGGCACAGAATGCCGCGGAACAAAAGGAGAGGTTTATCAAAAAAGCCCTTCCCTATGTTATGGCCGGCAAGAAGATTCCCGCATCAGCAAATCCTACCTTCGTCTATGACGAGGAGCTGCTGAAAAGAACCGCAAGTTACGTCAATAAAATCCAGAAAGCAATTAGCCTTATTTTAGATAATTGCATTTGCGAAAACGCGCAGGACGAGGCAATCTTAAAAATTCTCAAGGCTCGCCTCGAGGACATCTATTTCACTGCAAAGATAGCCCAGTCTATCCTGGACAAAACCGATCGGAACACGGCTAAATACAATGGCGAAAAGTACGATTGCCCCTCCGGAAAACTCTTTGCGGAAGCTTACGAAGGAATCAAAAACAAGCAATCGGGCGGAACAAAGAACAGTATTCTGCCTGAAGACGCCATCAAAAAGCTGAAAGGCGTCGAGTTGACCGCCGATAAGATCGCTTATGTATTCTGCCAAGGCATTTCGTATCTCGAGCACGATCCGAACCAATGGAAAATCTCGATCGACGAAAAGACCACGGCTATCGACGTCCGCTACCAAGACCATACGGTATATATACCGAAAAGTAAGAAGGCAAATGGCTTAAAAACCCTTTCGCTTCTCTTCCACGAAATATGGTCACATCTGCTTAGCAGCGCGAACGGAGAAATCTTCTTTAAGACTATCCTGAAAGGTACTCCACTCTACGGCTTAGCAGCGCTTCTTGCAAACTCGAACAACGAAACCTTGTATGAAGGCATCGCAAAGATGTCCGATGTTAGAATCGGAGGCGAAGGCGAACTGCCTAAATATGCGGCAACAGTCGCTATCGACCAAGCAAGAATGGGTAAGAGTTTCGTCGAAACGGCTAGAGAGCTGTTCAAGTATCAGGACATCAAGGTCAAACAGCCGGAAAACGACAGCGAAGAAGCAAAGCAGAAAGCAATCGAGGACGCTTACAGAAAAGCTCTTAGTGCCGTCTGGGGACAGACTTATCGCGTTTACCGCGGAGCTACATATGTAGCTAAAAACCCCGGAAAATACGTCTTCCCGAAAGATGCAGCTTATCTGAACGGCTATCGCAAGGCGCTCAGATTAAAACCCGAGAAGAACCTTGTTTACGCCCAATACTCTTCTATGAGAATTAAGGACGTCAAACTTCTCGATAGTGTCTTCCCGGAATTTAAGACAATCCCGAAACAGTACGACCTTCAGGATATGCTCGATAAAGCAACCGAATGGATTTTAGCCGCCTGACTACTCCTTACGAAGCCCAGTTGGATTCCCGACTGGGCTTTTTTATGGTATAATCTCTTCGTTGGGTCGCTAGCTCAGTTGGCTAGAGCGCCTCGTTTACACCGAGGAGGTCGGGGGTTCGAGCCCCTCGCGACCCACCACATCAAGTAGCCGACAGGCTATTTTTTCATGCTAAACTAATAGAGATGGGATGACCGAGAGTAAGTGGTAACCCGCAAGGTTACGACGGTGGCGTCACGCCCACCTCCCATCTCCAATTACTATGACAGCAGAACAATATATACAATCCGAGTTAGAAAAGCTAAAAGCCCCATTAGATTTGCGGCCAGAAGCGGATCTCGAGGCCCAAATTGTGCGTCTTCTTCTCTCGAAGAAGTTCCGCAAATATTCCGCGAACGATGCGCTCATTCAGCATATCAAGGACGTCGTCCATAATAGCGTCAGCAATAACCAGCCTATCAACCTTACTTTCCTACACGGCGCGTACAAACTCTGGCGCCTCGACGAATCGCCGGAAGCCGACTGGGCTGAACTCTTCGCTCTTATGCACTACACAAAGTACGTCAAGCCAATCTGCGAAATATACGAACCCGGCATTTGGTTCGATTTCTTTGTTGATGACTGGATTGTCGAAATCATGGATAACATTTCGCCAGAAGAAATCGACGCATATATCGAGTCTTACCAGAAAACTATAGACTTCTTGAAGGCCTATCAGCCGACTAATCTAAAGATGACTATCACGCGCGTCAGCTCCTGTTTTACGTCGCGCGACGAATTCGACAAAAAACTAGCCGAAAAGCTCTCTACCCTTCCGCTCCCAGAGCTATCCGAATCGGCCGCCAAAACCGTCGAGCTAAACGTTCGCCCAACCGAAACTACGGCTCTCGACCCGCTCTGGCGCGAGAAAATCTTCCAACTCCACAACGCCTATCTCGGAATAAAAAGCGAAGCCGGCTACCACAAAAATCGTCCAGACAAAATTCTAGTATTCAACCAGCCGCTACCGTCCGGCACTACTATTTCGCTCGGCACCACTAAGTCGTCAATCGCTAAATTCTGGGTCGGCGTCGGCGCACTACAACCATCAAATGGTTCCTATAAGATGATCGTCCTCTCGCCTAGCCAGCTCGAATCCGCCAACTACGATTGGCAAGATGCAAATGTCGGTATTGAAGGCAAAAACTTCAGCAAAATTCGAACTCTCCAGAGTTAATTGCTCCATTGACATTTAGCGGAATTCATGCTATAGTATTTCATACCGCGACAAAGTCGCCAGTACATTCACAGAAACATGGAGGAGTTACATATGAATGCGCGAATCATACATTCCACTGAAGAATTAGACGAGGTTTTGCAATCCTGCAAAGCTAAACCTATTTCAGAACCAACGCCGGGTGGCAATTTCTACCACATCATGTCCCAGCAGTTCACCTTCCCTGACGGTTCAATAGTAACACGGGAATTTGTAGAGAAAAGAAAAGCCACCGTCGTCGTTCCAATCATGGAAGATGGCAGTTATGTATTCGTAGTACAGCCCATCTCGCTTTCTCGCGAAGGAGTTCTCATGCAATTCCCCGCTGGTTACGTCGAAAAAGACGAAAGCGGCGAACAAGGCGGCCTCAGAGAATTAGCCGAAGAAACCGGATATACTACTGACGAGCCCCTTACCTACGTCGGAGATTTCTATCAAGATCCTGGCTGCATCAAGCAGACCGTCGATATCTATATCGCGAGAAATTGCCAGAGAACGACCGAGCAATCACTCGACAAAGATGAATACATCATCCCCGTCGAAATCCCGAAAGATGTCGTAGTAACTCTTATAGACAAAGGTTACATCAGAGACGCCAACACCTTCATTGCTCTACAGAAAAGCCTGCTCGCCTGAGCGGGCTTTTTCATATCTTCTCGTACAGCCTCTCATACGCTGGCAAATTCACTTCGTCGTACACAGCCGCACGGCTCATACGCACATATAACGCGATGGTCAGAAGCGCCATCTTGTACTCGCGCGAATAACCGTCATCGAAGAACTGGAAGTAGTAGTTCACGCCCAACTCGCCGAAAATATCCGTGTCCGACAAAATCGCAAAGTAAAAATCATAGAGCCTATCGCCAATTACTGGCATCGGATCAATCACACGTATTTCTCCGTTCGAAACTAAGAAATTATGTGTGCCGAAATCGCCATGCATCAAGTACTGGACGGGCGCATAGTCACCAACTACATCGAGCGCGGCCATTACTTTATTCCGAGAAATATCTGGAATCCTGTGCGCCGCATACTCAATTTCATCAAGCAAAAACTCGCGCCAAGTTGGTTTCTCATCACCCAAGAAGCCATAGTTCTCGGAATCATAACGCGGATATTGACCGACAATCTCCGCCACCTGCCTCACGGCCGCATGCGGCTCAAGCGGCGCATCACTATAGCGTTCACCAACGATAAACTCGAAACATTCATAGCCCAAACTCTCATTCGCGCACAATAGTTTCTGGAATCGTCCCTCCGGTACTAAATCAAGAAAAGTCTTCTGCGTTTGCACCGTCTCACGATCGGTAATTTTTACAAGATACTTATCGCCTAAACTAAACACCGTCGCATCGGTTGCACCAGTAGAATAAAAAGTCACGGGCAAATCTATCGCGCGACATACTAACTGACGCTCAATATCCCGAATAACGAGCATTTGGTCGGCGTCAAATGAAGGTCGCATCAGCTTATTAATCAAATCTGCGATTGAAGAAGTAATGTGTGCTCCATCAAGCTCCGCTAAAAGATATGGCGCAGCGCTGTTCATAATATATCCATCGTATTTACGAATCATCGCAAGATCATTGTTGCCATCACCCACCGTGACAACCTGCTTCTCGCCAAGCATCTCAACGAGCCGCTCAATCGCTTCTTCTTTCCCCGCCCCTGCAGGCGTCGCATCAAGCAGACAAGTGAAGCCGGCACCCGGTTGAAAATTAATCAAAGCTAGTGCGGCACGGTGCCCAGTATAGAACCTCACCCCATCCTCGCGATACTTCGCAGACAACCTCTCATTCGTCTCCCCCATAAAATCATCATCGTCAACCCAAACACGAATCTTGGTTTGGCCACCGTGAAGCTCAAGATTTTCGGCACCCTCGCTGTTATAGAAGGTGAATCCAATGTGGTGCTCACCAGACATCTCATGGATATCATTCACGATCTTACGCGCTTCATCCTCTGAGATAAGATAGCTAAAAAGCACTCCGTCCTGCCCCATACAAACAGCGCCATTGTCGAGAATTAGATAATCCGTATATTCCTTATACTTCGGGAAACCGCGCTTCACGCTTGCAAGGCCGCGCCCTGTCGTCAATACAAACTTGTGCCCAGCCTCGCGAAAGCGACGAATCGCCTCTAAATTGCGTTCAAAATCGCCCGGGATCTCTTCCCGACTCAGCGTACCATCAAAATCACAGAACAGAATCATACACCAATTATACTATGCTATAATAATAGCTAGCCATGGGGTGTTAGCTCAGTTGGTAGAGCGATTGGTTCGCAATCAATAGGTCAGGAGTTCGAATCTCCTACACTCCACCAAGCATAAAAGATGGTCCTTGCGACCATATTTTTATGCTTCTGTAGGAGATGAGAACTCGAAGAGTTCGGTAGCAGTAGGAGCCGAGCGAAAGCAAGCGCCTCACGCTTCTCTTTCCGAGGCGACGCCCTGCTATGTCTCGAGCGCAGCGAGAGATGAATCTCCTACACTCCACCAAATCCAATAAATATGACCGGCAGGTCATTTTTTATTGTCGCGACATTCTTCTATACGCAAACAGCCCGCCGACGCCAGCCAATACGACCGTCGCAAACGGCAAAGCATTAAGTACGACGCCGGTATTTACCGCCGCTTCCTTATTATTCCCCGCTACCGTCGTATTATGCTCGGTAAAATCTACCGCATCCAGCTTAGCGACAGTCTTTGTAGTCGTTAGGCTACTTTCGCCGTCAATACTAGTCGTATAGCCATCATCGTCATCAAGCTTCGTAATCGTATAACTTGTGCCCTGAGGCAATTCATTAAACGTAACGCCACGGTTCGTGCGCTCGCCAATCGTTACGGTCTGACCATGCTTCAAATACACAATTAGACCTTCCTCACCGACAATATACTCACTAACCGTCGGCACAGTTTCGCCATTATAATCAGCCTGAGCGTCTTGGCCATTTATCGCGAGCGTCGCGCCTTCGGGAAGCCCCTCGAAATCTACCTGATACTTAAAGTACTTATCCGTATCTGCCGCATTACCAGTCACCTTGTTCTCGAGGCTCACATGCGTATAGTTGCCTACCGATTCAAAAATCGCTTGATTCAAGCCAACCTTGCCGCCAGCCTTCTCGCTATAAAGATAGTCCATTAGCTCCACATTTAGCTCGCCCGTCGGGTTATTATTGCCATCTAGTTTGTTCGTAACGCGAAAATACACTTCATACTTATTTGTATCAATCGGGAAATTATCCTCGTCACTCGAATAAACCTCAGTTAACTCAAACGCATAATCGCCAACCTTACTAAACGTCATACTACCAATCATTAATGAGTTATTCGAAGTCCAAACACCATCACGAGCCCCGCCGTCAATCGCAATGATTTCCGTCGAAGTCTGAAGCCCTCGCACTGGCGCCGGATTCCCTTCCTTCTCTCTAAAATCAAACCTAAAACCCACATTAATCTTTCCGCCAATATTCGTAATCCGCCGAATAATCGGAATCGAAGTCCTCGATCCCGGCATCGACGAATACATAACGCCCGAAGCCGCCGAAACTCTCGGCGCAATCGCAAATGCCGCCAACGCAAGCGCCGGCAAACCAATCAAAAGTTTATTCATTTTTCCTCCTTTTTATCTTTTTAAACGCCACAAAAATACCATCATGGTCCAGCCATTTTTACCTCCACATTAATGTCTGCAACAAAAATACCGCACATTCGCGGCACCGTGAAGCATAAGTTCAATGTTTTTGACGACTAGCGACAATTATTTCTTTACAGCCTTATCCGTCACGTCAAACTTCTCCATATAGAAGCCCGACGCGAGGCGGAACTGCGAATAGAACGCGCAAAACGACGAATAAATAATCGAGATAATCGGCGAAATCGCCCACTGCAAAACCATCATAAACTTTCTCGAATTGCGATACTTTGCCGGCTTCGGCGGAAGCATCTTAATCGACAAAATCAACGAGATGAAAATACCAAGCGCCGCAACCGCTTCCACATAGCTAACCACAATCGGCAAATTATGCGAAACGAGATCGCGCGACTGCACACTAAATAGCATCGGCACCCAACCACCGAACATCACAATCGGTGCGGTCGCCGCAAGCGTCACATGGCCATCAAGCAAACGGATAAACTTCGGGAGTAGTCCCATAATCGGCGCGGTTCTCTTCTTCGAGAACAAATTATCGCCCACGTACGCCACATCCGATGCGCCGTAGTCCCAGCGCCTGAGCTGCACCCACTGCGCCTTGAGCGTCTTCCAGAAAGTATTCGAAAGCACCGCGTCTTGATAAATCGGCGCACGAATCGGCAAAACCTCATAATCGCCGTCAAAATACAGATAAGAACGCCAGTACTGATGCCCGTCCTCCACGATTGTGCGCGTGCTCCAGAAATTCGTCTCCACAAGCGCATCGAGCGGCTGCGAGTGCGATGCAAAGTTGCGCAAAGCATGCGGGCGCATTGCGCAAATAATGTTCCAGAACGAGTTCGTCGACGCAATCACGCGCGTCACCGCCGGCGCATCCCAAATATTATTCGTAAACAGCGAAACCGGTTGATAGCTCAGACGCTTTCTATCCTCGTGCACAATATATTCATACGCCACCTGATCAAAATAGCACTCGTGTGGACGGTTATCGCTGTCAAGCGTCGTCACAATCACGTTGCCATAGCGCATATTCTGATCCTTCACATATTTCTTGAGCATCTTACCGGCATAGGTAATATTACCGCCCTTACCAACAACCTCATTTTTCAGTCCATCTGGATGCTTCGACATCAAGAAAGTGCCAAATTTCTTCGCATAATTCCTCTGAAGCGTCATTGCAACCTTCTCCGCCGCCTCGCCACCGCGCTCCTCATAGGCGAGCACCACAATCATGCGCTCCTTCGGATAAGTTGTCTTAACTAAACTCTCAAAAGTCGGCATCAAAACGTCTAGCGTCTCGTTATACATCGTCACGATCACCGCATGATAGACCTCGCTCGGCTTCGGGAAATAGCCATCCTCAGCCGCCGCCATCATGCGTAGATTACGCAAATGCTGCTTATAGTCATAACTCTCGCTTTTCGTGCCAGCGAGCCTATCGTAACTATCTGCGGGATTCTCAAGCTCAGCCAAACGCTTCGACCATTTGACCTTCATGCCCTTCTTTAGGAGCTTGTAGCCCTGGATCGTACGTACAGCCACACCAATCGCCTTCACAAAGCTCATAATCACAATCACGAGCAAATATGCCGATGCCAAAACTGGGTTAATTGCCGACAAAATAAATAGCGCAGCAATCATCGCGACACTCAAGAAAAACGGTAGAATCTCAAAAAAGCGATACTTTAGAGAGCGTTTTCCCACCGGTATCTCGATGACTTTCGACATTTATCCTTCCCCGACAATATTCAGTAGAAATTTAACACCGATCAGGATAATAATCGTAGAAACGGCGAGAAATAGACGCGCGATATCCTTACCGCGCTTCGACCAAAGTCGAGCGGCGAGCAAGATGTGGCCGACGCCAAGCGTCAAAGCAACAATCGAAAAGCCGAGCAAATACCACCAGTCGCTCTGGCCATAGCTATTAATGTCCGAGTACCAAACCCAAATCCTTGGGCCACCCGGCACTAAACGAAAAATCGGTATCAAAAACAACCATAAACTAAGCAAGAAATCTATGGTCATCCACCAAAACAAGCTTCGATCTTTTTTTGCAATCGACTTAAAATCTTCTGCTAATTCTTTCATAGCGATGCTTTAATTTTACCATAAAAAGCACAAAAAATCTCCGCCCACCGCGGAGACTCTCACTACTTCTTCTTGTCTTTCTTCTTCTGAATAATCTCGTAAACCACCACGGCGACAAGCACTGCAGCCGACACGCCGAAGACTACAAATAGCCAAGGGTTAAAGTCATCATAAGTGCGTGGACTCGGCGTAATCTCTTCCGGCTTTTCTGGCTGATCAGACAGATAGAATAGCCAATGCGTGCGCGCAACATCGTGATTTTCGATATCCTCATAGTTCTCGTCAAAATGCGTCTCTACGCGCATCGAAACGGACTCGTGTGCCGCAAAGCGCTTAATAAGCACCGCATCTGTCAAATCGACGCCTTCACTTCGATAATCCTTGCCCTTCGCCTTACCGTCATAGAAAAGCGCGCCATTTACGTACACTTTCATGTCGATATAATCAAGCAAATCTTTTGCGTTATTTGTATTCGACTCGTCTAGTGCAATCTTGAAATAAATATCATGTTCGTACGATGTCCCATTCTCAACCACGAGCGTATCGCTAAATGAATCCCCAGGAACCATATTCTCATGGACCATGAATCGACTATCGAACGACTTACTATCGTAATAAACCTTTTCGTCTTGTTCGTAGACGTAGACTCTATTTTTCTCTTCCGCAAAAACAGGAGTAGCGATGATGATACTAGCGAACAATATTGCGAATATCTTCTTCATCAACTACTCCTGTATTTTAAATTTTTGTTTTACAACTTAATTGGTTGGGCAGATGCTCGTAGGAGCGCCGGTCCAAGCCTGAGCACATTTGTCGGCCTGTACAGTCTCAACGGTAATTGTCAAAGTGTAAGTGCCCTTACCGATGCCGGTAATACCGGTGGTGCAGGTCTTCGTATAGGTGCCATGGCCAATCTCGCCAGTTTCAGTACAAGTTTGGCTGGAAGCAACGTTAGCATTCAAAGTGACGCCGCTGATGAAAGAGGTCGTCTTGTCAGTCGTGCTACCCTTTGCGGCGAGCTGACGGTTGAAGTAATACTTGCCATCAGTATGGAGCGTCCACTGATCGGAGCCGGTACCAATGTTCTGCGTATTAATCGTGGTGTAATCACGATAATTTGCAATCGCAACAGCGTCGCCGTTCTCATCAGTCCATGCCTCAGAAAGGGTTGCGCGTACTACGACAGGAATCGTACCCTCGTTCTCGGTCTCGATGGTCTTTGGCGTAGTAGTGCCTGGAAGCCAATCGCTAGGAGACGAGAAAGTCTCAGTCGTCTTCGTCTTGTAAGTAGCCGTCGTAAAGACGTTATCGAGCGTTACTTCACTAGTGAAGTAAGCAATTGTCGCACCAACGAGGCCAACTGCGACTAGTGCCACGAGCGCGATGATTGGTTTTTTATTCTTCATTGATTCCCTTTCATTAAAAGTTTTTTATAGTCTCTCGAATGAGCTAGGCTTGATCTTCTTTCTCTTGTGATTGACCTTTCTCGCTTACGCTTATCTTACCACAATTTATGTTGCTCAGCAAGAATTCTGCCAGCAGTATAGCAACCACAATAAAGACAACGAAGATGTGAGTGTTGACAAATGCCACCGCATAGCCAAGAACCGGAATCGCTGGCCCCACAATCTTCCCCTCAACATTGTCATAAGGCACCGGCGAAGCATCTTTAACGTTGTTTGCATCGCCCTGCGTGATGAAATTTCCATTTTCGGTATCTACCACACGGTGCGTGACAATCTCTCCATTGTCCATCCGATAAGACACTGCGTCGCCCACCTGAATCTCTGCCTTATCGACCTTCTTGTAATAAATAATCGAGCCAATATTATAGGTTGGCGTCATCGAACCCGTCGTCACAACCTCTGGTTTCAAGCCAAAAATCATTGGCGCGCAAATAAGCGCATAGACCGCAATCAGCCCATAACAAACGAAACTCAAAATATGAACAATTTTCTTTAGAACGTCCATGTGACTGCGCTAGTTTCAGTATTAATCGTCGCCGTCTTCGACCATAGTGTCGTCGCTGCCTCGGAATTTGCCTGAATCGCCTCAAAGCGGAAATTCAAATCATAATCATATGCCGCATAAGAAGGCTCAGCGAGCGCAATCGCCGTAATCACCTTCACGCTATCGCTCGGATTCAATAATTTTTCATAATAATACCAACCGTCGCCACCATCTACGAAATCGTCAGTAAATGCGCTCGTCCAAGTTTTTGTGACGACGTTATTTCCGTTATATACGTTACTAACAGCATTATTATCGCCATCTTTCCAGGTCTCACTATAACCGATACGAAGAAGCATCGGAATGCCGTTTGCATCACTATTCACGAAGGAGACCTCCTTCTTACCGAAGCCCAGATCAGAATCGTCAACAATCTGGACCGTACCGGTACCTACCGGGATATTGTTCGTCACGACAGTACTATTATGGCTCAATGCGTAGACAATCAAAAGGCCAGCGCCCACCACAACTAATGTTAGAACAGGCGTAATCAAAAGAAACTTTTTGCTCTTCTTTTGTTTTAATCTCTTCATTGACCTTTCCTACCATAAATATAGCTTATGGTTATAGGACTGTCAATTTTTCAAGCCAAAAAAATGGAGCCGTTGACTGGGATCGAACCAGCGACCTGCTCGTTACGAATGAGCTGCTCT
>CAMJLD010000011.1 GCA_946406645.1 uncultured Candidatus Saccharibacteria bacterium | reverse complement strand
TGTGGTGATCCCGAAGGGAGTCGAACCCTTGATTTTCTGGATGAGAACCAGACGTCCTGGACCACTAGACGACGGGACCACTGGGAGATATTTTAACAAAAAATCGCCAAGATTGCAAATCTGTTGCCAAGTTTGCGTATCTAGCCAAAATATAGTATAATAACAGAAATAATTTGGGAGCTTAGCAAGCATGAACTACATCAAACGCTACTGGCGTATCGTCTTTCCAATATTTTTCGCAATTCTCATCTGGGTCTTCTCGTCCCGCAGTGGCGCGGTCTCCGATGCAGAATCTAGCGCAGTTGCCTCTTTTTGGGGTCTCTCGAACGAAATGGCGCGCAAAATCGCTCACTTCGTCCTCTTTGGCGCCCTCGGCTACAGCGCAACCAGCTTTATCAAAGGCCTTCACCCAGTTAGCTTCCCGCGCTACACCCAGGTCGTCTATCCAATCATCTTCACGATTGCCTACGGCGCCCTCGACGAAGTACACCAGCTCACAGTAGCTGGCCGCAACGGTAGCGCAGGTGATGTCCTCGTCGATACTCTCGCGGGCGTCGGCGGTGTTCTGCTTTATATTGCTATTTTCTGCTTCTTCCGCCTCTGGAAAAAGCGTAGCAGTTTGCTAAAATAAAACTATGAAATTACCTGTCGTCGCAATCATTGGCCAGACCAATGCTGGCAAATCCAGCCTCTTTAATCGCCTCGTTCACAAGGCGACGGCTATTGTTGCACGCGAAGCGGGCACCACTCGCGATAACGTTGTAAGCCGCGTCGACAACCGCTATGTTCTCGTCGATACCGCCGGTCTCAAGGACCCAGACGATGAGTTCGAGACTCATATCCAGGACCAAATCGAAGACGCCATCGCTAACGCCGACCTCATCTTGCTCGCGCTCGATAGCAGCAAATATCCAGATCATAACGACAAGATGATCGCCAAGAAGGCTTTCAAATCCGGCAAGCCAATTCTTTTCTTGCTCAATAAAGCCGACCTCGGCGAAGCACTCCCGGACGAAGAATTCCTCACGCTTGGCGCCAAGAACCCAATTCGCGTCTCCGCGACGACCGGCATTGGCCTCAACGAACTTCGCGCCAAAATCATTTCCGAGCTAAAAGACCTCGGTTTCGACATGCGCGAAAGGGAAGAAGAACCGGATGACCGCATCAAGATTGCGCTCATCGGTCGCCCAAATGTCGGCAAATCCAGCCTCTTTAACTCGCTCGCCGAAAAGCAGCAAGCCGTGGTTGCCAACCTCGCCGGTACCACCCGCGATGTTAACCGCACCGAGGTTCGCTACAAGGGGCGCACGATTGAATTGCTCGACACCGCCGGCCTCCGCAGACCAGGCAAACGCGAAGTAGGCATTGAGAAATTCAGCGCGCTTCGCAGCCTCGCCGCCATCGAAGAAGCTGACGTTTGCTGCATGCTTATTGATAGCACCGAGCCGCATTCCAAGCTCGACCAAACCCTCGCCGGCCAGATTGTCGATGCCGGAAAGGGCATTATTCTTGTCGTCACGAAGACTGACCTCGAAGGTAAGAGCAGCGACGAAATTCTAGATAATCTCGAATACGATTTCAATTTCATCCCATACGCGCCAGTCGTCCTAACGAGCTCCGTTACCGGCAAAAACGTGACGAAGATTTTCGAGCTCGCCACCCAGATCGACGCCGCGCGCCACGCCGAGCTTAAGACCTCCGACCTCAATAAACTACTCACCGATGCCGTCAATTCTCATCCGCCGGCCGGCCTCAAGAATACTCATCCAAAGCTCCGCTACATGGTCCAGACCGATACTTGCCCGCCATGGTTTGTCGTCTACGGTAGCAATCTTAGCCTCCTCCACTGGAGTTACAAGCGTTACCTCGAACGCCGCCTCCGCGAAGCCTTCGACTTCGGCGGCACACCTATCTTCTTTAGCTTTAGAAACAGAGATTAAAAAATCCCCGGGATGAAACCCGAGGGATTTTTCGCCATGGATCATTTAATCGCGTCCTTCATCGGATCGTAATTGAGATTCTTCCTGGTCATTCTTAAAGCTAAGCCAATAGGGGTCTCTCGCCCTACGCCCATACGAATGATCACATAGCAGGACCAGCCTACTATCGCGGCGACAATTGCGCCCAGGAGGAAAACGAAAGCCGGAGTCCAGATGGCCTCCTCAATCGCATACTGACCGTCAGACCTAAGCCCCAGACCGCTCAGAGTAGCATAAAGCTCTTGATCGGTGACGAGCTTGTCTTCACCGATGTCGTCCGAATTAGCTAAAACCATACCGCCAGTTAGGGGATCATAGTCGCTATTATCGGCGCGAACATAGAAGAGAGCTCCGTCGGGCGTATCTTCTCTGCAGAAATGAATCTTTTCTGGCAAAACGCCCCTGAACTCTGGCATTCTTTCAGCAATGCTTGTCTTTGCATCTTGAATTTTAGTATCGAGGTGATTTGGCAATAAAACTAAGGAAAGCACAAAACCCACCAAACAGATGGGCAGGGCTACCAATGATATTATTATCCCCACCTTATAAATCTTCGTACCCATTTTTTACACCTCCTGTGTGCGCTGTATTTGTAAACAACCTAGCTGACTTAGCAGCATACCTATATTTCCATTATACCACAAAACGCCGAAAAAGTCAATAATAAGCATAAGCGCCCGCCCCAAGAAAAACCACGCTACGAAAGCGTGGTTAGAAGAGTTTAAGTTAGCGTATAAAGATAATAAATCATGGACGCCATATATGTGGCCAGGCAAGAGACGAGAACGAAGCACATTACATAGTCGACGCGAGTCGCGCGTCTATACTTTCCCAAATGAGCCTCGACCGCTCTGCTAGCTTCATACATTCCGCGCTCCTTCATGGTTTTAGGATAGATCGCAGCATATCGGGGAACGACAATCAGTTCACCCGCAATACTAACCATAAAACCTTCGTCTTTTCCGCCGTAAATACGGCGTACAATCCTCAATCCTTCCGCTTGGTCGGCGCTATATCCTAAACAATGAGCTACCGCCTCGCGCGCGAGCTTCTCGTCCGCATTGATATGTCTCCGAAGCAACGCATGCTTAATCGTTATTATGATAAAAACCAAAACCGCAAGCGCCGTCGGGATAGATATGTACCAGAAAACTAAAAAATGATTAACGAACAACATAGGCCTGACCTCCTGTTAAGATACAAAAACTCTTCTGCTGATAAATTACCATATTTTCAGCGAAAAGTCAAGAATTAACAGGGGTGGCAAAGCGCGAGCAAAAAGCAAACAATTCAGTTTTTCTTAACGATTCGCCAAATGAATTGAAACTAGTGAGGAGCTCGTATGCCAAAACCAGACAACGGCGAAAACCAAGAAAACTCCTCTACACCGGCAAGCTCCGAAGTGCTATAATACGCCATAAGCAGGTGGGCATCTTTTCATCAAGGATGCCTATTTTGTTCGTAGTTTTACACATTGGAATTAGAAAAGGAGGTATGTCTATGCTTAATAATCTATACCTAAAGGACGACAACACTTACATCCTGAACCTAGATGCGGCCCTAAATTTTCCGGAAATTCTCGACATAGATCACAGCACCCCGATTTGCAAAAAGCTGATTATCCCAATTGCGCTATATAACCAAAAATTGCGCGTCTGGGAGACAGACGACGACGATCGTGGAGCCATAGCCATCGAATTATCACAGTATCTCATCAAAATTACAGATAATTCGACAGTCGTAGGAGTCGGAGAAGAATTTCTCTTCGAGTTTACATACCCGGATTCGGGCGCAAAGATTATTCTGGATCCGCGCAATCACGACGGAAACTCGTCGAGCAACACTGTCCACACGATAGCTTGCGCTAAAGTCTGGGACGCAACGATTATCACGAGCCAACCGTCAATGATTACCGACGCAAAGCTCGCGCGAGTCAAGGCGTATTTCCTTAGCCCCAGCATTTATACTGGTTATCGCGTAGTCGACCTTCCTCTAGAGTACGAACAGCTCTGGATAAAAAGTACTTCGGTCGACATATCCGATTGGGAATGTTTTGCCAATAGCCCGCTCCTACCGAATGAATTTGTCGAGTTTAGGTTTCCGACCGAAGCAGTCAAAGACTTCGAAAACGTCGGCATGTATAACCCGGAATCGGGGACGCTCGATCACCTCAAATACTTCAACAGTTCTCGCGTTCCTATGAATATTGAACCGAAAAACGCAAGACAGGCGATGGCATTCGAGGCGACCTACGCACCCATCGAACGCGGGCTGACGGCCTGCATCTTTTACGGCGCGGCCGGCTGTGGCAAGACCTTCATACCGCTCGTTGGCGCAATCGCACAGTCTGGCATTGATTACACTGCGTACGTACCAGAGGAGAAGAAGAACCAGAAGTATCCGGCATCCTCCATGAGGAGAAGAGAGAATGCTATTTATGACCAAATCTGGGCTTGTCCACCCGATCGTATGATGGGAGATAAGCTCGGCGCAGTCCCCGGCGACCGCTGGGCCAAATTGAGAGATAATCTTGATGGCTATTATCATAATATCCAAGCATTTCTAACCGCTCAGAGAAACAAAAAGGAAGGCGGCGGACAAATGACTAGTTTCGATATTGTGAGGCAAGCAGAGTCGATTATGAAAAACATCAATATCACCTCTGCCGGTCAGCTCAACGGCGATAGCTTCACGAATACAGTCTTCTTACTCGACGAAGCCGAATTCTTCAAAGAGTACCAGATTCGTACCGCAACTGAGCGTATCAACACGGGCTCGAGAATCTTCATTTGTGGTGACCCGACCCAAATCCGTAACGCCTACGGCTGGTACGGCAACCCACTCGCAAGATTTATTCGACGCGTTGCTGGCGACAAAAATGTGGTTATCCTCAAATTTGATGGCGACTTGACGCAACGCGATGGCGCAAAGATCATCTACCGCAGCTACCACAAAGCACCAATTTAATTCCAAGGCACATTCTACTTAAAAACCGGAGCCCATTCGCTCCGGTTTTTCATTTTCTCTTAGCAAATTTAAACCGCCCCCGGTAGGGGGGGCGGTTATTTAAGGTTGGCTGGCGGGCTGTGCATTTACGACTTTTCGTTTATTTTTAAGGCCCTTTATCTCGCTAATTGCAGTTACAAGGGCAGTAAAAGCGATCAGTGCAAATATTATCGTGCCACCAATCAGAGCAATGAAATTCCAGACGCAATAATCGTCATAGTATTGTTCAACGATTGTCTCCGAGGCATCGCAGAGATTAATATATCTACCTCTGTATACGATTGACGTCGTGTCAATCTCTATCTCACTCTCATCGGCGCCTTCCAATTCAGGCTCGAGAGCCATGACGGCACGAACCGTTGTAGTTCGAGCCGCATCTTTCGTCATAAATCTAGTGACCGTAGTCTTCGTATAGCTTACAGCGCCGATAGTGAACACTATGAAAACAATACACATAACAATAAGTGTCCTGTTCTCCTTCAACAAGCGCGCAAGCTTGTCGTCTTCACGCATCCAATACCACCTTCTTTCAAAGATACTAGACGCCATTCCATAAGGTAGCATCCGTGCCTTAACTATGACATAAACGGACCAAAGCGTCAAGAATAGGGTATAATGGAACCATGAAAATCATTGTGGGTTTTGGCAACCCGGGCAACCAGTATAACTTTACGCGCCATAATTTCGGCTTCCTGGCGCTGGATTTTTATGCCAAGGTCCACAAGCTAACTTGGATTGAAAAGCCCCGTATGAAGGCTCTGGTGGCCCAGGACAGCGAAAATGATTTACTTCTAGTCAAGCCACAGACTTTCTACAATGAGGTCGGGCAGAGCGTCCAGGCTGTCACTAGTTTCTACAAAGACGCGGATCTTCTTATTGTTTGCGACGATTTCAACCTACCATTCGGCCAGATCCGCTTCCGCGAACGGGGAAGCGCCGGCGGCAATAACGGTCTAAAGTCCACGATTCAGCATATTGGCGAAGATTTTCCGCGCCTCCGCCTCGGCACCGGCAACGATCAGCTCCGCCAGCAACTCGGCGACGTCAATTTCGTGCTTTCAAAATTTACCCCCGCAGAACACGAAAAACTGCCAGAAATTCTTAGCGAAATCGCCAATTTTATTGCAAAATAGCCATTTTTAGCGCATTTTATAACACTTTTTTACAAAATAACAATAAGCGCTTTGACCTCTGTCAATAGAGGTTAAAAGCGCCAAAAATCGCCCCAAATCCTATTGAAATTCAAAAAAAGTGTTGAAAAACTATTGACTTATAAGCAAATAAGTGATAAAATGAGTACAGTTTTAGCTGAAAGGCTAAGTACTGCACCTAAATAATCTATAACTTTGTTAAAACTTAGTTTTAACAATTGTTGCGTGCCCTAGAAACCCATTCGGCCTTCAGATTTCTTCTATAGTCTGAAGTGAAAAGTATTACCTCCACTTAGAATGCAAGTTTCTAAGGCTAGCAACCCCTTTAAACCGGCGGACCCCATTTGTGTGAGGTGGGTCGCGCTTCCGTCTTCCGGTACCACGAGAGGTGTGTTTAAAGGGTCAAATAGCCTCAGGTGATGCCCACCCTTACCTGAGGCTTTTTGATGGCAAAAATTCTTATAATTCTAATGCTTTTATGATATATTTAACGTAATGCGAAGGCATATCAACAAGAGCCCGGCGATTATAGTTTTACTTGTTTTTGTCGCCGTCGCGCCATTCTTAGTTTTCGCCCCAAGGACAGCGGATGCAGACAGCGTAGACGATCGCATTCACTTCATTAAAAACGAAAGTAATTCCGCCGATGCAATCGTTGTCGAAAGCAACGGGCATTTTGGCCTCGTCGACACGATGAGCCCAAGCCCCAGCTCAGCTTTCGCTAGCATCAACCCGAGCCAAACCGACCCAAACGACAACGGCACCAAGGTCGCCAACTACTTGAATTCCATCGGCTGCAATAAGCTTGATTTTATTATAATTACCCATAACCACTCCGGCCACATCGGAGGAATCTCGGAATTGACGAGCTTTATCGACAGTCACACAATTGTCTTCTATAAAGAGAGTCAGGTAGAGGAGACTACTCGAAACAATTTTGATTATTACGCGGGGATGCTTTACCTCATAAGGGAGCAAAGCGCAATCGAATGCGACACGTCAAAGAAATGCGACGCCTCCGCCAGCGGCGCGATGGCCGTCGGCAACAGCTTTATCGGCTCGCTGACGATTGACGTGGATTCTGCCGCCCACGGATCGTGGATGGAATATAATATTAGCCTCGCATTCGGCGACTTCGACATCAAGCTCTATAATATCCTAGACAATAACGCTGGTGTCGCTTCCAGGACAGAGAGCAAAGAAGACCGGAACTCTATCGTCGCCTACATCGAGCATCGAGATTCGAATACAAAAACAGCGCTCCTTGGCGACGCGCTGCACTACGCCATGAGCCCCGTCGACGATATTATTGGCCCAGTGGATATCATGAAAGCCTCATCCCACGGCGACGGCCTATTGAACCCTACGAGCTTGCTCGATAAGCTATCCCCAAAGACTTACATTATAACCGCTACCCATGTCACCGACCCCGAAACCGGCGAGGCCTACCCACAAGATGGCCACGTCGTAGGGAACTTATACCTGAAAAAACACGGAGGGGACACCTACTATACAAGCCAGTCAGACAGCGCGATCGTGGCCTC
Organism: uncultured Candidatus Saccharibacteria bacterium; assembly: GCA_946406645.1. Classification (GTDB taxonomy): domain Bacteria; phylum Patescibacteriota; class Saccharimonadia; order Saccharimonadales; family Saccharimonadaceae; genus UBA2834. Next base: position 12,695 of record CAMJLD010000011.1, on the reverse strand, counting down.
ATTCACGAGCAATAATTATGAAATTAATAATTACAACGCCGGAGCAGGGGAATACAAAAACGCGCCAAGCCTAATTGAAAACGTTATCACTCCGCGTTGGTACTCATACGGGAGTGAAAGGTATTACATCCGAAGCAACAGCCTACTCGACGAAAAGGGGCTCGTAGAAATCGAAGGGAAATACTATTATCTCAACTCTGACAGCAAGATGATCACCGGAAGGATAGCGACCATAAGCGGAGACAAGATCGTCAGCTTCTCCCTATTCAGGACGAAAGATGACGAAATCAAACCGGGGCCGATGGGCGCCGCTATCACCGGCTTCGCAGAGCTCGAAGGCAATCTCTACTATTTCAGGACCGAAGAAAACGACGTCACTGCTGGGCCAGCAGCCTCATCGGTTTTAGGGCTCGTAGAAATCGAAGGGGAATACTACTACTTCCGAACGGACAAAAACGATATTACCGAGGGAGCGCTGGGCAGCGCCATCAGAAATGAGTGCGCGACCATCGAAGGCCAAGGCTACTGCTTCGGCGAAGACGGCGCCCAGACTAGCGTTTATACTCCAGTCCAGAAGCCAACGATCACGAAGACAGACTATGTCTACACGGGCGCATCGATCCAGCCGGCCATCAACGGCTTCGATTCGAATACAATGACACGGAGTGGGACCGTCAACGCCTCGAACGTTGGCGAGTACACTATCACAATTAAACTAAAAAGCAAAACCGCCACGCGCTGGAGCGACGGAAGTAATTCGGATATCACATTCAAGTGGCGCATTACGGTTCCTAACCCGGCCTATCAAATCAAAAACTATACCGCCAACGAAAGCGAAAAGACAATCAGCAAAATCGCTGCCAACACCTCTGCTAGCGAATTTAAGAGCAACATCACGCTCAGCGCCGGCATCAGCGCCGAAGTTGATACGCACAGTACGACAAAGAACGTATATACAGGCAGCAAAACTAGAATCAAGGCAGGCTCAACAATACTAAAGGAGTTCACCAATATCATCACTGGCGACCCAAGCGGCGACGGACAAATCAATTCTGCCGACCTCCTAAGCATCCGGAAGCACCTACTCGGAACAAGCCTACTAAAAGGCGTATATTTCAAGGCTGCCAACGTCAACACGAACGGCGCTAGCACGAACGCAATTATGTCAGACGACTTGCTGAGAATAAGACAGCATTTATTAGGTTCAAAACCAATTAATTAGGAAGGAAACAATGAAAAAGGTTCAAGCATCAATACTAGCAATAATCATCGCAGCGCTATTTTCCGCAAACGCCATCGCGGCGTCTGGGAGCCTGTCGGTAAGCTCTGGTAGTGTCTATGTCGGCGATAGCTTTACCGCCACAGTGAATGTGAACTCTGCTGCTGCTTGGAATGTCCACGTAACCTCAACCGGCCCAGTAAGTGGTTGCGCTATCCACCAAGCAGACGCTACGGCCGATGCCGAGGACGCCAATAGAACCTTCACTGCAAGTTGCAAGGCCACCGGCAAGGGCACAATCACTCTCACCCTTTCCGGCGACGTCACCTCGGCTGCAACCGGCAATGCCGCCAATGTCTCCGGCACCAGAACGGTAACCGTGACCGAAAAACCAGCTCCGACTCCAACTCCTACCCAAACTCCAGCCGCAAAACCTGCTCCGACGATGACGCCTGCCCCGGCAGCCCAAAACCCAGAACCAGAAGCCCCAAAATCAACTAACAACGCACTCAAAAGCCTATCTGCAGAAGGCTACGAACTAGAAAAAACCAACGACAATAATTACATCCTAACCGTACCAAACGACGCCGAGACGGTCATTATTAATGCCGCCGCTGAAGACGAAAAAGCCACCGTCGTCGGATCCGGCGAACACACGCTTGAAGTTGGCGAGAACACCATAGAAATCGTTGTCACCGCCGAAGACGGCTCGCAAAACAAAATTACCATCGTCGTCACGCGCAAAGAAGCCTGCAAGCCATGCGGAACCATCGCAAAAGCGGAAGAGTCGAAACCGAACGACCTCGGCCTAATCATTGGCCTAATTGCCTCCATTTGCGTCAACATTGCGCTCCTCATCGCCCTTATTATTCTCATCGTCTCTAAGCGTAAAAAGAGCGAGAAAGAGCCAACCATCACCCCAGAAGCCACGGATTCCGCAGACGCCGATGACGGCCTTGCTGACAATTCCAAACAGAGCACAGGCACTTCAACCGAACCGACCACTGCGCCAGAGGAGCCAGCCGCTTCGACCGATACAGACAAAAACGACGACGCCGCACCAGAGAGCAAACCAACCCCGGTTTACTCCTGGAATGACGTCTATAAAGCGAAAAAATAAAATCACCGATTCGGCCAATAATTTTGACGGCTTACATTTTCTGTGCTATTGTTGCTAGCACGCACCGCCAAAATTTAGTGTGCTAATATATAACAGTATGAGCAAGAATTTAGTAATAGTAGAGTCTCCCGCCAAAGCACAGACCATCGAGAAATATCTCGGGTCAGATTTTACCGTGCTCGCGAGCGTGGGGCATATTCGCAAAGATACTAAGGTCGACAAGAATACTTTTGACGTCACCTACGAGGTTGACCCTGGGCACAAAAATATTATTGCCGATCTTAAAAAAGCCGCCAAAGAAGCCGACAAAGTCTGGCTCGCAACGGATGAAGACCGCGAGGGAGAAGCGATTTCTTGGCACCTTTGCGAGGTCCTAGGACTCCCGAAAGACACTGCTCGTATTACTTTCCATGAAATTACCAAGCCAGCGCTCGAAGCTGCCATTAAAGCACCGCGCGTCGTCGATATGGACATGGTCGCTAGCCAGCAGGCTCGCCAAACTCTCGATATGCTCGTCGGTTTCAATCTCTCCGGCGTCGTCCGCAAGAAGGTCCCAGGCGCCATTTCCGCTGGTCGCGTCCAGAGCCCAGCCCTCCGCCTCATCGTCGAGCGCGAACAGTCTATCGAGAAATTCGCTAGCAAATATACGTACAAAGTCTCTGGCGACTTCGGCTTTGCCGCTAACCTCGACCATGATTTCGACAACGAGAACGACGTTAAAGCCTTCCTAAATAAGCTCATTGGCGCAGAATATACCGTCAACGCCGTCGAAACCGCCCCGAGCGAGCGCAAACCGCAGCCACCATTCACGACTGCTTCCATGCAGATCGAAGCCAATGCCAAGCTCGGCTACAGCGCCAAGACCACCATGCAGGCCGCTCAGGCCCTTTACCAGGCTGGTCACATTACTTACCATCGTACCGATAGCCTAAACCTCTCTAAACAGGCAATCGCCACTATTTCCGGTTACGTCGAGAGCAACTACGGCAAAAAGTATGTCAAGGTTCGCAACTTCAAGACCAAGGACGCCAGCGCTCAGGAAGCCCACGAGGCTATCCGCCCGACCCACATTGAGGTCGAAACTGCCGGTAAGAACGATTACGAAAAGCGCCTTTACGCTTTGATTCGCGCCCGCGCACTCGCCACTCAGATGGCCGACGCTCAGCTCGAGAAGACCACCATCAAGGTCACTACACCAACCGAATACTTCTTCGAGGGGAAGGGCGAAGTCGTCACTTTCGACGGCTTCCTCAAGGTTTACGGTCGTATTAAAGATAGTGAATTGCCAAAGCTTACTGTCGGCGACAGACTAACCGCCGCCAGCATCATCGCAAAGCAAAACTACGCCAAGCCGCCAGCCCGCTATACCGAAGGTTCGCTCGTGAAGAAGCTCGAAGAGCTCGGCATTGGCCGCCCATCCACTTATGCTACAATCATGACCGCCATCCAGGCCCGCGGCTACGTCGAAAAAGGCGAGAGCGAAGGCGAAGAACGCGAGATTATCCAGTTTAAGCTCGAAAACGGCCAGATTAGCGAAGAAAAAGTCACCGAAAAGTTCGGCGCCAACAAGGGTAAACTCCTCCCGACGCCAATCGGCGAACTCATTGCCGCCTTCCTCGTTGATCACTTCAAGAACATCGTCGATTACAAGTTCACTGCAAATATCGAAAAAGAGCTCGACCTTATCGCTGAGGCAAAACTTGACCGCGTCAAGATGCTCCGCGATTTCTATGGTCCATTCAACGCCGACGTGAATGCCAGTGAGGGCATCGAACGCTACAACAACGCTCGCCTCCTCGGCCACGACCCAGAAACCGGCAAGGCTATCTATGCCAAGGTTGGCAAGAACGGCGGCTTCATCCAGCTCGGCGACAACGAGAAAGAAACTGGTGAGAAGCCTCGTTTTGCGCCACTTCCAAAGCGCAAATCCGTTAAAACCGTCACGCTCGACCAGGCGCTCAAGCAGCTCGCTCTACCTCAGTTACCGCGCATACTCGGCACCGCTAAAGACGGTGCAGAGATTATTGCCGCCTCCGGTCCATTTGGCCCATACCTCAAGGCGGGGAAGTACAATATCCCACTCAAAGATTTCGATCCATATACCGTCACCCTCGAAGAAGCCGAGCCGCTCTACGAAGCAAAACGCGACTCCTACATCGCCGACTGGGGCGAAATCCAGATTATTAACGGCGCTTACGGTCCGTACGTAAAGGGCCCGGGCCGCCGCAACTTTGCTCGCATTCCAAAAGACGTTGATCCGAAAACCGTCACGAAAGAGCAGGCCGAAGAATATCTCACCAACAAGCCGAAGGCCACCCGTCGCCCCGCCAAACGCACCAAGAAGAGCGCTAAAAAATAATATGTTATAATAGTGGAGTTCCAGATTAGTCTGGCGCACATTATAACCACACACAAAGCCCCAGTCTCCATACTGGGGTCTTTTTAGTATCTGAGAATGCTTGACTTTTTTCATTTTTTTTGATATAATATACGGATATTCACCAAAAATACGCACATTACCAAAGGGGGAAATTTTTATGTGTACATCGATAGTAATTAATGAAGGTCCTAGCAAGCGAAGAATTGAAAATAGCTTCAAAGACCAAGAAACAATCAGAAAATGGCTCGAAGAGCGAATCAGAAGAGAAGCCGAAGCCGAAAAGCTTAAAAAGGAAGGCAAAAAGCCGAAAGTCTACAAGAAAACCGAAGCAGACGAACAGGCAATTAGCCTGTTAGCCGATCCAGACAAGCAGAGGAAAATCTTCTTCGCGACCGATTCCGGCGAAATCACCGGAGTTGTCACAGCTATAAACAAGAACTACGACGCATGGATTCTTACGTTTAAGGTTACGCAAATTGAGCAAGAAAAAGAGAAATCTGAATTGATCTGGGAAGTTCACTACGATTACCGTTCTAGAAAAGGCATGATTTTCTGTATTAGGAGGTGACTACACATGCAAGGGTTCTTGATCTACACCCTCGAAGTGGCTGAAGCAAAAGCAGCTGAAGTGTCCTAAACGCCCGGGGTTAATCCCCGGGTTTTTAATGCCCAAAAATAAGCATAAGCGCAATTACAAGATAACAATTCGCTTGCGTTTAAAAGTTTAAAAAAATTATTTTCTTTTTTTGTAAAAGTTCTGTTATAATACTAAGTAAGTGAAGTAAATTTGCTTGTTGACAACATTATAAAATAGTGTTAAAATTTTAAAAAATAAGATACAACTTGCAAGATTTTTGCGGGTTGACATAATACCAAATAGACGGAAAGGTAAGGAAAAACGGCAGCATTATGAACAATGCGGAAACGATTGCCAAAGCAATCACAAACAGTCTAAACATCATCGAACAAGAGCGCGAAAGAGAAATTATATCGCGTCGCTTCGGGCTCAACGGTCACAAAGAGACCCTTGAACAAATTGGAGAAATGTTATCTATTACACGCGAACGCGTTCGCCAGCTCGAAAAGGCAATTCTTATCCGTCTAGAGAATTCCGCCGAAGATGGCAAAATTAGCGATCTCGCAGCCGCCGAAAAACTTATTATTCGTAACCTTACCGAAATGGGCCGCGTTGCACGCATCAGCGACCTAGCAAGCAAAATTCTTGGCAAAGAGCCAAACGCCACTGAAAAGGCACAGTTCTGTTTCCTCGGCGAAATCTCGCCAAATCTTAGCATCGTCTCTGAAAACGATAAGTATCACACCGCTGTCGGCATCGCCGAATATGGTAGCGAAAAAGACATTCGCAACAAGACTGACGAAATCGTCGCTATCATCAAAGCCAACAAGGCTCCAATGAGCGTCGATCAGCTTGATGCCAAGCTTAACTACGAACACCCAAGCCACATCGAGGCAATCGCTCGCGTCAGCAAGCTCCTCTCGACTCTCAATGGTCAGTGGGGTCTCGCCAAGTGGCCAACTGTTAACCCAAAGAACATTCGCGACAAGATTTTCGTTATTCTCGAAGAGAAGAAAGAGCCAATGCACTTCAGCGATATCGCAAAGGCAATCTCCGCTTCCGACTTCAAGCGTAAGAATGTGACCACCCAGGCTATCCATAACGAGCTCATCAAGGATTCTCGCTTCGTCCTCATCGGCCGCGGTATCTACGCGCTCGATAGCTGGGGCTTCAGCAAGGGTACCGTCGCAGACATCATTACGAAGATTTTGAAGAAAGCTGGCGACGAAGGCCTCAGCCGCAAGGAAATCGTCAAGCAGGTCCTAAAAGAGCGCAAGGTCAAGGAAACCACCGTTCTCCTAAACCTCCAGAACAAAGCTCTCTACACCCGCGTCGGCAAAGATTGCTACAAATTAGCCTAACGAAAACTGTGACTTCAAAAAATATCCCCGACTGCCGGGGATATTTTTATTTGTCGTAAACCGACTCTAGAATCTTTACCGTCTCTTTGATATTAAAGGCTTTCATGCCGGGCTGCTTTGTAGCCATATTGCGATTCTCGGCACGCTTTATCGCCTTGAGCCAATCGCCATTCAGCGGAATGAATTCCGTTGAATCAAGAATCTTTACTTCCTTCGGAACCTTATCACTGAATAGACACTTCATGCCGCAAGCTTGCGCCTCGATGCCAACATTCGGAATCCCCTCGAACAGGGAAGGCATCACGAAAACGTCCGCCATCATAAAGTAGCGTTCAACCTTATCCTGCGACGGAAGGAGAGTAACGCTCTTCTCGAGCCGCTCACTCGCAATCTTTTCCTCAAGCGCCTCTTTCAAGGAACCATCACCAATAATCAAAAGATGCGCATTCTTATGCTTCCTCGAATAATCGCCAAAAATATCAATCAACTTCTCGTGGTTTTTCACCTTCTCATAGCGGCCGACATTCAAAAGAATCATATCGTCCTCATTAAAACCGCACTGCTCGCGCATTTTGTGGCGCGTATTCGCATTGAAACGAAAACGCTCAAGATCAATGCCGTTATGAACGACGACGAATCTTTGTTTCGCGCCAAATAAGAACTTGCCAGCATCCTCGCCGCAAGCCACGCGGTCCGTCGCCACGCGATTTAGCTTCCTACGCAGCACACCACTCACTACCTGCATCGGTTTCGAATTAATCTTCATGTTATTCGTACTGTGCGAATGTGCAATACGCTTCGTCGCGCCACCTTTTTTCGCGCCAGTTAGCACTAATGCCGACATAAAATCAATGTGACTATGAACAGTTTTATATCCGTTATCCTTCACTATTTTCGCAATGTCATTCTCGAACTTTAGCGGGTTTTTAAAGCGATTATCCGCCACATGATATAATTTCACCCCCATCTTCTTTAACTCATCTTCAAAGTCGAACTTCTCGCCATTCTTAGGCTGCATAAAAGTCGCGATACCGAACTCGTATTTGCTATGGTCGATAAAGCGCAGTGCGTTCATTAAAAATGACTCGGCGCCACCGTGGTCTAGGCCGCCAAGAACATGCAAAATCTTCTGTTTTTTCATCCTAAAATCTCCTCGTAAATCGCCTTCATTTCGCTCAGGGAATTACTCAACGTATAGCGCTCCGGGAAGGCCAACTTATATTCTTCCGGATGACGAACCGCCTCACGCAGTTTCTTTGTAAGCGCCGCCGCATCAGTTGCAGAAACGAGATACTTCTTATTGCCATCCACGATATCACGGTGACCGCGGTTGTCCGTCACGATAATCGGCAAACCGCAATAAAGCGCCTCTAGCACGCCAAGACCCAAGCCTTCGCGAATGCTTAGGGAAGTGTAGAGATTGCAGCTCTGGACTAGTGCCGCATACTGATCGCGAATATAGCCAGGGAAGAAGCATTGTTTTTCGACACCGAGACTCTTGGCGAGCGTTTTTACCTCATCCATGCAGGGGCCTTCGCCAAGGAAGAGCAGTTTCAATTTCGGATTGTCTTTCATTAGTGGTGCCGCCGCCTCGACGAGCATACGCTGATTCTTATTCTTCGTGAATTCCGCAAGATAGCAAATCACAAAATCGTCTTTTGCGAGACCATATTTCTCACGCGCTTCCGTTTGCTCCTTCTTCGTCGTCTTCGCAAAACGCGCTGTATCGACGCCCACGCCGTCAATCATCTCAACCGGGCACTCAAAATCCTTCTTTGCGCGCCTATAATCTTCGCGATTAATCGTGATGAGAAGATCAGTGAACTTTGCCGCTTGACGCTCTGCACGATAATAAATCAACCAGTTTTTCTTCGGTGCGCCATCGTAAAAATGAAAGCCGTGGCAAGTATAAATTACCTTCGTGCCATGTTTTCTCGCTTTTTTCGCCGCCCAACGCGTCACAATCGAGCCAACCGGCGTATGAGTATGGATGACGTCATAATGATTTTCGTTTATTAGCTTCTTGAGTTGGCGATAGGCCTTGATATGCTTGTCGAAGCGTAGTGGGCTACGCGCAAAATCAATCGTATAGACATTGTCCGCATCCTTCACCGGCTCTTCGTTCGCCGAGGCATAGTCGACCTGCCAGCCGCCCATATTTAGCTCCTTATATGGCTCCTCGAGCGTACCGCGGAGCATGCGCATTAATGGACGATTAAACTTACTAAAGTTCGCCGTATGTGACGTGAATAGAATTTTGCGTTTTGCCATTACCTTAAATTATACCGCATTTCCCATATAGAATTAGTAGCGATAATGACACGTTTATGCTAAAATATATCTATGGAGCACGTTATTCATTTTCTTGCCACGCCAATTGTCTGGATTTCTATCGTTGCTATTCTTGCTATCTTGACTATTCGCAATTACAGAAAGCTGAATCGTCTAAAAGTTCTGAACGTGGACTCCGTGCTTTTGATGCTCGAGATTCCAAAGGACAATGATAAAAAAGAGCTTAGCGCCGAACAGCTTTTTGCCTCGCTTCACGGTATTCTTCGTGATAGAAATGAGCTAAAGCACTCCGGCGGCGTCCAGGAGCATTTGTCTTTCGAAATTGCCTCGACCGGCAACCAAATCCGTTTCTTTGTCTGGGTGCCAAAAGTTCTCCAGAGCTTCGTGGAAGGCCAGATTTATTCCCAGTATCCTAGCGTGCAGATTTACCGCATGAAGGAAGACTACGTCGATCGCCGCACGCAGTATCCGGTTACTTACTGCTCAGAGATTTCTCTTATTTACGATGACGCCTTACCAATTAAGACCTTTGAATCCTTCGAGGTCGACCCACTCGCTGGTATCACTGGTACACTCGCGAAGCTCAATCCGGATGGCGGCGAAGAACTTTGGATTCAAATTCTTACTCGTCCTATCGCCGACGACTGGCACACGAAGACCGACCGCTGGATTCAGAAAGTAAAATCCGGCAAAGGCTTTAGCCTCGGCAATATCGACTTTGCTTGGTTTGCGCAGCTCGTCGAGGCGCTTTGGAAACCACCAGAGGGCGGCACGAAATCCGACTCGGCCGTCGAGCTTAGCGAACGTGCTAAGACACAAATCGCGAAGGCCGAAGAGAAGGCTACAAAGCTTGGTTATGAGGTAAAGATTCGCCTCGCCTACGTGGGCCAAGACCAGGTCAACGCGAAGCTTAATATGCAAGGCCTCGTCGGTACTTTCAAGCAGTTCAACTCAACCAACCTCAATGGCTTCAAGATGATTGGCGGCACTTTCGACAAGAACGCGCTCGATGCCTATAAGACTCGTCAGTTCACTAATCATGGCTTCATTTTGAATATCTCCGAGCTTGCTAGCGTCTATCACCTCCCACACATGAATGTAGAGACGCCAAACATCGTCTGGGCCTCCAGCAAGACCGCTGAGCCACCGGCTAAGCTTCCAATGCTTACTGGTAACTCGAGCTACGACGAGAATCTTTCCGCATTTGGTCTCACAGATTTCCGCGGTATCAAGCATCAGTTTGGCATGTACCGCAAAGACCGTAGCCGCCATGTCTATATCATTGGTCAGACCGGCTCCGGTAAGTCTGGTCTCCTCACGCTTTTCGCGCTTAGCGATATTTATCACAACCAGGGTTATTGTATTATCGATCCACACGGCGACCTCGCGATGGACAACCTCAAGTTCATCCCAGAGAACCGCATCAAAGACGTCGTCTATTTCAACCCTGCCGATACGCAATTCCCAATGGCCTTCAACCCACTCGAAGTTTACGATCCGGCACGCAAGCCAAATATCTCCTCTGAGGTCATCGGCGTGTTGAAGCGCATGTTCGGCGACTCTTGGGGCCCACGCCTTGAGCATATTTTGCGCTATACATTACTCGCGCTCCTCGACCGCCCAGAAACTACACTCCTAGATATCTCACGCATGCTTACGGACAAAGAGTTCCGCAAGGAAACCCTCGAATATTGCCAGGACGTGACCGTTCTTCAGTTCTGGAAGCAAGAGTTCGGCTCCTGGGGCGACAAGCAGGTTACCGAATCTGTCGCACCAGTGCTCAACAAGGTCGGCGCCTTCACGGCCAATCCAATCATTCGTAATATTATTGGCCAGCCAAAATCTAGCTTCGACGTCCGCAAAATCATGGACGAAGGCAAGATTCTTGTCGTAAATCTATCGAAGGGTCTTATCGGTGAGGACAACGCCGCTATTCTCGGTAGCTTCCTCGTTACAAAGATCCAGCTCGCCGCTATGAGCCGTAGCGATATCGCCAATATCGAAGATCGTCGTCCGTTCTATCTCTACGTCGACGAGTTCCAGAACTTTGCCACCGATTCCTTCGCAGTCATTCTTTCTGAGGCACGCAAATACGGTCTCAACCTCACCGTCGCCAACCAGTACACTAGCCAGATGACCGACGCGGTTCGCGACGCCGTCTTTGGCAACGTCGGTACAACGATTAGCTTCCGCGTTTCCGCTGACGACGCGCCAATCCTCTCGAAGCAATTCGAGCCAATCTTCGAGGCGCAGGACCTCCTCAATCTCAATAACCGCCACTTCGTCGTCTCGATGATTATTAACGGCGAAAAGACTCCTGCATTCTCGGCAACGACACTCAGTATTCCGAAGGCACCAAACGATCTCACGCCAGAGATTATCAAGTATTCACGCATGAACTACGCTCGCAGCCGCTCGATTGTCGAGGAGGAAATCCGCGAAAATATCGAGGCCGCCGAGAAATGGAAGAAAAATCTTTCCGACTCCGGTCGCGAAGCTGGCGAACGCGGTTCGCAGATGCAGGCCGCTACTGCCAAGAGAGAAAAGCCAGTCTTCGAGTTCACCCCGCAGGCCGAATTCCGCAAGCAAAAGATTTCCCCTAGCAAAGCCGAGGGAAAAGAAACCGGCCCAAGCCTAAAAGACCTCGGCCGTATCGTTGCTGAGCAGAGCAAGAAAACCGCACCAAAAGACGACAAGCCAGCCATCCAGAAGAAGGGCCGCAACATCAGCTACCACAAACACAGCGACACCGACAAGCGCGCCGGCAAACCAGTTCAGCAATAATTAGTTATTCCTAATAACTTCGCCCAATTGTTCTAAGCCGTTTCGATAAGTATGGCTTGCGCCATCAATAATCTCAATCTTGCAGTCGCGAATATTATTGGTAAGATAGCCCTTCACGACGTCAATCGGCTGCGTCTTCATGCATTCGTCTGCTGTGCCAAAAACTATTAATACCGGCACGTCGATGCTCTGGAGCACCGCGCTCTGGCCTTCTGCGCCGTCGACATAGCGGAAGAAATCATTATCGCCACCAGCCAAGAAATCGCGGCAGAAAGTCCCAGCCGCACATCTATTATCGCCCATAACAGGGTAGTCAATTAGCGCGTCTTCATTACCAGCATTTACACACCTCTCAGCCTCAGACTTCACCTTCTCGTATTCTTCGATACCGAGGAAATGCTTTGGCTCTTCCGGAATATCACAAGGCGCCATAAGGACAATCTTCTTGATGGCAGGATCTTTTCTCTGAGCATAGTAATAGGCAACTTTATTGCAGCCATAACTATGGCCGGAAAGGATAATCTTGGTAAAGCCACGGCTCTTCGCCCATTCTACGGCGCCATCAAGATCGAGTAAACAATCTTTAAAGCGCTCTTTACAACCACCAATAACGACGAACTCGTCACCCTGCAAGAGCTCGGTCAGGAAGTCTCTACCGCGGTTATTGAAAGCCAAAAACGCATAGCCCTTTGAGATATATGCATCGACAAGCGCATCTAGGAATCTATTCTCGTAGAAGTTGCCATTTAGGCCATGGACGTGAAGCACGATCGTATCACTGCCGCCTTCTGGACTCGACAAGATGCCAGGCATCTCAATATTATCGGTAGATTTTAGCCTAACGAATTCCTGCTTCATAACTATCCTTTCTTCGTCATCTCTTCGATTTCTTTCATTGCGCCCTTACTGTTGTAGATATTGAACGCAATTGCGCCAGCAATCATCGGCAAATAGTACGTAAT
>CAMJLD010000010.1 GCA_946406645.1 uncultured Candidatus Saccharibacteria bacterium | reverse complement strand
CGATGGTACCAGTTGCGCCCTGGAAGGCCGCACGATCGATTGTCTTTGTGGTTGCTGGAACTTCGAACTCGCCACCTATCGTAGCATCGTGGAAGGCGCCTTCGGTGACGGTCTTGAGACCGCCTGGGAGGATTAGAGTGCCGATATTTGCGTTAGCAAAGGCATATGGCTGTTCCGTGATTTTAGTCCAGCTAGTGGCGCCCATATCTACGGTGCCGAAGGTCAAGCCAGAGAAGTAACCAGTAGAGCCGTCGATTTCCGTCACGTTCTTATCGGTGAAGACAAGTGAGCCATATTCGTCGCCGGCCTCAATCTGACCGGAACACTTTATATACCGCCAGCCATAGCCAGGCACAAATACTTGGTCTTCGCAGGTCCCATACATTTCCGTCTTATTGAAGACTGTATAGAATGTTTCTACTGTTTCGGTTGCGCCGCTCCCCTGCGGATCAGGGATGAAGTTTCGATCGAGAACCTTCCATGTCGGGTAAAGCCCCTCTGTGTAATCAATCAATGATTGAGGGAAGCTATCATATGTCTCTGGTCCAGCATAAGGCGCAGACGCAATTCTTGCCCAGTCGGCATCAATTGTAATATCGCGTAAAGTTGGAATCCGAGCGAAGGTCCCTGGACGCAAGAATTCAAGAGTGTCTGGAATGTAGACGTCTACAAGTCTCGTGTCACGGAAGGCTTCGTAGCCTAAGCGCTTGAGGTTTGGAGAGTGTAGGCTCGCAGTCAAATTCTTGTCCCCCCAGAAGGCACGGTCGCCGATATATTCGAGACCCTCAGGCAAGTCTTTGATGGTTGTACCATCGCCGCAGTTGCGATACTGGGAAGCATTGCAGAAGAATGCTCCATCACCGATAACTTTGAGCGTGCTCGGCAAGACTACCTCCTCCTCAATTAATGCATCAGTGAACGCCATCGCGCCAATTGTTTCGACGCCACTCGGGAGCGTGAGCTTGCCGATTTGGCCGTGGTGGAAGATGAATGGAGAGATGGCCTTCCACGGCGTGGCGCCGAAGTCTACTTCGCTGGCGTTTACCTGACCAAAGTAATGACCGGTTGGGCCAGACATGGATATGTCGTCGCCAGGTCCGCTTGCGTTAGGATCGGCAACAATATCAGAATCGATGATACCGCTGTAGCGATAGCCACTAGCCGCCTGGACATATGGCGCAGTCACTGCTTTTTCGGTAAAGACAATCTTACCGTACTTCTGGCAGTAACCATAGTTGCAGCTTTCGACGCTCGCGAGGCCCCATTCAGCCTGCGTTTCTGCCGACCATTGAGTCCTAGATATTGACTCGCCGCCGAATTGGGATAAGAACTTCTTATAGACGTTGCCCTCTGAGCCGCCGAATTTGCTCCAGGACTCGTCATCGAGCAAGGCTTTGCTTGCAAGAATCATATTGTCTGGGTTGAAGAAGTCGAGATCGAAGATAATGTCTCTGATGCCGGCACATTCGTGGAAGACATACCAGCCCATATACTCGAGGCTGTCGTAGAGGTGAATGTTTCTGACGAGGGTGCCAGTGAATGCGTCGTCGCCGAGGAACTTGAGGTTCGGGAAGTCGACGTCAATTTCGAGCGTGAACATTTGCTTGAATGCCGCTTGGCCAATAAACTCGATATTTCGCGGAATGTTGACTTCCATGTTTGGATACCAAGCCTTACCGAAGGCAAGCGCACCAATGCTCTTCACAGAATCAGCGATGTCAATCTTTTCGATCCTGCGATACTTAGCGTTCTGGCAGTCGGTGTCAGACTTCGAGCATCTATCATATCCGCCAAAGCTCCAGCTGAAGCCGTCACCACGTGGATCATTGAACGAGCTGATGCCGATGTGCTCGTAACCATCGCCAACCGTAATCTTTCTGATGTTATGGAAGTTCGCGAAGTACATTGGCGCGATGACGTTCTTCTTCTCGTCTGGTTTTGCCCACTGTTTTTCTGGTTCGACAAGCTGTTTGCCGCAGGCGTAGGTGACGTCCGCATTCCACTCTGGATAAATGAAATACCAGTAGTTTGCATTCGAGCTGACGCCGAGACAGTAGCGCGGCCTTTCTTCGGCATGATAATTCATTTCGTCATCATAATGGTACAGATATTCGTCGACCGTAAGGTGATCTGCCGCAACCTGTTCGTCCTGGCCATATGGTGCGAGAACGACGAGCTCTTCGACCTTGGAATCAGTGTCGCGCGGGCTCGAATGATACTCGGAATCGCCAAACACCTCGGAGAGTGGATGGATCATGCCACTTCTCTGCGTATCATACGCAACAGTAACCTTCTTTAGTTCGCTGCTCTCTCTAAAGACCTCGACTTCGAGATAGTTGATGGACTTCGGGAGATATACTTCCGTGAGGGTAGTCTTCCTGAATGCGCGATAATCCAGGCGCTCGACACCAGTGAGATCAATCGACCCGAGGTCTGCGCCCTCAAAGGCACGAGCCTTAATTCGCTTAATGCCATGCGCGCCAAAATCGAAACTGTCGAACTTAGCACCAGCGAAAGTATCTTCGATGATCGTATCGATGCCATTGCCGAAGGTGACGCTTTCGATGTGCTGGCAATCTCTAAAGAGGCCGGCACCGGTGTCTGTAGTATTAATCGTAATGTTCTTGATGTTGGTATTGCTGAAGATATTGCTACCGCCATAGACATTGCTGTCGATGACAATGCTAGTGTTTGCTTCGTTGAAGGTCGAGTTCGCGAAGGCGCCCCAACCGATGTAATTGAAGTTCGCTGGGGTGAAATTCGTGAGCTTTAGCTTGTAGCCGCCAAAAGCCTTACCCGCGATTTGGGTTTCGGTGCGGACTGGTCGGCTTTCGACGATATAGCAGCCATCCTCGCTGTAATCGCTAGCAGGAGAGACCCAGCCGCCCCAGATTACTTGACAGCCGCGAAGAGCAGCGACTTCCTGGAGCGAAGGAGCATAAGCTTCCTGGTCGGCGTCACTCATGTCTTCCCAGCCCGGAACATATTGTTCGTAATGATCAATTTCAATGTCTGCACCTTCGCGACAGAGAACCTCGTCCCAATATTCGTCGTAAGTGTTCATATCGATCTTGCAGGTCGAAACCGTAACCTTGAGGTCGTGGCCGGATTCGCCGATAACCATGTTCGGGCCGAACTTGAGCTCAGTCTCGACGCTAGGGTCGATAATTGGCTTTACGCCAAAGATCTGGATCTTGGAGGTATTCGTCATGTCGAGGACGGTCGTGCTGGCCGTTGCGGTGCGGCGAGCTGGGGTTGGAGAGTAGTTCGAGTCTTGCTGGGTCGTATTGGCGTTCTTCAAAAGGTAGGTGTCGAGGTCAGCCGAAGCACCTGGGACGTTGGCTTTAAGCCAGTCGAGAGAAGGGACCGTAATGGTGGTCGCGGATGGGGTCTTATCGTAGAACTTAATCGTGAGCACCTGTGGTTTGTCAGCGGTGGCGTCTTCTAGGATATATTCCCAGCGAGCGTCGCCATTTTCGACGATGCCGCTACCGGCAGCAAATGCAGAATTATTAATAATAACTGATAATATTGCGCTTAGTCCGAAAGCACAAAAAGCAACAAAGACCCAATTGTTGCGTGTTTTTATTTTGGACATGACCTCTCCTGTTTTGTTTTGACCCTTTTCTTCATTAAAGCATAGGCTTTAATGAAATGCAAGAAAAATCTTTGGCATTAAAAAAGGCCGACAATTGCCGACCTTTCTTAATTGAATCACCTTCTAGCTGCTACTAATGCTCTCTTGAATTTCTTTGATGCTTTGTCGCAAACTGCTTCCGCAAATGTGCAAATAAAGCATGTAGGGTAAATCAAGAGTCCACGGCTTCTGACGGGTACTACGTACCCCTGTTTCATGTTCTTTTTCTGCAACATGCGGGTTCTGAGACGACGGCCGAAGCGCATCGCGAAACCCATTGCAATTGCTACAGTAAATAAGAGAAACCAAGTCGTACGGTTTGTTGCCTTAAGTGCGCTCTCAGTATAAGAAGAGCGGAAAAGCTTAAGATAACAGCCGTAAATAGCCTGCGCATTCGGATGAACAACAAGCCAGTCAAAAGCAAACAGCATAGCACTTACACACAAAGTACATGCTGTAAGCGACGGAAGGTAAATTGCCTTCTGCTTGCTAATCGGTAAACCTTCGAATGGCAACTCTTTAGCTCTGAGCGAGTAGTTGAATTCCCATTCATTCTTCTTTGTTGCTCTAAGATTGGTTCTAAAGAATCCAAACAAGAAAGCGATGGTGACTCCTGCTACCCCAATCGTTAAGATTGCGAGGCAAATCAACAGAAGATCAGATAAAGTAGCGTACAACATGATAAATTCCCCCTTTGTGCGTTCATGGTGATTTTAGTGTACTAGAGTGCCGAAATAGCACTCACAAGTCCATTATACCACAAAAGCGCCAAAAAGTCAATGGCGCTTATGTTTCTATCCCCGTTTATGCTACTGCTGCGCGCGAAGAGAGATGCCCATATAGGTATAGGCTAGCTGCTCGAGCTCGTCAGATACCTCGAGTGGTTCTGGCTTTTCGATAAGCATGACGATGAATTTGAGCGGCGAGTTGGCAGGAATGTCGTTCTGCTCCTTGTCGCCGTAACCGAGAACGGCCGGGATGGTGATTTCGCGGACACCGCCGAGGCGCATACCTTCAATGCCCTCGAGCCACCCCTGAATCATGCCAGTCGAGCCCATGAGTGGATCGTTCAAAGCAGTCGGATCATCCTTGCTGTTATAGGAGGAATCGAAGATGGTTTCGTCAGAGAGCCAACCGATGTAGTAG
Source organism: uncultured Candidatus Saccharibacteria bacterium (assembly GCA_946406645.1). Taxonomy (GTDB): domain Bacteria; phylum Patescibacteriota; class Saccharimonadia; order Saccharimonadales; family Saccharimonadaceae; genus UBA2834. The sequence goes on along the minus strand of CAMJLD010000010.1, from coordinate 17,060 downwards.
GCGGCGTAGTTCGTATCGAAGGTAGAGATTTCTTCCTTCTTTTCATCCGCATATTCATAGGTGATTTCGCGGCCTTCACCGACGACAATGTCGCGAGTCTCAAGCGTAGTCGCAGCGGCCGCGTTAAAGGCCTTCACCTCTTTGCGATAATCTTTGAACTGGTCAAAATATTTTGCCGAAAGTTCTTTGCCGCGCGCCGCCTTGCGGCTCTGATAATCGTTATAGAGCTCAGAAAACCTGTTGATATCATTGGTGGTATTGGTGGTGCCACCGTTATTTTCAAAATTTAACACGATGCCAACATAGAGGGCGAAAGTGCTAGCGAGCATGAAAACCGCAATTAATGCGATAATAATGCGCTGCTTTGGTGACGTTCTTCTGTCTTCGTTTACAATCATATTACCTCCGTTATTGCCACCCTACTTAATAGATTCTAACTTATTCATTATATCTTGAATTTCGGTTTTTGTCAGAGTTTTGTCTGGGTGAGCGAATTCAAGATGGAAGCTGACATTCTTCGTCTCGGAACCGTCGGCCTGGTAGATTGAGACCGGGCTGAGCTTGAAGATGTAATCCTTCAAGGCGTCGCGAATCTTGCCATCGAGTTCAGCATAGGCAGTGTCGCCGGCGACCGTGAGCGTCAAGTCGCGAGAGACCGATGGATAGTTGCTGAGGCGGAAAGTCTTTGCTGCAGCGCCACGCGCGAGGGCGAGGAGCGCCACGAGGTCGAGCTCAAATGCGGCCACGCCGCGTGGGAGCTTGAAGCTCTTTGCGACCGAGCCCTTGATTTCGCCGAGATAACCGATAGTCATGTTGCCAGCGATAATAGCGGCGGAGCGCTTTGGCTCGTAGTAGCTATTGGTTGCACTATTCGTGAATTTGGCGAGTTCGAACTTCGCGCCGAGGATGCCGAGAAGATTCTCGAGATACTTCTTCGCGAGGTAGTAGTTGCTCTGCTCTTTGCCGTCAACGAAGACGAAGCCGAGCTGTGGGAGACCCTGCGGAGTCTTGTCGTCGTCGAGGCCGAGGTTCTTTGGATAGACCTGATTCATCTCGTAGAGCGCGAAGCGGCTGTAGCCAGCGCGGAGATTGCCGTAGCTCTTGTCGAGGAGGCTCGGCACGATGCTCTGGCGGATATACTGAAGGTCTGGCGAAATGGAATTCACAATCTTGTATGCGTTTTCTGGCTTCTGGCCAACCTTTTCCATGAGGTCGCCGTGGACAAAGCTATAAGTCAAAACTTCGTTAGCGCCGCGGGCGGAAAGGATGTTGCGAATCTGAGTCTTCAAAGCGAAGAGTGGGTTCGGATCGGCGGTAGCATGAAGTGGAAGAACTGGCTTGATATTGTCGAAACCAGTGAGACGGCCGACTTCCTCGATGATGTCTTCGGCGATATGAATGTCGGTGCGCCAGAATGGTGCGGTGACCGAGATATTGTCGCCATCGACTGCGACGGCGAATTCGACGTTTTCGAGAATCGTCTTCACGTCCTTGCTCGAGAAGTCCGAGCCGAGAAGGCCGTTAATCTGAGCGAGCGTAACGTCGACAACGATTGGCTCTGGAGTATCTTTCTGGGTGTCGAAAGCTGCGAGCGGCTTGAAGTAAGCCTGAAGATCGCGAGCACAACGGAGAGCGACCGGTAAAGTTTGGCCGGCTGGCTGACCCTTCGTGAAGCGCGTGATGGCCTCGGAGAAAATGCCGTGCGCCATCTGCGTCTTGCGGAGATTATAAAGGCTGAAGGTTGCGGATTCGAGAATGATGCGCTTCGTGTTTTCATCGATAGCAGTGCTCTTGCCACCCATCGCGCCAGCGAGTGCAACTGGAATATCGTTGCTCGTAATGACGATGTCGTCTGGAGTGAGTTCAACCGTCGTGCCGTCGAGGAGTTCGAGCTTTTCGCCCTTCTTCGCGGCGCGAACGATAATCTTTGGCGAATCGGTGCCGCCAACAGCGACGAATTTGTCGTAATCAAAGGCATGAAGCGGCTGACCGTAGGTAAGCATGCAAAGATTTGTTGCGTCGACGACAGGGTCGATTGGGCGCATACCGGCGCGCGCGAGGAGCGTGGCGCCAGTCGAAATCGTCTTTGGATATTCGTCGCCAGTCGATTCGAGCACAATAGCCGTGTAGCGTGGGCAGAGTTTTTCGTCGATTTCGATGTCGAGCTTCACGCTCTTGTCGTTCTCAAAGTCCTGCTTGCCATCGAGGTACCATTCTGGCGAAGTGAACTTCTGGCCAAGAATGCCGGCAACTTCGCGGCGGAAACCGAGAATGCCGAAGGTATCTGGGCGATGTGTGAGGGATTTGTTCTCAATGTCGAGAATCTTGTCGCTGAGATTGAAGATTTCTGCGAATGGCTTGCCTGGTTCAGCAACAGAGCTATCGAGCTCGATGATGCCAGTGTGGTCGTCGCCGAGGTCAACTTCGTCGGCGCCGGCCATCATGCCGTAGGAATCATACTTGCCGAGCATCTTGCGCATGCCAATCTTGAACGGCTCGTCAGCGCCGAAAGTTGCTGGGACGATTGCGCCCGGCGCAATCCAAGCAGCAAACATGCCTTCGTGAACATTTGGCGCGCCGCACATAACCTGGATGTAGCCATCGGAATCGCGCTCGACGTCTTCGGCCTTGCCGCCATCGTCGATCTTGCAGAGGCTAAGATGAGTATCTGGGATTTTCTCGCAGTACTTCACCTGAACAGCGTAGATTTTGTCATATTTGTGGGTATTATCGATAACGCCCTCGACCTCGACGAGTCGAGCACCGATAAGTTTCACGAGCTCTTCGTCTGAGATAGTAATTTTGTCGAGGCCTTGTTTTAGCCAATTAAGAGAAACTAACATGCGAACTCCTTCAAGAAATCAAGTTTTGCGGATTCGAGATAGCGGATGTCGTTCAACTGATAGCGAAGCATGATGAGACGATCGATACCGCCGCCCCATGCGAAGCCCTGATACTTGGTCGGGTCGATGCCCGCGGCCTTCAAAACATTCGGATGAATCATGCCACAGCCAAGCATTTCGAGCCAGCCATCACCCTTGCCGCCGAGGGAGGCAGGTTTTTCGATGAGGAATTCGAGACTTGGTTCAGTGAATGGGAAGTAGCCCGGCTGAGTCTTGATGTTCAGCTTCTGGCCATAGTACTTTTCGAAGAATTCGCGAAGAATTGCGAGCATGTTACCGAGCGTGCAGTCCTCGGAAACATAAACGCCCTCGCATTGATAGAAAGTGTGCTCGTGAGTGGCGTCGATATCTTCGTTGCGATAAACGCGGCCCGGGACAGCGACGGCGATAGCCTTGCCCTCTTTGAGCTTGTGGGCGTTCGCCTTCAAAACGCGGTTCTGCATCGTGCTGGTGTGAGCCGGTGGGATAAAGCCTTCTTCGGTGCGGAAGGTATCGTAACCATCACGTGCGGGATGGCCCTTCGCGAAGTTAAGGCTATCAAACATATGGTATTCATCATCGAGCTGGACGGATTCGATAACATCAAAGCCCATGCTCTGGTAAATCGAGATAACGCGGTCGAGCTCAGTCATCAATGGATGTTGGCTGCCCTGGTCCGCCGTCAAAAACTCCGGCATTTGCCCGTTAATATCACATGGCGCGCTAATATCGAGTGGCGCGACATCTTCCTGTTCGGCAGCGGCCTCGGCGGCTGCGATTTCGGCGTTTAGTTGATTTTTACGTTCGTTAATTTTTTTGCCAAAATCTGCACGTTGGTCGGCCGGCAGGTCCTTGATTTTTGCATATTCAGCACCAAGTGCCTTTAGCTCATCCTTTAGTTCCTGTAATGTGGCCATAATAGATATATTTTACCACATTTTAAGAGATAAAAAAGCCCGCGTCTAAATATGGAGCGGGCTTGAGTTTTAGTGAATTACGAAAATGATAACGAGCGAAACCGCGGCGAGAGCGACGAGCACGAACCAGAACCAGCTAAAGCGATTCGTCTTCTGCGTGTTCTTGAGGTATTCGGACTGTTCGACAAAATCTGGATCGTCGCGCTGAGAAGTTTTCTTGGCGCGCTCACGCAAATCCGAGCTAATGCGTTCGCCTAGTTTGCTGCGTTCTTCGTCTTTCTCTACTAAAATCCCCACGGGTCCTCCTTAATTACTTATCAAGTATAGCACAAACAGAATATGCTATAATAGGTTCATACATTAACAGGAGGTGTAATGGCTACAACTAAAGCCAAGTCGACCAAGAAGCCTGCTGCCAAGAAAGTTGCAGCAAAGAAGCCGGCTCCAAAGTCGAAAACTACAGCCAAGGCCGCGAAAGTTGCTCCAAAGGCAGCTGCAGTCAAGGCAACCAAGGTGGGCACAGTAAAAACCAAGATCGTCTCCGAGAAGAAAAATCCAGTAAAGGAATTCTTTGCTCGCAAGGGCGATCCAAACGAAAACATTCTAACAATCTTCAAAGATACCAAGATTATTGGCGCTTTGATTGGCGAAATCATCGGTACCGGTTTGGTCACCGCCGTCGCTTTGACGCTCGGTCTCTACAACCCGCTCTACATGATTTTCGCTTATATTGGCATCACCGCTGCGGTCTTCGCACTCTCTGGTGCTCATATTAACCCAATCATCACCGCCGGTATGATGGCTAGCCGTCGTGTCTCGGCAATCCGTGGCGTGCTTTATCTCATCGCACAGCTTCTCGGTGCCTGGATCGGCTTCATGCTCATTAGCTACTTCTACAACCAGGGTATTGCTAGTGGCAACATCACCGCAGAGTCCGTGATGCTTCCAACGCTATCGTCTGCAGACGGTCTCGTTGCAGCAACAGAAGGCTTCAGCTTCTTCTGGGCGATTACGATGATCGAATTCATCGGCGCAATCATCATTGCGTTCTTCTTCGCACGCGCACTCGAGTTCAAGCGTGGCGCTTTCACCTTCGCAGCAGTTGTTGCAGGTGGCATCTTCCTCGCTTACCTCTTCGCGGTTGTGATTTCCGGCCAGTTCCTTGGCATTCAGCAAGGCAACATCTTTATCATGAACCCAGCTGCCGCCTTTATGTACGGCTTGCTCCCATCTAACGCCGAAGGCTTCGACGCGCTCATGGGTCAGCTCTGGCCAATGCTGGTCACCTACGTCATCTTCCCAGTGGCTGGTGGCGTTATCGGCTTCTATCTTTCCGACTTTGCGAACAAGCTCAGCGGCAAAGAGCTCAAAGCCTAATACCGTTCAAAAGATTCGAAAATGCCGATCCTTCGGGGTCGGTATTTTTGTTGCCCTGCCCCTGTTATATTTGACAATTTCGCTTATGTATGCTACAATAGAAAGATAGTCTTCAATACTTGGGGGAAGGAGGTATGAAAGATATGCACGACGATGCTGACGTGTACTCGTGTTCCAAAAAGGAGCGCAAAAAGAAGCGCCAACACGAAGCGGCCATGAAACTCTACATGGGCGCAGCCGTGCTGCTCGTGATTATGCTTGTGCTACTCCAAGCCGCCATATAAGTAATCACTTGCTAGTTACGAGCAAAAGCCCTGCCGGATTCCCGACAGGGCTAATTTTTATACGGTTTCGAGAATGCGGTTCCAGAGCTCGTCGAGCTCGGCCTTATTGATCGTGCCGACGGTCGCGAGGCCGGAAATGCCAGATTGCATAAAGAGGCGGGCGAGCTGAACGATGGAGCTCTTGTCGATATTCTCGACCATCTTTGCGGCGTCAGACATTGGCTCGTAGCGGCCGGTCGTGATGTAATCTTTAAGATAATAATTGCTGATCTGTTCAGCAGTCTGTGCGAGCATCTGTTGGCGACCGAGCGCGTAGCTCTTCGCGGCCGCAATGTCGGCTTCACTGATATCGCCATTGATCACTTTACCAAGTTCGACTGCGATAAGGTCGAAAAGATCGGCGGCGTTTTCGGAGTTCACTTCCCCGTCGAAATCCCAAGTACTGGACCAGCGATCGGATTCGGTCTGCGAGCCCATGCCGTAGACGATGCCTTTTTTGCGCGCCTTGCCAAAAATCTTGCTACTCATCGTACCGTTCAAGATATGATTGAGACAGCCCATCGCGTACTGTTCGGACGGTTCGAGCGGACGATTTAGCACGAACGAAAAACCGAAGCACATATTGCTGGCGTCTTTGCGCCGAATCACGACTGGATCGGCGGCCTGGTAGTTTGAGTGCGGGATCTCGAACTTTTCGCCCGGTTTCAAATCCCAGTTTTCGAGCATGCTAATAATCTTGCGCTTGCGGCCATGAAGGTTGCCAGTAATAATGAACTGCATATTATTCGCCGTATGAGTGCGGCGATGATGGTCGCGGATATCTTTTAGCTCAATATCGTTAATTGTCTTAAGGCGTTCGCCATAGGTTAGGACGTTTTCACCAAGCGACTGCTGAAGCTTCGGCCAAATCAGGCGCGAATAATCGTTCTGATAGCCGGTGAGCTCAGAGCGAACATTACCCTTCTCGGAAGCCAATTCTTCTTCGCAGAAACGCGGCTTCGCGACGGCAAGTTCCTGGAGGCGCAGGATGCGCTCCCATTCAAAATCAGCACATTCTGTCTCATAACAGATAAAATAATCGGAAGTCCAGGCGTTGTGGTAGGCGCCATTTTTCGTAAACTCAGCCTCGTAGGCCTGCTCATCGCGATACTCAGCATTACGACCGAAAGCCATGTGCTCCATGAGATGCGCGACCTCATAAATCTCGGGTTTCTTCACGAAACGGTTGCCCGCACGGAAAATAACCCGGATGTTGAGCACCGGCGATTCTGGCGCGTCAATCAAAAGCCCCCGCCCACCAGATTTGAGCTTAACTTCTTCTATTGAGTGTTTCAATTATCTACGACCTTTTTTCTTGTTCTGGCGAGCCTGCTTTTTGGATTTGCGGGCCGCGTTGCGCTTGGCATTGCGATCGGTGTTGCGAGCGGAGCCAGACTTCTTGCTGGTGCCGACGTTGCTCTGGCGTTCAGCAGCTTTGCCTACACCATGCTCGTCCTTCGCAAACTCATCATCCATATTCTTAACGCCAGCAGACACTTCGTTGACGCCCTTTTCGGTGGCACCTTCGGCCATCTTCGTGAGCTCAGTGTCATACTTATCATCGGAAACTTCTGCAACCTCTTGCAAGCGGAGCGTGAGAAGAATCTTCATCACTTCCTCGCGAAGAGCGCGCTGGAGACCATCGAAGAGCTTCTGAGATTCGGCACGATACTCAACGAGTGGATCACGCTGGCCAACACTGCGCCAGTGGATACCTTCGCGGAGATGCTGCATGTTTTCGAGATGTTGCATCCAGAGAGTATCGAGAACGTTAAGATAAACTTCGCGCTCAATCTTGCGCATAGTGTCCTCGCCGAACTCGACTTCCTTGTCATGATACATTTCTTCGATAGCGGCGACGGCGAGCTTGTTGCGGTCTTTTTCGCGGCGCATGAGGCCGATGGACTCGATGAGATCCTCGTCGAGGTCAAAGACAGCCTTGAAGTTTTCGACGAATTTCTTATTCACGCGAGAGCTAAACTGGACGAGCTCTGCGATTTCGTCTTTGTAAAGGCGAGTAATCTCTGGGCGAATGTTGTCGCCGTCGAGAATCTTGCGGCGCATCGTATAGACAACCTTGCGGTGACGGTTGATGACGTTATCGTACTGAACGACGTTCTTGCGGGAATCAAAGTTGAAACCTTCGATGCGCTTCTGGGCGGACTCAAGGGTCTTGCTCACCATACGGTTCCTGAGCGGCATATCATCGTCGACGCCAAGGCGCTTCATGATCATAGAAATACGATCGCCCTGGAAGATGCGCATGAGGTCATCTTCACAAGAGACGAAGAACTGAGTGGTGCCTGGATCGCCCTGGCGGCCACCACGACCACGGAGCTGGTTATCGACGCGGCGAGAATCATGACGAGCGGTGCCAATCACGGCGAGACCGCCGAGTTCGACGACGCCCTTGCCGAGCTTAATATCGGTACCACGACCTGCCATGTTGGTTGCGAGGGTAACTGCGCCCTTTTCACCGGCCTTGGCGATAATCGCAGCCTCGCGCTCATTGTTCTTTGCGTTCAAAATTTCGAATGGGACGCCTTCCTTCTCGAGGTAGGCAGCGATGCGTTCGTTGTTCGCAATAGAATCGGAGCCAACGAGAACCGGTTGGCCCTTTTCGTGGAACTTCTTAATCTCGTCCGCAATCGCCTTGAGCTTCGCAGCCTCGGTACGATAGATGAGGTCGTCCTTATCGACGCGGATGATTGGCTTGTTTGGTGGAATCTGAATCACATCGAGGGCGTAAATCTGCTGGAACTCCTCGGCCTCAGTAAATGCCGTACCAGTCATACCGGAAAGCTTGTTATAAAGGCGGAAGAAATTCTGGAAGGAAATCGTAGCGAGCGTAGTAGACTCCTCGCGAACCTGGACGCCTTCCTTTGCCTCGATAGCCTGGTGGAGACCTTCGTTGTAGCGGCGGCCATGCATGAGACGACCAGTATGCTCATCGACGATCATGACTTCGCCAGAATTTGTAACGACGTAATCCTTATCGCGCTTGAAGAGAGTCTCTGCGCGGAGAGCCTGCTCGAGGTGATAAACGATACGAGTATTCTCGGTGCTGTAGAGAGTCTCTACGCCAAGAATCTTTTGAACCTTATCGACACCGGCATCGGTCAGAGAAACTGTGCGGCGTTTTTCATCGACAATATAATCTTCGTCAGCGAGCTGGGCGCAAACCTTAGCGAACTGATAGTAGCTCTCTGGGTTGTCGGCAGCTGGTGCAGAAATAATAAGTGGGGTACGAGCCTCATCGATCAAGATGGAGTCCACCTCATCGACGATCGCGAAGTTCAATTCGCGCTGGCGGAGATATTCGGCATCCTTGACCATGTTGTCGCGGAGATAATCGAAGCCGAATTCGTTGTTCGTACCATAGGTAATGTCGCAAAGATAAGCTTCCTTGCGGGTGCATGGCTCGAGATGGCGCATGCGCGGATCGTCGTGATCCTCGTTTTCGTAAGACTTATTATAGCGGAAGCTAGCTTCGTTAATGATAACACCGACAGAGAGCCCGAGGAAGTCATAGAGCTCACCCATCCAGCCAGCGTCGCGCTGTGCGAGGTAGTCGTTAACGGTCACAATATGGACACCGCGACCAGTCAAAGCATTAAGATATGCCGGCAAGGTTGCAACGAGAGTCTTACCTTCACCAGTCTTCATCTCAGCAACGTTGCCTTCGTGAAGAACGATACCACCGATGAGCTGGACATCGAATGGACGGAGCTTCAAGACGCGGTCGCTCGCCTCGCGAACGAGAGCAAATGCCTCTGGAAGAATCTGATCGAGCACCTTGTTATCGGCAGCAATACGAGCCTTCTTGTCGATTTTCTTCGGAGCTTTTTTGTCGTCTTTCTTAGCTTTCTTGCCCTTGACCTTCTCAACAGCTTTGGCGGCAATTGCCTGCTTGTTGAGCTTGTCAAAGCGAGCTTTTAACTTCTCAGTCTGGCCGCTAAGCTCTTTCTTGTCCATCTTGGCATACTTTGGCCCGAGTTTATTAATCTCATCAACGCGCTTCTTCAAGCGATGGAGAGTTTTCTTCTGTGCATCACCGAAAATATGCTGCAAAACTTTGGTCGTTGCGGTCTTGTCGGCTAGTTTGTCTGTAGGTTTTTTGTCTTTTGGAGCCTTCTTGGCCTTGGTCTCTTTGGCTTTGGCTGGTTTGGCTACTTTTTCCACCCTTTTCTTATCTGACTTCCTCTCTTTCATCGTTCTAGTATACCACAGCCTACTTCTTCAAAAAGCGCTTGAGGAATCCTTTCTTATCATAATTAGTTTTCTCAGTCTTAAAGCGGCGAATCTGACCGTCAAGCTTAGCCTCGAGAATATCGATACCGGCGTAAACGTTCGATGCCTGATCCTTCGCAGCGAGCACCTTGCCACCTGGGATGTCCATGGAAACGGAGATTTCATACTTGTTGCCATGAGCGCGGTCAACTTCGGAAACGACAACCTTCACGACAACATCTTTGCGGTTGTTGCGCGGAAGATGGCGGTCGAGTTTGCCGATGCGCTTAACGACATACTTCTTGAAGCTCTCTTCGACTTTGTAATTTGAGCCACTAATTTCAATATTATCGATCATTTAGATATTCTCCTTTCCATCCAAATATTTTTGCAGAACCTTCGGAACACGCACGGTGCAATCTGGGTTCTGATAGTTTTCGATAATTGCAATCATAATACGACCGAGTGCAAATGCAGTCGCGTCGTTGGTATGAACGAGTTCGAGATCACCATTGTCGCGGCGGACGCGAGTCTGAAGGCGACGAGCCTGGTAATCAGTCATGTAGTCAGCGGTATGCGTCTCGCGATACTTGCCCTGACCAGGGAGCCAAACCTCGATGTCGATGCCGCGAGCATCTGGTTTGCCAATATCGAAAGTACACTTGCGAATCACGCGATAAGGCAACTCGAGCTGCTCGACGAGCCAGCGCTGAATCGCAACGAAGAACTCGTGCTCGGCACGGGAAGTATCCTTCGTCGAGAAGCTTTCCATCTCAAGCTTGTCAAACTGATGCATGCGGAAGATACCCTCCATATCCTTGCCATAAGTGCCAGCCTCTTCGCGGAAGCTAGTAGCATAGCCAAGATAACGAACTGGGAGTTCTTTCTCTTCGAAAATCTCATTCATGTGCATCGAGCCTAGGACATGCTCGGCGCTACCCTGGAGCCAAAGTTCCTGACCCTCAATCTTGTAGCGGTCCTCGCGTGGCTCAAGGCGATCCATCGCATCATAAACCTCAGTGCGAAGCATGAGAGGAGGAAGCACAATCGTGAATGGCTTCTCGGAAATCTTACCTTTGAGGCCGGCCTTCTCGATAATCTCTTTAATCACATTTTCATCCGTGAGACTATTCATGACGAAGTTCACAACAGCCATCTGAAGCTTTACCATGTCGCCCTTAATATAAGCAAAGCGAGCACCAGCGATCTTCGCAGCGCGCTCCTTGTCGAGCCAGCCACGAGCATAGGCAATCTCGGCATGATTCTTCGGATCCTTGATATCAGGAATCTCGCCACAGACCTCAGCGACTTGGTTGTCGTCTTCAGTGAGACCAATCGGAACGTCGTCTTCTGGGACGTTCGGAACGGTCTTGAGCTTGGCGATATATTCAGCCTCGACTTCGGCGAGCTTCGGCTCGATTTCGGCGAGTTTAGCTTTTAGCTCTTTGCCCTTCTCGATTAATTCTGGGGCTGGTTTGCCGCCCTTCATTTGGGCGGAAATTTGATTGCGCTCCTGGCGGAGGGCATCAATTTCTCTGGATAGTTCTTTACGAGAATCGTCGAGTTTCAAAATCTCGTCAAGATCAATCTCGTAAGCTTTGTTGCGGATTGCATCCTCGACTTTCTGACGATTCGCACGGATGAAATTAATATCTAACATACTAGATATAGTATAGCATACAGACAGGGAGAATTCAGCTACTTGGCTTGGCGATAAAATTCTTTGCCCTTGATGGTATAGTAGACCGTTTCGTTGTCAGTCTTGATGCTAAAATATTCGTCTTGGCCGACCGAGAGTTGGCCTGCGAGTGACTGTTTTACGCTCTTTCCTTTGATGTCGATGAGGTCGTATTTGTCGGCGCCGGTTTGACCGAAGACGAGCTTGCCGTCACGATAAAACTTGAACGCAGTATAGTCGCCAGAAATTACGACTTCGCCGTTCTTATTGAGTAAGTCAGCGGATTTATTAACAGCATCAGTTGCGGCATAGTATTCGCCGTGGCGAGTGATGGAGCTGTATTTTTTCGAGATAGCCTTGCCGTCTTTGTCGGCGAGGTAATAGTACTCGTTGATGCTCTGCGCGGTCGGATCGTTCACGATAATGCGCTCGTTATCATCGAGACCGTTCAGGCTTCCGCGATTCGTATTGAGCTCAAGGAGTTGCTTACCATCAAGGTCGTAGAGCCTCGAGTGTTTCTCGGCGTTGCTAACTACGAAATATCCTCTGCTACGAATGACCGGGAGTGTATCGGCGCTGACAGAAAGCTTTTCGGAATTGTCGACGAAAATCGAAACTTTCTTGTCTGCGCTATTGTAGCGAGCGTAGTGCTTTTCGTCGAAAACTACGACACGATTATTTTCATCATTAATATTAATGTCCGTCACGTCGAGGCCGCGCATCAAATAGACTCCGTCGCCTTTCGTGCAGGTTAGGTATTTGCGGTCCTTAATCGAGCTAGTGCTGTCAGTCAATAGGATGGCGCTACATTCGTTGCCATATTCGCGGAATTTGCCGTCATGCAGTACGGCATAGATACTCTTGTCGCCCTCGGCACCGCGCAGAACGAAAGTCTTCATATCCTCCGAAGTTGCGCTCAGACGATAAGCGACGTCCGTCTCTTGCTCTTTAATTTTGCCGAGCGTCTTATTATTGAGCAAAACGAGATGACCATTATAGCTCAGCGAGGTCGCAACTTTCTTATTGAAAGTATTGAAAACCGGGCGGAGCGGGCTGCTAAATTCCAGGAGTTTGCCGCCAGTCGCGTTATAAATTGAATATTTCTGCGCTTCTGTTTCGACGGCGAGATACGGGGCGCCACTCGCCTCAAATGCGTAGATATAGTCCTCGACGACGAGGTCACCATTGCCTTTAATAATAGTGTGCTTATTACCATCGGTTGCTTCGTATAGGCCACCACGCGTTTCGAGATCTTCGTGTACGCCGAAGTCGACCGTCATGTTGCCGTCTTGATTAATAATTCCGTATTTATTGTCCGAATTACGGACGAGCGCATAGCCATCCACGAAGGCGCTGACGGATTTGAAAATGAAATCCGTTTTCTTGTCGCCGTTTTTATTAAACAGCGCATAATTGGAACTCGTCGAACTAGTCTCGCGAAGGAAGAAGGCATCTGAATCGTAGACAGTATGCTCTTCGCCGTCACCGTTAAGAATAAAGAGAAGGCCGAGAACAACGCCGGCAACCACAATTGCTGCGCCAGGCAAGAATAATAGCTTTTTATCGAATCGTTTTTTCTTTGTTAACCTCTCTTGTTCCATGTGTTTAATTATAGCACGATGGATTTTTCGACATTTTATGCAAGAATGCTTGCAAACGCAAAATGCTTATGGTATAAGTTTATAAAAGGGTCAAAATACATACAAAAAGGGAGAGGTCATGTCCAAAATAAAAACATGCAACAAATGGGTCTTTGTTGCTTTTTGTGCGTTCCTAGCTAGCGCATTATTTACTGCATTCGGTGGCAGTTCGGTTTTCGCCGATACCGCTGGCATCGTCGAGAATGGCGACGCCCGCTGGGAATATGTTCTAACCGGCAATGATTTGCAGATCAAATTCTATGACAAGACCCCAACCGCAACGACCGTTACGGTGCCTTCCCTCGATTGGCTCAAGACTAACGTCACTGGCGTTTCGGCCGACCTCGACACTTACTTCCTCATGGACGCAGACCCAGACCAGCAGGATGCGGACTATCCTTCCTTCACGCGCCGTACGCCGACCGCAAATACGACCGTCCTCGACATGACCGGCACGAGCAAGATTCAGATTAGTGGCGTCAAGCCAATCATTGACCCAGACGTCGAAACCGAACTCAAATTCGGCCCGAACATGGTCATTTCTGACCGGGTCGCAAAAAGGATTATAGTCCCATATGTCTGTACGATTTCCTATAACAGCAGATGGGATCAATATTCTTGCAACTTTAACAGTAATACCTTGACGCAATTCGATGGTATAGAGCAGGCTGTACCTAACTGGAATGAAATGACAATGGAAGAACAAGAGGCGTATGCGCCAGGCTGGAACGAGGGCCTTCCGCTTGCGGGGTGTCATACAATCACAAATACTAACATTGCGGCCAGGGACTACGACCCAAACTCATGCTACGTCTATTTCAACGAGTGGGTATTGAATCAAAAATATAAGGTCGAAACCTATCACGTCGGCGATGTATTTGCGAACTACAAACTAAAACTTACGAACTTCAATCCAGAAAACTTTAATTACATCGGTTGGGGAGCGTTCAGGAACTCTACTTTTAATGAGACCAATACGTCCGTAACAATTCCAGGAGCACCTTTTACCGGTAACCAAATCTTCCAGGGAACAAACGTTAAAAATATAACGATTAACTCTACAGACACTGGCGCAGGCCTCTTTAGGGACTGTCGCCACATCGAGAGCATTGCCTTCGGAAATGGCGTCGATACGATAGTAGCGGAGACTTTTGCCGGAACTAACCTCACGTCATTCGACTTTGGCTCATATGGCATCAAAAATATTGGGGCGAGCGCATTCGAGGGGTCGGACTTGACTGAAATCAGCCTTACGGGCGTTGAGAGCATCGACTACCGGGCATTCAAAGATAATGACATTACTGAAATATATCTGCCGAAGTCTATTACTCGATTAGGCGCGGAGCTCTTCAAGGGCAATGGGAATATGAAGAAAGCTACGGTTGCCTACGATACCATGACTAGCGGTACCGCTATCCCATTCTGGGTAGTCCTGGATAACAATAACTGGTTTGACAATAATGATGCAGAGCCCGGCACTACTCTCGAGGAGCTATATGTTGTCGCTCCGTACGCCGCAGACGAAGAAGTGAGCGCTACGCATCTCTCGATGGATTTGTATGCGCACCACTACGACGATTATGGCGTGTATCATGAGGATGTATCCGCCGATGGCACTTATTGGAACGGGAATTCCTGGAAAAACAACTGCGGCATGGGCTATGTTAGCAATAACGCGAATTACTGGGCCTACAAATATGACAATATATGTGACGCTATGTATGAGCCAGAGAAGAAATGGGCAAAACCAGATGAAAAGAAAAACGTCATTGCTCCGAAGTACTTCCAAGGCCTTCACGGTCTAAAGAAAATCATCGTCGGCGACGGCTACGAGTATATTGGCGGCTCGGCTTTTATTGTCGACGAAGGGTCGTGGAGCACTGGAGACGGCATCATATCGACTCTGAATAGCTGCTCTCCGACAGACACCGAATGCAATGCCTCGAACGGCAGAAGACTCGAAAAAGTCTCACTCCCAGAGTCTCTAAAAGGCATTGGATCTCTTGCGTTTGGTGGTAGCACCTATACTGCGAACTTCGAATTAAACATTCCGAGGAATATCGAATACATTGGCCAGGCGGCTTTCAAGAAGATGTACCCGCTTAGCATTGATGTGGACTTCCCGAACCTAAAATACCTTGGCGACGATGCCTTCGCCGGCACGATGGTTAGAAATATCGTGCTCCACGATAAGCTTGAGTATATGGGCTGGGCCGTTTTCCATTATTGCTACTTCATTAACGACATTACTTTTGATGTAGACGTATACAATCCGGATGGCCCGATGATTTGGTCGACTACGCTGCTGGATCCAGACATGTTGATTTACGAAGAGGGCCATGATCGCCCCACCACGCCAGCGGATAATGGTTATGGCTCGGAGTTCCGCGGGATGTTTGGGTCGGTTTCCCCATTTGATTACCCAGGCAACCAAGAGACGATCGCCAAGTGGGGTTTGAAATACGAATCGAGGCTGAATAACTACAAGCAAAAATTTGGCACGATTACGTTTACTGAAAAGGCCGTTACGGCTCCTTTCGTCGTCGCTTCTGAGGAGCTCGGGAATTATGGCTATGGCGTCGTCGACCCAGAGCACCCGCGCTTGCCAACTTCTTGTAGCGGGATTCCGTTCAACTACGTGGCTGCCGATAAATTTGATATTAGTGCAACTCCATGGAAGACTCTCCGCCCGTATAGCTTTAACTATGCTGTTCTAGGTGAGCTAATTTTGCCTAGTAATCTTGAGACTATTGGCGTAGCAGCCTTTAGCCAGACCATTATCGAAAAAGAACTCATTCTCCCAGATACACTAAAAGTAATTGGCGACGGCGCATTTAACTGCGCAGACTATAGCTGTCGTGAGTCTGAGTTTAAGCCAACAATCACGCATCTTCCGGAGAGCCTTGAGTTCATTGGCGCGCATGCATTTTGGGGCGATACTAACCTCACTGCCGACCTTTACGCCCCAAACCTCAGGCGTATCGATGAAGAAGCCTTCCGAGGCACGCGGCTCCGCGACGTATATATCCCAGATACTCTTGAATGGTTAAACGATGCGGCCTTCACTGGAATCCCGACTCTTAGAGATATTACAATAGATGCAGACTTCGGTCGCCTCGTAAAAGCGGAAATTTCTAGGCCAGACACCTACCAATACTTCCCGCAATCGCTCATCGATTATTCTGGCATCATCGCGCCTCATCATATGGTAATGATCGAGACTATCGGAGATATGGGCTTTGATGCGTCGCTTCTTCCGACTAACCATTATCGTTTCCCATTTGAAACCTTCTATACGCTATTTAGTCAGCATATCGTAGAGAGGGGGTGTCATTACGAAGGGCCAGACGGCGCTCGCTATAAGGTTTGTAATTATACGCAAGGCCTATCTAATGACAGCTTTGGCACCCTCGTCTTCACAGACAAAAACGTCACGGATCTCGATGGTACGACCGGTATCTTCTCCGGCCTCGCATTCGACACAATAGATATGGGTGCTGCAAACTGGACGAAGATTACGAAGCAACCATATGCCTTCGCCAACTCCCACATTGGCACTCTTATCCTTCCAGCCGGCGTAAAGACCATCACCGAAGGCGCCTTCCATGATGCCGTAATCGATAACGAGTTCGAAGTCCCAAGCTCCACCAGAACGATTGACCGTGCTGCCTTCCAAGGCGCAACCGGTAACCTCGTCAACGGTCTTCCAGAAGGCGTCAAGACCATCAACGAAGCCGCCTTTTACGAAGCTGCTATTGCCGAAGACGTCACGGTTCCATCCACGGTAACTTACATCGGGCCGTCCGCCTTCAACGCCGGCAGTAAGGATATTCACTATAACTCGGTGACTATTAAGCCGGAGCTTAGCTTTGATGAAACCGAAGATCAGCTAATCCATCAAATCTTCTGGGGTGCCGATCTCGACAAACTCATCATCGAATCCCCAACTCTCCCAGCTCTCTCCGAAGGCCCAGATCTCCCATTCCAACAAGAGTTCTGGAGCATGCCAATGA
>CAMJLD010000009.1 GCA_946406645.1 uncultured Candidatus Saccharibacteria bacterium | reverse complement strand
CTTAAAATCTGCTTCCTTTACCGGATTATGGGTTCGAGTCCCATCTCGCCCACCAGCTTTTGATTTCCCGAAAGGGATTATTTTTTTGCTCAAAATACCCCAGGCTATTGCCTGGGGCGAGGTGCTATTTCTTTCGAACGTATTCGAGCGTCCCCTTTCTCGTTCCTTCGTCATAGGTTGCCTTAAAATAACAGGTTGTCGTTTCGGCTACGCCTGCCGACGGAAGAAGGTGGCGCACGCCAGGGAGAAGTATCTCAAATGTCCCATAGAGGACGAGATCCGTACCACTTTCTTCGCTACGGTACTCGATTGACTCGACTGCGAAATTTCTCGCATAGTACGGCGTATACTCGGCTCCTTCTTTGCGATTCTCGGGATAGAGAGTGAACTTGAGCGGAATCGAGACATTTCCATTGTGGCAATACTTGAAAGCATCGATTATTTGGGATTTGCTCGGTCCGTCATCGATGTCGAGCGATTGAGAGACATGCATACTTCCTGGGCCAAAAAACTTTCTGATATTCATACGAATACCTCCTTAAGGATCTATTCCGGGCATCCGCACCGGAATCTGTATTTATTGAACCTCCCACGAGGTTTCATAATGACAATTATGACATACTTACGAGAAAAAGTCAATGTAGGAGCGTGAGCGTATCTGTTATTTTGAAAATGAAAATCATTTTCAATTTCTAGATATAGTAGTATACTAGAGGCATGACATACAATACCCGCCAAAAAGTAAAAATTCAGAAAATCATCGCCGACCAGAGTCGCGAATTTTCAGTTAAAGACATCTATAATGAACTCGTTCGCTTAGGCGAAGATGTGGGGCTTACTACTATTTACCGCGTTGCCGACGAGATGATCGAGGCGGGGAACTTACGTAAAAATATCTCAGCCGACGGCACGGTCCGTTTCCAGTACCTCGAGGACTGCCACAATACCGGCCATTGCTATCTAAAATGCGATCAATGCGGTCGTCTTGAGCACACTGACTGTCGTCTCGTGAAACAGCTCATGGAGCACGTCGCGGATGAGCACGGCTTCCAGGCAGACGAAAAGAATATTATTATTGGCGGTACTTGCAAGCGCTGCGCAAAGTGAAAGGGTGGAAAAATGAAACAACTGATTAAAAACATTATTATGCTCGCGGTTTCGCTGATTGGCGTTATTGCATTCTTTATTCTCTGGCCGAAATTTCATCCAGAAAATGCGAAAATCATCTCGTCGAATTTCGTCGGTTACGATTTCGCGCGCGCAGTCACGGGCGATAGCGACAGCGTAAAGATGCTGATTAAACCAGGTACCGAGACTCACGACTACGAGCCGACCCCGCAGGACATTATTGCAATCCAGCAGGCTAAGCTCTTCATCTATAACGGTGGCGAATCGGATGCTTGGGTAGATAAAATCCTCGCAGATAATAATATCTCGCGCGACAAAACCTTGCGCCTGATGGACTATGTCGATTTGAAAACCGAGGAAGAAAAAGAGGGCATGGAAGGCGAAGAAGAGGAAGAAGAATACGACGAGCACATCTGGACCAGTCCGAAGAATGCGATAAATCTCATCGAGGTGATTCGCGATAAGCTCGCTAGTCTCGAATCGGACAAATCCGAGCAATATGCCGAAAACGCCCGCAATTATCTCGCGCGCATTAAAGACATCGACGAGAATTTCCGCTCGGTCGTCATGGCAGCACCGACCAAGACTCTTATCTTCGGCGATCGTTTCCCATTCCGCTACTTCGTCGACGAATATGGCCTCGACTACTACGCGGCTTTCCCGGGCTGTTCTGATCAGACCGAGGCTAGCAGTAGTACGATTGCTTTCCTCGTCGATAAGGCCAAAGAAACGAACGCGAAGGCTATCTTCAAGATTGAGCTAACGAACGGTCAGCTCGCCCAGACCATCGCCGATGAGTCTGGCGCAAAGGTTTATGAACTCTCCGCGGCGCATAATATTTCGCAGGAAGACTTCGAAAAGGGCACTACTTATGCGGATATTATGGAGAAAAACGTCGACACGCTAAAGGAGGCACTCTACTGATGTCGCTCCTCTCCGTCAAAAAGCTCCGCCTCAAATACGGCGAGCAGACCATTATAAAAGACGCGAGCTTCGCGCTCGAGCCTGGGGATTTTGCTTGCGTGGTTGGCGCGAATGGCTCCGGTAAATCCACCCTGATAAAAGGCATTCTCGGCCTCATTAAGCCGGCGAGCGGGGCAATCGAATTCGGCGAAGGCCTCGATCAAACAAAAATCGGTTATCTCCCGCAGGACACTCGCCCAGATGCGAACTTTCCGGCCACGGTCGAGGAAATTGTGCTGTCGGGCTGTCTCGGCCATATGAAGATGCGCCCATTTTACTGCCATCATGAGAAAAAGCATGCCATGGAGAGCCTAGCGATGCTCGGCATCGAGAATCTCGCCAAGCATAGCTTCGCAAATCTCTCTGGCGGCCAGCGCCAGAAGGTTCTCCTTGCGCGCTCGCTTTCTGCGACAAAGAAGCTTCTCATTCTCGATGAGCCGTCGAACAATCTCGACTACAAATCCCGCAAGGATTTCTATAAAACTCTCGCGAAGCTAAACAAAGACCAGCATCTCGCTATCATTATGATTACCCACGACCTCGACGCGGACGACCTCATTGGCAACAAGGTTATTGCTCTCGAAAATGGCACGGCGACCATCGCAAAAACTGAAGACTACCTGGAGAAATACAAATGATCGAAATGTTCCAATATGCCTTCATGCAACGCGCGCTCATTGTCGGGCTCTGTGTTGCAATTTGTGCTGCACTCGTTGGCGTCTCGCTAGTCCTTCGCAAGAATTCCATGATTGGCGACGGCCTCAGCCACACCGCTTTCTCGGCCTTCGCGCTCGCGACCGTGCTCGGTCTCGCGCCGCTCTATGTCGCTTTGCCGGTCGTCGTTATCGCCTCGTTCTTCGTGTTGCGTCTCAGTCAAAGCAAGAAAGTCCATGGCGACGCCGCCATTGCGGTGCTTTCGGCATCTAGCCTTGCCATCGGTACCTTCGCGATTTCTGTCTCGAAGGGCGTCAATATCGACCTGAATAGCTATCTTTTCGGTAGCATTCTCTCGGCCAGCTGGACCGATGTGATAATGAGCATCGTTCTCGCCATCATTGTCGTCGGCCTCTATCTTTTCGCCTATCACCGCATCTTTGCCATTACTTTTGATGAGGAATTTGCAAAATCGGTTGGCGTTAAAACCGGCATTTATGATGCAATCTTTGCCGCCATCTGCTCCTGCACAATCGTACTCGGCATGCGCCTTCTTGGCTCGCTCCTCATTTCGAGCCTCATCATTTTCCCAACTCTCACCGCCATGCGTCTCGCGAAAAACTTCAAGGGCGTCGTCTTTGCCTCGGTCCTCATTTCGATTATCGCCTTCCTAATCGGCCTCGCTTCGTCCTACATGCTCGCCACGCCAACTGGCGCCACGGTCGTGCTCGTCAATCTCACGGTATTTATCCTCGCCACAATTCTAAAGAAGCTAAAATAATTGTGCTAATATAGAATCAGTAAAGTGGAGTTTTGATGAAAAAGTTGTTTTTGAAGTACAAAGACATCATTTCCTATCTGTTTTTCGGTGTTTGTACGACGGCCGTAAATATTATTGCGTATTGGTTCTGTTCGTATGCAATGCATCTCAGCACCATTCCGGCCACAGCGATTGCTTGGATTCTCGCGGTCGCCTTTGCATATGTTACGAACCGCAAGTGGGTCTTCAATAGTAAGGCAAAAGGCGCCAAGGCAATTGCACGCGAAATCGCATCCTTCGTCGCTTGCCGCTTATTGACTGGTATTCTCGACGTCGCTATTATGTACATCTTCGTCGACCGTCTCAACTGCCCAGACTTACTCATTAAAATCATCTCCAATATCATCGTAATCGTAGTCAATTACATCGCTAGCAAACTCTTCATTTTCAACGAAAAGCAGAACTCCGCCTTCTTTAAAAAAAGTCTTATCTTCACGGCGGTCGCGGCGATTGCCTTGAGCCTGGCAATGCTTAGCGACTGGGCGCCATTCCGACATCTCGATGGCTTCTGCGATACTGGCGTATACAAGTATGTCGGCCAAGTTATTCGTGACGGCGGCATGCCATATAAGGATGTCTTCGATCACAAGGGGCCGCTCATGTATATTCTCCAGGCAGTCAGCGGCTATGTTGACGAATATCGTGGGGAATGGATACTTGAGTTCCTCGCAATCACGATTTCCGCCTTCGCAATCTATGCTATTGCGCGACGCCTTGGCTGTAAGCCACTGAAGGCGATTCTTGCATTAATTATTGTCTTTACGCCGCTCTATTCGTTCTATACTCTGAGCGATAATGGCCACGTCGGCGGTTGCTGCTGTCTGCTCGCGCTTCCGCTCGCAACGCTCTCGGCGCTCATCTTTACGAAGTATCTCCAAACGAAAAAGATTAAAAATATCAGCGTCTTCCTCTGTGGCCTAATGTGCGGCGGGGCATTAATGCTACGTCCGAACCTCGTGGCGGTCTGGGCAGCCTTCGGCATTATTATCTTAGTTGATTGTATTCGCGAAAAACGCATTCGTGAGCTCTGGCGCTTCGTCGGCCTCTTCTTCCTCGGCGTCGTCGCGCTTATCGTCCCGATTCTGATTTGGCTTGCCGCGAATGGCGCGCTCGGCGATTTCTTTGAGCAGTATATTGAGTTTAACCTCTACTACAGCAACTATTACGGTGGCGGTATCCCGTCCAAGATTCGAGAATTCTTCTATCTCATGAACTTTGCCGTCGTACCGTTCTCGGTCATCTATATGATTTATCGCCTTGTGGCACACCGCACAAAGCTCGATATCTATTTTGCAATCATGTATGCTGCCTGCATCTTCATGGCAATTCTCCCGGGCAATGATTTCCCGCACTATGGCTCGATTATTATTCCTGGCATGATTTATCCATGCGCGATGCTCTGCGCGAGCTTGCCGGAGCGAAAGGGCAAAAAATACTCCGAGAGCGACGCACGCACAATGGTAGTGGCGCTCGCAATCATCGCAATCGCAATTTGCCCGACTTGGGTCGAGATCTTCCGTAAAGATATCTCGTCGTTCCAGGCCCGCACGACCACAACCAATCGCAACGATCCATTAACCGTCCAGCTCACTGAACAGATTCATAAATACACCGAACCGGACGATGAAATTGTTGTCTACGATACCTACCCATACCCAACGCTTTATAACCATTCTGGTCGCCGTTCGGCTACGCGCTTCATGTTCTTTACCGAGTCTGTCGAATCATTCAAGAACAATCACGAAGAATACTACTCAACTCTCGAAGAGAAGAAACCGAAGGTTGTTATTATGTGGAGCCATGATCTTGTCTACAAGGAATCGATGAAGGAATTCTTGTCGCACAACAACTATACTGCTGTTTGGCCAGAACAATTTGAGGGCAAAACTGCGGACGACGAATTCGATCCATATATCCGCGTCGTCTTCTACCGTCCGGCAGACTAAAAAGTCTAGCACTTTTCCTGGGCCTGTGTTATAATGAAATGCAGTTGCGGGTTTAGCTCAGTTGTTTAGAGCGCTTCCTTGCCAAGGAAGAGGTCGAGAGTTAGAGTCTCTTAACCCGCACCATTTTTTATGCCCCGAACAGGGGTAATTTTTTTGTTTTTCTGGCCCCTCGTATATTGACTTTTTAGCTCATTTATGCTATAATACTACCAGTTTCAAAAAGCACATTACGAAAGAAAGAAGGTGATTTTATTGGCTACTGAAATTGAAAACGCCGAATACGAATTGACGGACGTCACTAATGCGGAAATACGTTGGTGGGATGAACTGTGGGATTACACTAAGTATGAGATTATCTACGTATATGACGAAAAGGGACCATTCAGCCAGTTGGGCAAAATTGTGCTGAGATACAATCGGGAAACCGAGCCGGAATACTCGTATAAGATGCTTGATGTATCGATTGCTCCAAAACAGACGAGGTCGCTTCTGTACAGCAATGACCCGTTCTTGGAAAAGTTCCAGAATGTCATTCTTGACGGCAATATCGAGGTTGATACTAACCTCTTCCGCATAACGGCCAACAATGATGGGAGTAGAGTAATTATAGATCAAGTCATCCTGATGGTTTTCGCATATTATTATCGCAAAAACAATGATATTGATGAGGCGATAAAGAAGATGAAGCATTTTATCGAATGCGAAACAAGGGTGTATTCGAATGAGGATTCGGTTAGAAGAATTCTCTACGCAGAGTCACAAAAATCATAAGTAAAGCCGGCCCGAGTAGGGCCGGTTTTTTATGCTTACGCTTTGACAAAAATGAAAAATATGCTATAATAAACATCAGTTTTTTAGGATGCTCTTTTAAATAACAAGAAAGAAGGTGGCGAAAATGGCCAAGAAATCAGAAAAAGACGATCTTTTGAATCAGATGAAGGCAGTTCGGAAGCAGATTGAGACAAAAGACGGGGAAGCCGCAGCTCTCCGCTCGACCCTCGAAGAACTCGCCGCACAGCGGAAGGAACAGATTGATGCTTTCGAAGTGAAGCTTTTAGCGGAGACCCAAGACCTCCTGAAAAAACTATTCCACGACAACAAGAGCACGAGGCCGCTCAGACGGGTTGTTCTCATAGGACATGACAAATGTGCGCGTGTAATCATAGGCAGAAAAGGAGAGGGCGCTTATTATAATCTATATCAGCGTTGTCCTGCTTTCCGAAATGTATGTTTCGACGAGAGCTCGGGGGAATATCGAAACTTGAGACCCGCCGAGAGTACGATTTCTGTCTTGTCTAGCCGATTACTGAAGCGCGGTCAAAAGCCGGCAATGAAGCGAGTCTTATATGGGCTAAGTTACGATTGCGTTCCCATTGTCGTTTCGGGTTGCGCAGCAGATCTGGACGACCTCTTTGCGTCATTGCCGATAGTTGTGGCATACTTTTGCCGCCAATATTGGCCAGAGAACGCAATTAAAAAGGCCAAGGAGCTATTCGAGAGCAAAAAAGCAGAGAATAGCCTCGTCGGTAGAGCACTTATTGAGTATCTTTATGATTTGCCATCCTAAAAACAAAACATTACCGGCCCCGAACAGGGGCCATTTTCATGCTTACGCTTTGACAAACTGGGAAAACATGCTATAACTAGGGCAGTTTTAGGATGCACATTCACAAAAAGAAAGAATTTTTAAATGGACTCTTTATTGAAAGAAGGTGGTAAAAAATGAAGAGAAAAACTTCAGGACTCGCAGAAGCGGAAAAACGGTTGCAGCAATGTCAGGCAGACGTCGAGGCGGCCAAGCGAGCACAGGCCAGAACAGAAATTGCCAAAGACCTGATAGCAAAGAGGCAGGGAGTAAGAGCAGCCCGAAAGGCGCTTCTAGACAGCGAAGGGCGGCTAAAGGAGGCTAGAGCTAGCTATCGTTCTGAGTTGTCAGATTTTGGTCGGAAAATGAGAGAGGAGTCAAAACAGCTCTTAAAACAATGCCTTGAAGATCCTAAATTACAAAATGTCATGCGCGGCATCATTGTGAGTGTAGACGATGGGACGGTACGAGGGTTTGTGAAGGAGTATATGCGACCATTTAATGAATTCTGTTGGGGTATCGACGGAAAGACTCCGTATACACTATTCGCCGGCATAATCCGTATAGATTACGAAACCAACAATAAAGACTCGCTACGAGAAGCCCTCGAAAAAGCATTAGTTGAGGGCGGGACGCTCATCGCATTCCCTAGGGAATATCGTGAATACAGAAAGTTTATGGAAGAATGGCTAGATGGCCTAAAAACAGCGATAGCCTTCTTCTATCATAGGGGCGAGTCGATCGATGCGGCTATCAAGAGCGCCAAGGCCCTTATCGAAGACAATGAGTTTCTCGCGGAAGATAATTATGGCAGCTCGTTGGCTGAGTACCTCTTTTGTCTAGACAATCAACAGGAATCCTAAAACTACCGCCGGTCCCCGAAAGGAGGCCGGTTTTTTCATGCTTACGCTTTGACAAAAAGAGAAAACATGATATAAAATAGACAGTTTTAGGATGTACTTTTACAGAAAGGAAGTGATTTGATTGGACAGACAGGAAAGAGCTGCCATTCGCCTCACGATTGAGGAGAAGAAGGCGCAGATTGCTTCGAAAGACGCATCTATCAAGGAGATGGAGGAGCGTAAGAAGGCACAACAGGCAGAAAAGAAGGCTATTGAGGCGGAAATCAGCAAGCTCAACAAGCAGCTGAACGCTGACACGAAGGAGTTCGAGAAAGCGCTTCGCAAGAAGTATAGCGCTTTCTTGAAAGAGCTTTATGAGTCGGGTAAAGTACCGGATTACTTTAAGACGATTGTCGTGGAGGATGAACATGGTGATTATGTTGAAATCTTGAATCTCCAAAAGTACAACGGCCGACCCGTCGAGAACATTAGGGGATGCATTCTCAATACGAGCATGATCCGGTTTGCGGGGAAAGATCGCTATTTGAAGTCGCTAGTTAAGGCTGGCTTCAAAAAAACAGGCGTCACTATCCTCAAAGAAACTCCGGAAAACCGGATGTCTATTCGGGACCGATTCCTTCTCGCGTTTGTCTATTTCCGCGACGTGTTCCCCACGGAACAGGGAGCGGTAGGCGCGGCTATTGCGCTTCTCAAGAAGATGCCGAAGAATGTGGGTATCATTACGGCCCTCTTTGACGCAGACCAGGATCTCAAAGAAGCTAATAAGACCGCCGAGAAAGAAGGTGATTAATTTGCCTAGAAAAAAGAAAGAGCAAGTGATCGTAGCTAATCCGATTTGCGAAGTAGCGGCTCCGCCCGAACCTTTAGGCCCGAAGCAGGCCAGGGAGAATCTCGAACGAGAAAAAGCGGTGCTTGCCGAAATGCAGAAAGAAGTTAAGGCGAAAGAAGCTAGCGTCGAGGAGCTTGAAGAGATTCTACGAAATGAGTTTGAGGCCTATGCGGACGAGCTCATGAAGTATACGAATGAGTTCCTAGAAAAGGTGTACGGCGATGAGACACTGTTTGATGTGCTAAAGCGCGTCGTTATCGCCGCAGATGGCGATATTGGGACAGGCGCTTGTCGTTGGTATGAATTTGCGTTCTGCGGCCTTGATACTGGTACGGTTCGTACGGGGCAAACGATAAATAGCAAAGAGCAGAAGAATTTTGCCTACGTAAATCTCGACGCCTCCGATGGCATGCAATCCGAAGTAGTCCGAGCTATCGACGAGTGCGTCGCCAGAGAAATGACGGTTATTCGTATGCCATATCCGAAACACGGCTGGAACCAAGACTATATCGCTATCACGATAGCCTACTTTTATCGTAAGTACGGCGATATAGACCGAGCTCTGCTTGAAACTAAGGAGATGTACAAGGATGCGGAGTATCGGGATTGCGCAGATACTATCAGATATCTTTACGAGCTACCCTAAAACTAAAACTAATACCGGCCCGAGTAGGGCCGGTTTTTCATGCCAAGTAAAATCCCGGCACTAAGTCCGGGATTCTTTCAGACCTTTTTCGAGGATGCCGACTAATTCGGCGTTCTGTTCCTGCGTTTTGCAGCCCCAGGCCACGAGGGCAATATCGAATCGCTTGCCATCTGCCTTGACGATAATCCTTTCAGAAACTCTGTCGGATCTTTCGACGAAATGCACGCTATTGGCGGCGCGGCTGATATCTCTTCGATGGTTTTGGACTGTCTCTTCGACTAAGTGATCGACGAAGCAATCTTTTGCGTTTTCCCCGATATGAGCAGGGCGTCTATAGGCGGCGCCGTGAAAAGCGCTCTTCTCGTCGGAATTTGTCGTATCGAAATAGCTCACGACGAGTACTGCGCCTTTAATCTTATTGGCTTTGTACCACTCTGTCGCTTGCCGTTTGGCTTCCTCTAAATTAGTAAGAATAATATCCAAAAGATCTGATTCTTTCATAAAAGAACACCCCCTTCCGTATCCCCCTATTATACCACGAAACGCCGTAAAAAGCAATAGCGCCTTAGCGTCCGACAGAGAAGTGTGATACAATAATAGATATGGCGACTACTATGCGCAAGCAAATCGCGCAGAACAAGCGTAACACTATTATTACTATTCTAGTTTTTGTTGCATTTATCGGCGCAATTGCCGGTATTTTTGCTTGGATCTACCAGAGTCCGACCGTCCTCATTACGGCCGGTATTATTTCTGCTGTTTATGCATTAATCCAGTATTTCTTCGCTGACAAGTTGGCTCTCATGAGCACTGGCGCGAAGCAAATCGAGCAGAGCGATAATCCTCGTTATTATAAAATCGTCCAGCAGCTCGCCGAGGAAAATAATCTCCCGATGCCGAAAGTATATATTATGAACGACCCAGCACCAAACGCCTTTGCGACTGGCCGCGATCCGAAGCATGCTTGTGTCGCTGCGACGACTGGTCTCATCGAAATCATGGACGACAAAGAATTGAAAGCTGTCATGGGGCACGAAATGTCTCACGTAAAGAATTATGATATTCGCGTCAGTATGATTGTCTTCGGTCTTGCTTCGGTTGTTGGCCTCATTTCTGACCTTGGCCTCCGTATGCTATTCTGGGGCCGCCGCGACGACGAAGAAAACTCGCCGGTTGGTGTGCTCTTCGTGCTTATCACGCTCGTTCTCGCGCCGATTGTCGCAACGCTCATTCAGCTTGCTGTTTCGCGCCAACGCGAATATCTCGCCGATGCTTCGTCGGCCAATATGACTAGCCCAGAAGATATGGCAAATGCGCTCCGCAAACTCGAAGCCCATTCTCGCCCAATGCGTCAGCAGAACGTTGCCGCCGAGGCGCTTTTCATTGCTGGCCCACTTAAGAAATCGATTCTCAGTAAGATCTTCTCAACTCACCCGCCACTAGAGGCTCGTATCGAAAGGCTCGAAAATGCAAAAAAATAAGGAAAAGAAACCACGCAAATCCATGAAGGGATCCTTCCTCGCTACCCGCGAGAAGATTTGGGATAAAAAACGCGTGCGTCTGAAATTGCATCATTCTTTCCACCGCAGCTATCGTGAAGATTATAGTCGTGGGCTCAAAGCTCCTGGTCTCGTTGCGCACGCAATGAGTACCTTCAAGATTCTCTTCAAAAACTGGAAGCTCTTCGGCGGCCTGCTCGTAATCATCGTCTTCATGAACTGTTTCTGCGTCGGCCTCATGAGCGAATCGACCTATACCGCGATTCAGGAGAATATTGACGACAGCAGTGAGCTGTTTAACCTCGGCGAAGTCGGTCGTGTCGCAAAGTCGGCCTTACTTCTCGTTAATAACATCACGACTGGCGGTCTTACGAATGACATGAAAGATATTCAGCCGGCACTCGTCTTCTTCTTTACGGCCGTGACTTTGCTTGTGACTATTTATTATTTGCGTCACTTAATGGCGGGGAACCATCCACGCATTCGCGACGGCCTTTATAATGCGCTCGCGCCACTCATTTCTGTCATGATTACGATTGGGCTTTTGTTTGTTCATCTCATCCCGATTTTCATTTTTGTGATCCTTTATTCGACGGCTGTCCAGACAGATTTCTTGTCGGAACCGCTTTATGCGTTCCTGTTCTGGCTCTTCTCGGCGCTCCTGATTTTACTCTCGGCATATCTCTTGCCAGTTTCGCTCTTATCGCTCATGGCAGTGACGGTGCCGGGTATTTATCCAATGCAAGCGATGAACGCTGTGACTGATCTCATTCAGGGACGCCGCACAAAATTCATTATTCGTATGCTCTTCGGCATCCTATTTATCGGCGTGATTTGGGTGATTGTTATGATGCCAGTCATTTGGCTTGACCTCGTTTTGAAACAAAACGTCGAATGGCTCGATGGCATTCCGATCGTGCCGTTCTTCTTCCAGCTCATGACGACCTTTACGGTGATTTACGCGTCCGCCTATGTCTACCTCTTCTATAGAAGGATGCTCGATGATCCCGAATGATGTCCGCGAGCGCGTCGATAAACTGCGCGCTTTGATTAACGATTATCGCTACCACTACCACGTCCTCGACGAGTCGATTATGTCCGAAGCGGCGGCGGATAGTTTGAAGCACGAACTCGCTCAGCTCGAAGAGAAATACCCAGAGCTCATTACGCCGGATTCTCCAACGCAGCGTGTCGCTGGCAAGGCGCTCGATAAATTCAAAAAAGTCGCTCATGCTGAGCGCATGATTTCACTTGCCGATGTTTTCTCGGAAGATGAAGTGCGCGAATGGCTCGACCGTATCGCGAAGCTTGGCGCCGTTAATCCAGAATTATTTATCGATATCAAAATGGACGGTCTCGCCATGGCGCTTATTTACGAAGATGGCCTATTAAAGCAAGCCGTGACGCGCGGCGATGGCAAAGTTGGCGAAGACGTCACGATGAATGTTCGCACGATCGAGAATGTCCCGCTTTCTATTCCGCAAAAAGAGCACACCGAAGTGCGTGGTGAAGTTGTGATTTTCAAAGCAGATTTCGAGAAGCTAAACGAAGCGCAGCGCGCCGCCGGCAAGCCAGAGTTTGCGAACCCACGTAATCTCGCAGCTGGCTCAATACGTCAGCTCGATCCGAAAATTGCGGCAAGTCGCCCGCTCAAATTCATGGCTTACGACATGGTTGCGCCAAATCTTCCAAAGAATTCCGAAGTCTACGAGCGTCTACATGAACTCGGCTTCCGCATTTCCGGTCAGCAGCATATATATAATAATCTCCGCGAAACGATGGACTTCATCAATAATCTCAACGAGATTCGCCAGGATTTGCCGTTTGGCACTGATGGCGCTGTGATTAAAGTTAATGATCGCAAAGTCTATCAAGCTCTGGGTATCGTCGGCAAGACGCCACGCGCCGCAATCGCCTTCAAGTACCCAGCCGAAGAAGTCGCAACGACCGTCAAAGACATTGTTATTTCCATTGGCCGCACTGGCGCCGCAACGCCAGTTGCCGTATTCGACCCGGTACAAGTTGCTGGCTCGACTGTTCGTCACGCTTCGCTTCATAACGCTGATGAAATCGCACGTCTCGACATCCGCATTGGCGATACCGTCATTATTTACAAGGCCGGCGATATCATCCCGCAGGTTAATCGCGTTTTGACTGAACTTCGCCCGAGCGATTCGAAGCCTTTCGATTATCTTGAGGCACTCCACGAACAGTATCCGGAGCTCGAATTTGAGCGCCCAGCCGGGGAAGTCGTCTACCGCGTGAAAGGTAGTAGCGCTGGCGAGATGCTAAAGCGCGCCATTGAATACTATGCGTCTAAACCTGCGCTGAACATCGAAGGTCTCGGCGAGAAAAACGTCGTCGCGCTCATCGATGCTGGTCTTGTTGGCTCGATTGCCGATCTTTATACTTTGACTGCCGGCCAAGTCGAAGCGCTCGATCGCTTCGCAGAAATTTCCGCCCACAAGCTCGTCGACAATATTCAAGCTAGCAAGAATCCGCCACTCGCAAAATTCATTACGGCCATTGGCATTCGTCATATTGGTAGCCAAACCGCCATCGACCTCGCCGCTCATTTCAAGAGCCTCGATGCATTGCGTGATGCGACTGAATCTGAACTCCTTGGCCTTCCGGGCATCGGCAAAATCGTGGCCGAATCCATCCTTGCTTTCTTTGCTGACGAAGACAACCTCGCTTTGCTTGACCGCCTAAAAGAACTTGGTGTCGAACCAGTCTACCAGGACACTTCTGACGGCAAACTCAACGGGCTTAGCTTCGTGGTTACCGGCACGCTCGACTCGATGGGTCGCGATGCAGCAGCCGAAAAGATTCGCGCACTCGGCGGTGAATTTCATAGCAGTGTTGTAAAAACGACAACATATCTCGTTGCTGGCCATAATACCGGCAAGTCTAAACTCGAAAAAGCCGCTAAGTACGGCACCGAAGTTATCGACGAAGAGAAATTCTTAGAGTTATTAGGAGAATAGATGAAAGTATTTGTTGCTGCATCCAGTAGTTTTTGGGATAAATTACCGGCCATTAAAGAGAAACTCGAAGCGCTCGGCCACGAGGTAATGTTGCCGTCGACCGTCGAGGATCCGGAGCTCGAAGAGCGCACTTGGCAGGAAAGCGACGAGGCTCATGTGAAATTGATTCGCAAACTTTTCGAGGACAGCGAAGAGCGCGTCGGCAAATGGTGTGATGCGTTTTATCTCCTTAACTGGGATAAGCATGATACTCCTGGCTATGTCGGCGGCGCGGCCCTAATCGAGCTCTATATTGCTCACCGCGAGCATAAGAAAATTTTTATTGAAAACGATGTTTTTCCTGGCCCAATGTATGACGAAATTATGGGTTTCGGGCCAACTTTTATTCATGGCGACTTGACCAAAATTATTTAAATTAGCACTCTTGCATTTCGAGTGCTAATTAGCTACAATAGAGGTATGGTTGATGAATTTAATGAAATTATGAGTCATCTCAGCGAAAATGCACGCTTTGCGCTGCAGAAAGCTGACTATTATTCCAAGCGCTACAACCAAGGCTACATGGGTACCGAGCATCTTTTGATGGGCATCATGGCACAGGACACCTCGACTGGCGCGAAACTTTTGAGCGCCGAGGATGTTGATCTCGACCAAATCGAACGCGCCCAAAACAAACCGGCCGTCGATGTTCCAGCCTCGCCAATGGCGATGATGTCTTTGTCGGAAGCGACCGTTCTTACGCTTCGCATGGCCCTCAATTTTGTCCGCGAAAATGGTATCGAAATTGTTGGCACCGAGCATATTCTTTACGCGCTTCTGCGCCAGCCGAATTCCCGCGCGACCGTTCTTCTGAGCCAGCTGAAAGTCGACATCGATAAAGTCGCAGATAATATTGAAGAACTTATCGAAAAGCAGGCCGAGGAAGCTAAAGTCGAAGAGCAAAAACGCAAGGCTGGCAAGCGCGCCACTTTCCGTTACCTCACAAAATATGGCACCGAACTTACCGAAGAAGCTCGCCAAGGCAAACTCGATACCGTGATCGGCCGCGAGCAGGAAATCGAACGCGTTGTTACGATTCTTTGCCGTCGCACTAAGTCGAATCCAGTTCTCATTGGCGAAGCTGGCGTTGGTAAAACTGCCATTGTCGAAGGTCTCGCTACGCGCATCGCGAAAAACGAAGTGCCGAGCAGCCTCATCGGCAAGCGCATTTTCCAAATCGACCTGAGCGCCGTCGTTGCTGGTACGAAATTCCGCGGCGAATTTGAGGAACGCATTAAAGGCATTATCGACGAAGCCGTCGGCGACGAATCGGTCATTCTATTTATCGACGAGTTGCATTTGCTCGCCGGCGCTGGTTCTTCTGAAGGTAGCATGGATGCCGCCAATATTTTGAAGCCAGCCCTCGCGCGTAATTCTTTGAAGCTTATCGGCGCGACTACGCTCGACGAATATCGCAAGAACATCGAGAAAGATAAAGCGCTCGCTCGCCGCTTCCAGACCGTGATTGTAAATGAACCGAGCCCGACTATCACGCTCCGCATTTTGAAGGGCATCAAGAAGCATTACGAAAAGCATCACCAAGTCGCGATTTCCGACGAGATTCTCGAAGAAGCGATTAATCTTTCCGAGCGCTACATTTCCGACCGCTTCATGCCGGACAAAGTCATCGACGTCATCGACGAAGCTAGCGCAATCGCACGCGTTGCCTTTGATAAGAAAGGCGGCTCCGCATACAAGAAATTGAAGATCGAACTCGACGATTTGAATAAGAAAATCGAAGAGGCCGCCGAAGCCGAAGACTACGAAAAGGCTGCTGAGTTCAAGACTCGTGCCGCGCAGGTCGACGAAGAAATCAAGAAGCTCGAAAAGGACAACAAGGATGTCGACAAGACGCCGGACGTTACGAGCGAAAACCTTGCCGCTGCGATTAGTCTAAAGACTGGCATTCCAGTTACCCGCGTCCGTGGCTCCGAACAGGAACTCTTACTAAATCTCGAAAAGCATCTCCAAAAAGAAATCATCGGCCAGAACGAAGCGATTGCCGCAACGAGCAAAGCGATTCGCCGTGGCCGCTCCGGTATCTCGAATATTCAGCGCCCAATTGGCTCCTTCATCTTTATGGGTCCAACTGGCGTCGGTAAGACCGAACTCGCAAAAATTATCGCTCGCGAAGTATTTGGCGGTGATGATGCGTTGATTAAAATTGATATGTCCGAATTCGGCGAGAAGCACAATGTCTCGCGCCTCGTCGGTGCGCCGGCTGGTTATGTTGGTTACGAAGATGGTGGCAAGCTCACTGAGCAAATTCGCCGTCATCCATATTCTGTCGTGTTGTTTGATGAGATTGAAAAAGCTCACCCGGACGTCTTTAATATCTTGCTTCAGATTCTCGAAGACGGTTCTTTGACTGATGGCCAGGGCACAAAAGTGAAGTTCAATAACTCGATTATTATTTTGACGTCGAACCTCGGCGCGGAAGATATGTATCGCGAATCCGAAATGGGCTTCGCCGTGAAAACCAAGCGCGACGAGAAGGCTTTGAAGGCTGAGCACGACGCGAACGAAGAAGCCGCAATGAAGGCTCTTCGCAAACTCATGCGCCCAGAACTTGTGAACCGCTTCGATGCGATTGTGACTTTTAATGCTTTGAGCCATAAAGACGTCGAAAAGATTTTCGACAATATGATTGCTGATCTCAAAAAGCGTTTGTCCAAGAAATCGATTGGTCTCGAGATCACTCCTGCCGCAAAGAAGCAGCTCATCGCACAGGGCTACGATCCAAAGAATGGCGCGCGTCCGCTTCGCCGCACGATTGAGGATAATGTTGAAACGTTGCTCGCGGACAATATTCTTGCTGGCAAATTTGACAAGGGCGACATCGCGAAAGTCGACTATAAGAAGGGCGAGTTTACGCTCGTCAAAGCTCGAGAATAATCTCGGTTTATGCTAGAATAATAGAGAATTAGCATAACCGATTTATGAATAAAAACCCAGCCAAAGTCCGTCGCATTCATTACGCCATTCGCGCGATTTGTTGCTTCATTTTGGCGGTCTGTGCTTTTGTCGCGATTACGCAAATTGATTACTCCGCGATATTTGACGAAATCTCGTCCATGGGCTACGAACCGAGCTCGGAACTCGACGATATCGTTGCGGATTTGCGTCTCACCGAAAAAGGCATGCGTATTTTTAAAGCTACGCGCGCCGAGTTGCAAGAAGCAGAGGATTTCAATAAAAACTGTCCGAATGCCGACGGCAATTACTATGTGCTCGGTTGCTACAATGACGGGCATGTTTATATTTACAACATCAAGCACAAAGATCTTCCAGGCATTCGCCAGTCGACTTTGGCGCACGAGCTTTTGCATGCTGTTTGGTCGCGCATGTCGGCGCACGAACGCGATGAACTGAAGTCGAGTCTCGACGCGGTCTATAGTAGCAACGAAGACGTTGCCGAGCACCTAAAACTCTACGACGAAGATTCGTTCTATGATGAACTTCATTCTATCGCCGGCACCCAGGTCGACCAAAGCCAAATGTCGCCGCTACTCGCTTCGCACTATGCCAAGTATTTCGAAAAGCAAAGCAAAGTCTACACGTTCTTTGCAGACTACAGTAATCGCTTTAAGGCGATTAAGGCGCGTATTGCGGAGCTCGAGGAGAGTATTACTGCAAAAAAAGCAGAATATGAGGAAGTGTTGCGGGCTTATGAGGCAGATAACGCTAAATTGACGCAGGATATAGAAGACTATAAAGCACGATCCAACTCCGGGACATTTGATCCCCCTGAAAGAGCAAGAGAAGTGGCGGACGAAATTCTGAAACGTCAGGCCGAAATGCGTGTGCGCTACAACGAAATTATCGAACGCGTCAACGAAATTAATAAAGAAGTGAACGAATACAACGCTAACATTCTCCGCAACAAAGAATACCAGAAAGTTATGAATAGCCACGCCAAACCGAGTGGCGAAGCCGAATAGTTGGCACTCTAGGTCCAAGAGTGCTATACTAAAGGTATGAAAAATTATTTAGTTCCAACAGTTGTTGAAGAAAGTAATAAGGGTGAGCGCGCCTATGATATCTACTCGCGTCTTTTGAAGGAGCGCGTAGTATTTCTCGGCGATCAGGTCACGCCGGAGACTGCGAATATTGTGATTGCGCAGCTCTTGCATCTCGCCTATGAAGATCCTAAAAAGGATATTAAGCTCTACATTAACTCGCCAGGCGGCTCCGTCTATGATGGCCTCGCGATTATCGACACGATGAACTACATTGAGCCGGACGTGCAGACGATTGGTATTGGTCTCCAGGCTTCGATGGGCGCAATGTTATTGTCCGCTGGCGCGAAGGGCAAGCGCGTATGTTTGCCAAATGCTCGCATCATGATTCACCAGCCAAGCTCTGGCACCGAAGGTAAGATTACCGATCAGGAAATCGCTCTTCGCGAGGGTGTTTATCTTAAAAAAGTGCTCGCTGAAATGATGGCGAAGAATACCGGCAAGTCGCTAAAAGAAGTCGAAAAAGCGATGGACCGCGACTACTGGATGTCGGCCGAAGAGGCCAAAGAATTTGGCATCATCGACGAAGTGATAAAATAGAATTAGATAATTATTGGAGGTGCCATAATGGCAAAAGCTAAAGCAAAATTTGTTTGCCAAAATTGTGGCACGAGCTATGCGAAGTGGGCGGGCCGCTGTGAGAATTGCGGCGAGTGGAATACGCTGCTCGAGCAAGAGGTTCCGACCGAAGCCGAAGCAAAATCCGCCCTCGCACGCGGGGCAGTTTCTGGCAAGAAACTCGCCGCCGTTTCGATCAACGAAATTGAGCCATCCGATGCCGGCAGCCGCCTAAAGACTGGTTTTGCCGAATTAGATAATGTTCTCGGCGGTGGGATTTTGCTAGGCGGCGTAGCGCTCCTGGCTGGTCAGCCGGGCATGGGTAAGTCCACGATTTTGATGCAGATTTGCGCGACGATTTCTAATAATGGTCGCAAAGTCCTCTATGTTTCCGGCGAGGAATCGGCCGGGCAAGTGAAGCTTCGCGCGGTGCGTCTCGGCGCGAGCTCCGACCAGCTCCATTTTGCGAGCTCATCTTCCGCAAACGATATCGCAAAAACCATCGAAGAAGATGGCTATGATCTCGTAATTGTTGACTCGATTCAGACGCTTTCTATGGCTGAGATTTCTTCGGCGCCTGGCACGGTCAGCCAGGTTAGCAACTGTGGCAACCTCATCATTCGCGCCGCGAAAAATAGTGGCACGGCCGTAATTATTGTCGGTCACGTCACGAAGGAAGGTACGCTCGCTGGTCCGAAGGTGCTCGAGCATCTCGTCGACGTCGTATTGAATTTTGAAGGCGACCGCTATGGCGGCTTCAAGACGATTCGCGCCGTCAAAAACCGCTTCGGCTCGACGACTGAAGTTGCGATTTTTGAAATGGCCTCTGAAGGTCTCGTTGAAGTGAAGAATCCGTCCGAAGCTTTACTTTCCGAGCGCCAAAATACCGACGGCAGCATCATCATGGCGACGATTGAGGGCACGCGCCCGCTCCTCGTCGAGATTCAGGCGCTCGTCAATCCGACCAGCTTCGGCTACCCGAAGCGCACTGCGTCGGGCTTTGATCTAAACCGTCTCAATCTCCTCATTGCCGTGCTCGAAAAACGCACAAAACTCAAACTTCAGGACAAAGATATTTTCATTAATGTTGTTGGCGGCCTCAAGCTCAATGATTCCGCTGCCGACCTCGCGATTTGTATGGCGATTGCATCTGCCGCTGCTGGCCGCAAGCTTGACGATAATCTCGTCGTCTTTGGTGAGGTTGGCCTGGGCGGTGAAATCCGTTCCGTCATCGCGCCAGATCGTCGCATTGCTGAGGCGAAGAAGCTCGGCTTCAAGAACGCTATCGCCCCAGCTACCGTCAAAGACAAATTCGTCTTGCCAGTCAAAGACCTACGCGACGCGCTAATAAAATACATGAATAATAAATAATTTATTTCTTTATAAAAACTGCGAAATAATCGCCGTCATCTTCGACGGTTTCTTCTCCGTTTTTGGCGGTTAGCCATTTTTCGACTTCTATATTGAAATCGTTCTTGAGGCCGTTCGCCTCAAACTCGAGCTTCGACATGTAATCGCGCGACCATACGCCGTAATTGACGCCGTTCTTGGCCTTATAGAAATATAATTCCTCGTCCGGGCCAGCATTCTCGCGGCCAATAAAAACTAATTCCGGCAAATCGTAATTTGCTAGGATTTTTTTCATTTCTTCTTCGGACTTGTAATTAATCATAAATATATTAAAGCATAAAAAAGGCCAGTCGAAAACTGGCCTCTGGTTGTCGGTTAAATGTTGTGCGTGGGTTTGCCTTTCGGCGGGTTGTCGTTAATAAGATAGTCGCTGTGTTCTGACCAAGCGTCCCTAAGATATGTTACGTTTCCATCCCTGTCAATTACAGCATGACCATGGCCAAGACCATCGCCTGCTGCCGCCATTCCGGAGAAGTATACATCGCTCTTGCCACTGCCATCGTTCCTTTCGACAATCTTGGCCTTTTTGCCATCGATTGTGCCTATTGTGAACGGCTTGACTTTGACGATTGCGGAATTGACTTTGTTGACAGTCTTATCACGTTTTCTGTTGTTTTCCGTTTTAACCTTAGCAAGCCTCTCCTGGAACTCTCCCTTGAGTCTTTTGTGCTCTGCGTTTAGGGAATCGAACTCGGCTTTCAATGTGTCGCGCTTACTTGCGAGATACTTGAACTCCGACTGCGCAGCCTTGTGACTAGACTTCGCAACCTCAAAGCGTCGCCTAGCGGCCTGATAGTCGGAACTATCCGCTTTGGATGTTCTTAATTCCGCATCACGCTTCGCGTCTTTGATCTCCTGGCAGAGCTCTTTAACTTGCTCATTCAGACTATCCCTTCGTTCTCTGTGTTCTTTTCCTTCTTGCGAGTATGCTGAGGCCATAGCTTTGTCGCCGAATTCGTATTCGCTGCTTGCCCTGGTGAAGCAGTCGACCATTTCTCGGTGTTCACGATCGGCTTCGCGGCGTAGTTCATCGATTCTGGCGTTATTCCCGTCGCGAATGCGACCATATTCTCCCCAGACTTCGTTTCGCTGATCTCTTGCAGCTCGCATTTCCTCGAACGCGCTGTTCATGGCGTCTCTTGCCGAGCAGAGCTCTTTCCATGCTGTTTCCAATGCGTCATGCGCTCTGCTGGCTGCTTCTCTCGCTTCTTGATAAAGCTTGAATGCTTCCTGCTTGCGCTGAAACGCCTGCTGTTCTTGTGTCTTCAGAGAGTCTAGTATTGAATCTCTTGGCATACATAATCACCAACCTTCCATTGTAAAATGCAAGCCTTGCGGCCGTGGCATTATTATACAATTATTTCGAGAAAAATCAAAGCGTATGTAGAACGATGGGGTAAAGTGTTGCATCGTACGCTGTTATGTGATAAAATACGACACAGTATGATTACAAAAGACAACAAAGCCAAGGCTATTAAGAAGCTTGCCCGCAGCGACAAAGATGTCGGTTCTCCAGAGGTTCAGGTTGCTATTTTGACTGAGCGTATCAAGGAAGTCACCGAGCATGTCAAGGCAAACAAGCACGACTTTATGGCAAAGCGCGGCCTCATTCAGATGGTCGGTCAGCGCAAAAAGTTGCTCAAGTACCTCGAGAAGAACGACTTCGAGACCTACAAAGCAACCGTTGCCAAACTTGGTCTCCGCAAATAAGAAAAAGGCCCGTTTCGAAGGGGCCTTTTTTGTTGTAATCGATCTAATATATCTATTATATCACACTTTGCCGATTTTGTCAATTAGTGCTATAATAGGGACATAATTAAATATCGAGAAAATGATAGATATTTTCTCGCAACGCTTGCGATAGAATACTTATTATTTTCTCGAGGAAAGGTAGTTTTTGATGGATATCATCAACCCAAGCGGCAAGAAAACCTTCAAGCTTGAGACTGATTTTTGCGGTCGTAAACTTGGCCTAGAAGTCAATCGCGTCGGTTTTCGTACCACTTCATCCGTATTAGTCACTTACGGCGATACGGTCGTGCTCGGCTCTGTCGTAGTCGGCACCAAACCAGTAGTGCAGGATTTCTTCCCACTCTCCATTGATTACGAAGAAAAATACTACGCTGCCGGCAAGATTAGCAGCAGCAAATTCATTAAGCGCGAAGGCAAACCTTCGGATAACGCAGTGCTCGTAGGCCGTCTTATCGATCGCCCAATTCGCCCACTCTTCCCGAAGGGCTACCGCCAGGAAATTCAGGTCGTTACGACTGTGCTTTCCATGGATCCAAACTTCCGCCCAGACGTTATTGCAATGATCGCCGCATCGAGCGCTTTGATGCTTGCTGGTGTGCCATTTGATGGCCCAATCGCCGGTCTTCGCATCGGTCGCGTCAATGGCGAATACAAGGCGTTCCTCACCCCAGAAGAACGCGAAGCTTCCGATCTCGACCTCGTGGTCGCCGGTAAAGATTCTGGCATTACTATGGTTGAGGCAGGTGCAAACGAAGTCCCAGAAGACGTCATCGTTGGCGGTCTCGAATGGGGTCTCAAGATGATTCAGCCAGCTATTGCTCTCCAGAACGAACTTCGCGAGAAGGTTGGCGTAGAAGAGAAGGAGTACACGCTCATTCTCCCATCTGAAGAAGTTCAGGCCAAGGTCGACAAGTGGATGGAAGGCAAGCTCGGTCCAGAGCTCCGCAC
>CAMJLD010000008.1 GCA_946406645.1 uncultured Candidatus Saccharibacteria bacterium | reverse complement strand
GTCATGCCGTCTTCATGCCAAATCCAAACATTCTTTTTGTGCATGAAAAATTCACGACGATGACCCGGCTCGACATTACCGAAAAGTGTCCGCCCAAGAGCGGATTCGGCATTGATAAGATCTTTCTCAACTGCGGCGCGGCGCGCTTCAGCGTTCGGCTGCTTGCGCAAGACGCCTAGGAGATTTTTTCTAAGACGTGGTTTCGGCACGAGATAACCTCCTCAGAGATGGCATCCAATTCATTAAAGAGGTCTTTATCGCTGATCTTGTCTTCAGTGCGCGAAAAAGAATCGCTATAACTAATCTGCTCAACTGGAGCAATATTGGTCGGCAAATGAAAAACTGACTTTTCTTCTTCGTTCATATTAGTTTTTCCTCTCAAATCTTATAGATGGACTCCGCGTTTTTGGTGGTAATTTTCTCCACCTCCGCGATACTCACCTTATAATATTTGGATGCCCATTCGGCTATGTTTCTCACATAACCTGGCTTATTCATTTTACCACGAAATGGCGCTGGTGTCAAGTATGGGGCATCTGTTTCAAAGACAATTCTCTCGAGAGGAGCGTGCGCAATATCCGCAAAAGTGGCGAGGCCATTCACGCCGATATAGAGATCTTTTTCGAGGGCAATCTTTAGGTTCTTTTTGCTATCCGAATAGGAATGAAGAACAGAGGTCGGAAGATGAAAATTGTCAAAAATCGGCCAAAAATCGTCAAATGCCTCCCGGATATGGAAAGAAACCGGTTTTTTCTGATCTTGAGCAATTTGGAGCACCGCTAGGAGCAATTCTCGCTGCTTCTCGCGGTCGAATCCGTCGAAGTGGTAATCTAGGCCAATTTCACCTATACCGACGTTCTGGGGGCCCTCAAGGGCCTTTAACGCCATATTTAGGTCATTTGTCAAGGTTTCACCAGATTTTTCCTCATACATATTAGGGTGATAACCCCAGGTCCAATAGATTCTTTCGCCTTTTTTGGCCCATTCTTCGGCAAATTGGCGGGCTTTCTCGGAGTCTTCTGGGCTAGTGCCGATCGTAATAATCTTCTCTACCCCGTTTTCGCGCGCGTGCGCAAAAACCTCTTCGGGAGTGCCATCCCGATCGAAACCTTCATGAATATGGGTATGAGTATCGACTAGCATATTAGCCGCGTGGCGGTTCGCCTTCTGGCTCGTCGAGGAGTTTCTTGCTCTTGATCTCGTAGCGGCGGCCGTTTACTGGAGAAACGAAGTAATCTTCGCTGAGGAGATTCACGAACATATGGAGATCTTTGTCGTCCATGATAATAATCTTGTCCTGGTCGTCAGTCATGAGCTCGAGCTGCATTTCGTCTGCGTAATCAAGGAGCTGCTCTTGGCTCATCTCGCCAATCTCAACACTCTGGAGCTTCTTGACGAGTGGCTTCTTGTCCTCGAGGAGAGCGTTGAGCGTCAAGCCATCTGGGAAGCTAAGCTTATAGGTCTCTTCGAGCTCTTTTGCCTTCTGTTCGGAAATGAGCTGCTGCTTGTAGTCGAACTGGAAGAGTTTCTCAAATTTGCTCTGGTTGAAGATAACAATCGTACCGTCAACGATCGCAGTTTCGTTGCCTTCTGGGACCTTAATAGCGAGATCAGCAGTAAGCGGCTCAAAGCTTTCGCCATTGAGTTCCCAACTGAGCTTGCCCTTCAAAGCAGCGCTAGCAGCGAGGTTCTTCGCGATATAGAAAGTCTTCTGACCGTCATCGCCAGGATAGCTAAACTTCGCAATAATACCTTTAATACGCTTAAACTCGTGCTCTTGGTCAGTGAAGTAATCGATATCCTTGTATTCGTGTTCGATGAGGTGAATGAGCGTCTCGGCGCGGCCGACCTTCTCGAGCTCGATGCGATAAATGACCTTGTCTTCGCCATCGGAAAGCTCGTATTCGCGGCATTCAAGGCCCTTGTCAGCCTCCTTCGTAATATATTCGACGGCCTCGAGCATAAACATACTGCGGATAGCCTGCATCAAAACATCAGAATAGCGCACCTTGTATGGAGTGTAGTTTTTATTGAATAGAAATAATTCTACTGAAACGTTGTTTTTGATTTCGTCGACACTGTTTGCCCACTTGAACACGTCGAAGCTTGGTTGAGCTTGTTGCTCCATGACTCCTCCTGTTTTAATTTAGTTTATCACTCATTCAATGCGGCGTCGAGTTGAGGATCTTCTTCCTTATTGATCTGCTCGAAGCTGCGTTCGACGACCTTATCCGGCTCGATGCCTTCTTTATCGATATTCTTGCCGTTCGGTGTATACCACTTAGCAATCGTTACGCGGAGCATTTCGCCGGTCGCAAAATCTTTGAGCGACTGCACGCTGCCCTTACCGTAAGATTTCTCGCCAATCAATGTGGCAAGACCATAATCTTTCAGGGCGCCAGCGACAATTTCGCTTGCACTCGCACTGCTGCCATTAATGAGGACAATCGTCTTCTTGCCGGCGAGAATCGCTCTGTTGCGCTCAGCATATTCACGGCGGTTATAGAGACCGCTCGAGGAACGCTGCTCAACAACAGTCTTGCCGTCAATCCAGAGCGAGGCAACTTTCACTGCAGCATCAACATAACCACCACCGTTACCGCGAAGGTCGAGAATAAACTTATTGCACCCCCTATCCAATGCTTCCTGAGCGAGGCTGCGAGACGACTCGCCAGTATCCTTATCAAAACGCGTAAGCGTCAGAATAGCGGTCTTGTCGCGATAGTCGATATAGGCGGAAACGTTGTTAATTTCGGCGCGAGTCAAGTCGAAGCTAAGCTCTTCGTTGCCACGAACCACTGTCAGTTTTACCGTCGTGCCCGCTTCGCCGCGAAGCTTCTTCGAAACGTCTTCGACGCTGAGACCAGAAATATCTTCATCGTTAGCTTTATAAATAATGTCGCCAGCAAGTACGCCAGCTGCACGAGCCGGGTTGTCTGGCATCGTGCGAAGAACCTTCACGTAGCCATCGCGACTGCCAATCTCGACGCCAATCCCAGCGCCAACTTCGCCACTCAAGTCCTTCTCGAACTCTACAGCCTCGTCCGCGTTCATGTAGTAGGTGTAGTCATCGCCAGCAGCCTCAACCATGCCGCGCTTTGCGCCCTCGACGAGTTTCGTCTTGTCGAGTTCGCCGTCGAAATTATCCGAAAGGCTGTTATAAATCGTATTAAGCGAGGAAAAATCTAGCGAGCCCGCAGTTTTCTTGCCGAGGTAACGACCGAGCGTAGAGCTAATTGGCTCCCAGTTGATGCCGATAATAAGGCCAGCAGCAAGCGCGATTGCGCCCGCAATAATAGCAGTAGTTAGATTAACTTTTCGCTCAACAGTCGGGCTCTGCTCATAGAGTCTCCTGGTTGCGTTTTGGGTCAATTCACGAGATGATGGCCGACGTGTAGGCCGGGTTGTTTTCGCAGTTTTTTGATTAGGCATATGATTATTATATCACCCGCCGAAATAGATATATTGATACATGCCCTTGTCTACCCACTGCTCGGAATATTCACCCTTGCGGTAGCCAGTGGCGGCGTTGGCGGAGTTGTACTGAGAAATATAAACGCGGTTGCCAGAAACGGCTTCTACCCAAACGGCGTGGCCGTAGGCACCGCCCATCGAGATACCAACCGTGCCAGGTTTCGGAGTGCTAGAAACCGTATAGCCGGCAGCACGAGCGTTGGCTGGCCACTGCTTCGCGTTACCATGACCGCCCCAATATGGCATGTAGCCGTAGGCGGCATAGACTCTCCATGCAGTATAGGAAACACATTCGCAGATATACATGCCCCACGGATCAGCAAAGGCGTCCTTTTGCTGTGGGCAGCGGTTGCTATATGGATAACCGCCCTTATTCGGGTCGCCCGCGGTAATATCGCTAGCGTGCCACTGGCGGGCGAGGTCAGAGAGAATCTTCTGTTGCTCTTCTTCGAGAGCAGCTTTTTGGTCAGCAGCGTTGCTCTGCATCTGGCGGTAATTCGCCTCATTTTCACGCGTCTGAGCGAGGAGCGATGCTTGCTCATTCTCGAGCACGACGAGGCGAGCCTTTTGACTCTCAAGATCTTGGATCATGAGCTCGGCGTTCTTTTTCTTCACCTCAAGGTCGGCCTTGAGGTTCTTGTTCTCTTCGATAATGCCTGCAAGCGTGTCGGTAAGACTTGAAAGGCGAACCTCTTCATCGATAAAGCTAGAGAAAGACTCAGAAGAAGCGATGCGCTCAATGGTAGATACTTCGCTACCATAATAATACTGGGCGATAACATAGCCGACCGTCTCAGAGTTGTCATTAATCTTCTTCTCGGTAGCCTCGATATCGGCAATGAGCTGCTCGCGTTCGGCTTCCTTTAGTTCAATCTGGACGCGCAAACCATCCTGCTCGGCGCGGAGGGCGTTAATTTTGCCTTGAATCGAATTTGCCTGAGCAGCAAAAGCACTCGCTTGCTCTTCATAACTCTTCATTCTGGTGCGAAGCTCAGAAATTTTCGCATTGATATTATTCAAATCTTGCTGAGTGTAAGCCTTAGCCTTTGGGGCTGGCAAAGAATTTGCTAACAAAAGCGCAGACGCGAGGACAATACAGAAAATGTTGCGCTTGATTTTCATATCTTAAATAATAGCATAAGCAGAGTGGTTTGGCAAGACCACCCGCTACACTATTCCTTTCTTTGATTACTTTTGATGGAGATATTTGCGCGTTGCAAGAAGCGAAGATACGACACCGATAATGATGCCCGAAAGAATAAGCGCCGAGAAGGTGAGATACCAGTAATTAGTCATGATTTCGATGGTTGGGTCGAGCGTCGAGACGAAGCTAGAGCGCAACGCAAAGGTGCCAATATAGACGGCGGCGCCAGTTAGGAGCGCGGCGATAATGCCGTAGAAGGCGGCCTCCACTACAAATGGGCCAACAATAAACCAACGGCTCGCGCCAACGAGGCGCATCATATAAATCTCTTCCTTGCGGTTATAGATTGCCATGCGAATCGTATTGAACACAACAAGGATTGCAATGAGCGCAAAGACGC
This sequence comes from uncultured Candidatus Saccharibacteria bacterium, assembly GCA_946406645.1. Taxonomy (GTDB): domain Bacteria; phylum Patescibacteriota; class Saccharimonadia; order Saccharimonadales; family Saccharimonadaceae; genus UBA2834. Next base: position 18,320 of record CAMJLD010000008.1, on the reverse strand, counting down.
CGGCGGCAATTAAGCCGATTAGTTCGACGCGGCGCATCATAGCAGCAATGTGGTCAATCGTCTCACGGCGGCTCGTGGCATAGCTAGGTGGACGATTCTCATCAATAAGACCAGCCATCGATTCATCGTTGTCTACAAAGTTCTCGAGTTCGGATGTATCATCGAGGCTAACGAGCTTAACGTTGAGCACCCAAGACATCTTGTTTGGTGCTTCGTAGAGACTCTGGATATAATCAGGATCCGTAATCTTCGCGCTCTCAATAAGGCGCTTAATAGCGGCAATATTCTGCTCTTCCGGAGAAGATTTCTTCACTTCGAGTACCGTCTTTAGCTGAGTCATGCGGCCAATGACGCGATCGATTTGGTCGGACGATGTGTCTTGCTTGATATAAATCGACATGTCAATTTGTTGCTCGATTTTGCTGACGGTAGTGCCAAGTGCGTGGGTAGCAATAATGGTTACCGAAAGCACGATGAGCGTCACCGCCATAATTGCGATAGCGGCGATGCTAAGCCAAGTATTACGCGCAAAACTCTTCGCGCCGTATTTCAAGACACGAGCGTTAGTGCGCAAATAATGGCGGCGAGTTTGCGAAATGCGGCGAAGGCGCTCCTTGCTGACTGCAGCAGCAACCTTCTTTTCGTCTTTGGTTAATTCTTTTTTCTTTGCCATACTAGTGAATAAACTTTCTTCGCTTCGCTACGGGTTTTGCTTCATCTTCGGCCTTTGCTTGGCGCATCTTAGCAAGCACATCTTCGCCCGAAGTCTTCGCTTCTTTTTTGGCTGGGGCTTCTGGTTCAGCAGGAGCTGGAGTTGGCGTGGCAGTTATGGTCGGGGCTGGGCCGCCGAGAGAACGTTTTTGAATCCTTGAGCCCTCGAGGTCATAATGACCGCCATCTTTCTGGTCTCTGATAATCTTACCGTCCTGGAGCGTAATGACGCGCTTCTTAAGAAGGTTCACAACTTTTTCATCATGAGTAGTCACGAGGATTGTGGTGCCGAAATTATTAATCTCTTCGAGAAGCTTGATAATGCCCCAGGAATTTTCTGGATCAAGGTTGCCAGTAGGCTCATCGGCGATAAGAATTTTTGGCTGACGTGCCATCGAGCGCGCAATTGCGACGCGCTGGCGTTGGCCACCAGACAAATCGCCAGGGAATGCTTTCGCCTTATCGGCAAGCCCGACGAGCTCGAGGACTTTCGGGACAGTGCGCTTAATTTCGGCATTCGATACGCCGACAATTTCAAGTGCAAATGCGACATTTTCATAAACAGTGCGGTTTGGTAGAAGTTTAAAATCCTGGAAGACGACGCCAATACGACGGCGAAGATGCGGAATCTGGCGCTTTTTCATAAAGTCATAATCAATGCCACCGACCATAATCTTGCCATAATCAGGCTTCTCTTCGCGAGTAAGCATCTTGATGAGAGTCGACTTACCGGCGCCGGATTTACCGACGAGAAAAACGAACTCTTTCGGTGCAATGTGCAAAGAGACCTCGTCTAGTGCGGGGACTTTGTCATGAGGATAGTACTTCGAAACTTTTTCGAGAAGTATCATAAGTAATATGATACCATAAGCGCTATTAATTGTCTAAAAAGCTCATAATGAAGCCATCGATTTTACCATCAAGAACAGCTTCGGCATCATTTTCTTCATACTTCGTACGGGTATCTTTGACGAGCTTATATGGATGAAGGACATAATTGCGGATCTGCTGACCCCAGCTAGCGGATTCGCCGGCACGGAGCTTGTCGACGGATTCAGCGTTTTGCTCCTGCATCATTTGCTGGAGTTTACCGCGAAGAATCTCCATCGCTTTCTCTTTATTCTGGAGCTGGCTGCGTTCATTCTGAATCGCGACAACAATATTGGTCGGGATGTGCGTAATGCGAACCGCAGAGTTGGTCGTATTGACCGACTGGCCGCCGTGGCCGCCGGAATGATAAACATCAATGCGAAGATCTTTCGGATCAATTTGGACTTCGTCATCATTTTCGATAATCGGGAGAACCTCCACGAGTGCGAATGAGGTTTGGCGAAGATGATCGGCATTAAAAGGGCTGAGACGAACGAGACGGTGCGTGCCGTGCTCGGATTTTAGCCGGCCATAAACATTTGCGCCAGTCATTTCAATGACACTGGTCTTAATGCCCGCTTCCTCGCCCTCAATACGATCGAGAATCTGCGTCTTAACATTGTGCTGCTCCGCCCAGCGGAGATACATGCGTTCAAGCATGCCAGACCAGTCCATTGCCTCGGTACCACCGGCACCGGCCGTGATACGAAGGATTGCGCCATTGTGGTCGAACTTGCCCGTAAAACGTAGTTCTTGACGAAGTTTTTCGAGATTCTGTTCCATTGCATCGAGTTGCTCACTAAATTCGTCTTTGAGACTTTCATCGCCGAGTTCCATCAATTCGGCGAGGTCATGAATCTGACTCTTCAAAAGAGTCCACGGGTCGAGTTCGTCATGAAGCTGCGCGAGTTTCGTAGTTTTCTCGCGGGCTTCGTCTGGATTATTCCAAATCTCTGGAACTGCAACTTCTTTCTCGAGTGCATCCAAAAGTTCGAGACGATGGCTAACATTCAGTTTTTGCCAAATCGACTCAAAAACTTCCTTCAATTCGCTAAGACGTTTCTGCAGTTCAAACATATCTATTATTATACCTTATTCGGGAAGCTCAAAGAGTGGTAGTTCAGCGATGTCGTAATCGGCGATTTTTGTACGGCGGAGCGCCGAGCAATAAGCGCCGCAGCCGAGCGCTTTACCAATATCTTCGGCAAGCGTACGGATATAAGTACCGCTACTGACATGAGTGCGTATTTTTAATTCTGGCGCATCATAACCCACGAGTTCGAGTTCGTAAATTTCAACGGTGCGAGTTGGGATTTCAAAATCTTTACCGGCACGAGCTAGTTTATAGGCACGTTGGCCATTGATTTTAATTGCGGAAAAGGCCGGCGGGCGTTGCTCGATTTTACCAGTGAATTGCTTCAATACTTCTTGGATTTTTTCGATAGTCGGAAGCTCGGCGCCAGTCTGCGTAATTTCACCTTCTGGATCGCCAGTAGTCGAGGTTTCGCCGAGGCGAATCGTTGCTTCGTAAACCTTATCTTTCTTCGTGAGTTCCGGAGCTTTCTTTGTCGCTTTGCCGGCTAGCAAGATGAGAAGTCCAGTCGCAAAAGGATCGAGAGTGCCGGTGTGACCAACCTTTACTTTATGCCCTTCTTGCTGCGACAAAATCCTACGGACGCGCGCGACCGCGCCAAAACTACTCATGCCTGACGGCTTGTCGACAAAAATGATTGCTTCCATCTTGTCTTATATTATGCCAGAACTATTCAGCTTTGGCGTATTTTTGCATGAAGATTTCGAGATCTGCGATTTCTTTTACGTCATCGAGGCGATCGAAGACGGTGCCGCTCTTAATATGAATGAAGGCTGGAGTTTCTTCGCAACCGCCAAGGCGCTCCTGGACATTAATATCGTCGTTGCTTGGCTGGGAAGGAATATTGTAGCGATAAATCGCGACATCAGAGCCATATTCAGCAACGCGGCGAGCGAAGGCGTCGCAAGTAATGCAGTTTTCTTCGCCAACAATGAGGAGACCGCTCTTCTGAGAGTTGAGCATATCGATGACAGCACCAGCACTAACAATCGTGAAGCCATTTTCGTCGAGAATGTTGCTCTTCACGGCTTTTTCGAACTGGCCGTTATGAGCGTAGGTGCTTGGCGAGAAAATATCGCGAACGGACTTATTGAAGCTAAGCGAAATCACGAGCACAGTCATGACTACGACGAGACACGCGATGAGCACATAAAACGCCGTTTGGCTGCCACTGCCGCTACAAGTACACTTGTCGCACTTACACTTTTCATCACATTTTTTGCATTTATCGGTTTTTGCTTTCGTTGCTGGTTTCTTTGCTGTTGCCATTTAAGATTCTCCAAATTGAATTTCCCTAATTATAACATGCTTATGCTTATTTCGGGCGACTTGACACTCCTTTCTATTTTGCTTATCCTAAAATCATGAAGAACAAGAGAGTTTTGATCGGAATCGCCGCGCTCGCGTTAGTCGTGTTCGTTGGTGGAACTTTTGCGTATTTTCGTATGACCTGGGAAAAGGAAAATATTTTCAATGTTGCCGATTATGAATCAACAATTTCCGAAACATTTACCAGTCCGGCTGAATGGACGCCATGCACCGAAACCCCAAAAGTTGTTAATGTTACGAACGCCGGCAATATCGCAATAGCAGCTCGTATAAAAATCGCCGAGCAACGTTGGGATAAGCTCGATGAGAACCGCGCCAATGTCACCGGCACGCTATCGCTTACGGCTAATGGCCAGGACATGGCTGTGCTCGGCCTCGTAAATACGAGCGACTGGGTACTAAACAGCGACGGCTACTATTATTATCAGAACGACATCGCAGCGGGCAGTAGCTCTTCGAATTTCATCGAATCCGTCACGTTCAACTGCGCAGCAAACACCGACTATGCTTCCGCGCGTTACCACCTCGTTCTCCAAGTCGAAACCATCCAGGCCGACGCGAAGGATAATTGGAATTAGTCATTGACCGCCTTTCGGCAAGAAAAAGCTCCCCGTTTGGGGAGTTTTTTCTAGACTTTGTTAATAACCGGGATCACGATTGGCGTATGACCGGTAGCGTCATAAAGAATGTGCGTAACGTCTTCTTTGATACTTTCCTTGAGCGCCTTTACGTCGTCATCGCTTGCGACCGTGTGGTCAGTTTTCGCGCGGAGATAGTGGCGAATCTTGCCGATAAGTTCCTCGGAATTATCTAGGTAAATAAAGGCGCGAGAAACAATATCCGGAGTCTTAATGAGACGGCCAGTCTTCTTGCTAATAGTCAGAATCACGACGAAGATACCCTCACGAGAAATATGAATGCGATCCTTCACGACAGCCTCATTGACCTGCTGGTCGGCATCGTCGTAGAGCTTGTTGCCAACTGGAATACGGCCATTCTTGCGAATAGTCTTGTTCGGAAGAAGTTCGACGATATCGCCATCGTCTGCGACGAGAATACGGTCGCGCGGGATGCCGACGACATTCTCTGCCATCTCGGCGTTATGCTCGAGCATGTAGAACTCGCCGTGGTATGGCATGTAGTTCATTGGATGAAGATCGGTCACGAATTTAACATGGTCTTCATAGTATGCGTGGCCAGAGAGATGCAATGGGCCAATATTCGTCAAATGCGTCTTGTTGTGCTGAATGACTTGTGCGCCCTCACGAAGTAGGCCGTCGACCGTGCCCATAATCTTTGGCTCGTTGCCTGGGATTGGGCTAGAACAGAAGACGATGGTATCGGTTGCCTTAACCTTAATGTGACGGTGTGCGCCGGTGACCATACGGTTCAAAACGGCGTTCATTTCACCCTGGGAGCCAGTACAAACAATCGTAACCTTATCGTCTGGAAGCTTCACGATGTCTTCCATCTTCATAATGACATCTTTTGGAACCTTAATAGACTTAGCACGAAGAGCGACCTCGACGTTGTTAATCATTGAGAAACCGGCGAAGGCAACCTTGCGGCCGCGCTCGGCAGCTTCGCGAAGCACACATTCGATGCGCTTCACCTGGCTCGAGAAGCAGCTGATGATGATACGGCCGGTGGCGTAATTATCCATGACTTTGCCAATGTTGTCGCCGACATCATATTCGCTGTGAGGGTGAGTGCCCGGCACATCGATATTCGTCGATTCGTTGAGCATCAAAGAGAAGCCTTCCTTGTCAGCGATTTCGCGGAGACGATCATAGTCGGCAGGCGTATCCATTGGGTTAGTTTCGAAGCGCCAGTCGCCCGAAAGAAGAATTGGACCATTTGGTGTGCGGATAACGATGGAGGTGTTGCCCGGAATCGAGTGAAGCGTATGGATAAACTCAGCAGAAAGGTGCTGGCTGAGCTTGATTTCCTTATGCTCGAGCGGGTTCACAATCTGGTAATTCATATCTGGAACTTCGGAAAGTTCGGACATCTGCTTCTTGATCATGCCAATCGTAAAGGCGGTACCATAAACTGGAACGGTTGGACCATAGAATGGCAAAAGATGACGACAGGCACCGATGTGGTCAAGGTGGGCATGCGTGAAAAGAATCGCCTTCACCTTGTCGCGGTTGTCGTCGAGCCACTTGCTGTCTGGCACCATGTAATTAACGCCAGGATAATCGGCATTCGCGAAGAGCGTACCCATATCGACGAGGACCATCTCGCCCTGATACTCGATAACGGTCATATTCTTGCCGATACCAAATTCGCCAAGACCGCCAATCGGGATAATACGGACGGCGTCTTTGTCTGGGCGCGCGGTGCGGATTTGAGTCTGCGTAAGCTGGACGCCCTTGAAACCGTTATAGCGAGATTTGTTAACTGGAATACCAATAATATGCTGAGTGGCCTGGGCGTTCACGTCTGCGCTCAGCATGCGCTGATGGTGGACCATCTCGCCCTTGCGGGTGTTGACGAGCAATTTAACGTCGCTACCCTTTACTTCCTTCGCAGCTTTTTGCTGCTTGGCTGGCTTTGCGGCCTTCTTTGCGGCAGGCTTAGCGGCTTTTTTCTTTGCGACGAGCTTCTCGTCCTTGCCGCCAGGGCCAAAATTCGCGTTGAAATTGCGTTTTTGGTTTTCTTCAAATTGTTTCTTTATATCCGGCAGACGTTCAGCGCGCATTTTGAGTAGTTTTGCGCGGCGAGCGGCCTCTGCTTGGTTTTTTTCGTTCATTTTATCCTTTAGTTAATATTTAATCCTGATTCCACACCCAAAACGCCCAAAATTCTCTGATAATTAGCTAGAATTTGTTGCGTTAAAAGTAATAATTAGTGTCTTTATTATAGCAAAGAGTCGCTTTTTCTGCAAGTGCGGCACCAAATGAAAAAGGACGCACTTTACGCGCGTCCTTTTGAACGTTTAATCTTTGCAGCTTCTCCAGTATTCCTTGACTAATTCGTCAGGAGTTTTCGGCGTGTAGGATTTTCCTTCCTTTCTAGCGGCAACTGCCTCCTGATATTGAGCCTCAATCCTGTTCTTTATCACCTCGCGGAAGTTAGTGAAGCGAGTTCTAGCCATGGCTAAATTGTAGAACTCGTTGATGATACTCCACGGAGCGTTATCAACATAATCGAACGGGTTCTCGAACGGTATATGCAGGATCCTGCAATATCCAACGAGTGCCGCCAATGTGGATTGCAATAAAGCCGCTCTGGCGTCGTGGGTCTTAACGACATTATTCCAGTTGCCCTCATAGTACTTTTTCAGCACTTCTTTTACTTCAGAGGAAACACGGCTAGCCTTTCGAAGCTGATATAGCCCATCGATCTGGTTATACTCGCCTGCGGCAATGACGAACTGCGCAAGACAAATATAGTAGACTTCTGCAGTCGATTTGCCGATTCTAGTGAACCACGGAGATTCTTTCTTTAAACGTTCGAGGATGCCATTTTTATCCTTGTCGAAATCGTAAATATTAGACACATTAATCGCCCCCTTTCATTGATAAGTGTCTAGGTTCAAATGACTGTACCTATATTATACCACACTTTGTGTATTTTTTCAAGGGGCTTGACGGCACGCACCTAGCCATGATACCATAAGAGCATACAGATATAGACCGGCTCGAAAAGAGGCGGTGTTTTTAAGCCCAGCGCCCGGCAGAGATTGGCGCAGAAAGGATCCAAATGGATTTAGATATTAAGCAAATGGTAGCGATGGTCGACATCGTGGCAGAAGAAAAAAATCTTCCAAAAGAAGTCGTGATTGACGTCATTGAGCAGGCGATTGCCGCCGCATGGCGCAAGGACAACGGCGACAAGGATATGAATGTTCGCTGCGAGCTCGACCTCAACACTGGCGAGGCAAACGTTTTCATTTCCCGCGAAGTCGTCGAGGATGATGTTGCCTACATTCCTGCAACCGAGATTCCGCTCAAGGAAGCTAAGGGTAAGAAAGTCGGCGATGTTGTCGAAGAAAAAGTCAAGGTCACTGGCTTCGGCCGCGTCGCATCGATGACCGCAAAGCAGGTCGTCACCCAGCGCCTCCGCGAAGCAGAGCGCGACGCTGTGCTCGCAGTCTTCGAAGACCGCGTCGGCGAAGTTGTGAACGGTACGATTGTTCGCGTCGAGCCAAAGCTCGTTCGCATCGACCTCGGTAAGGCTACTGGTATTATGCCAAAGTCTGAGCAAATCGAAGGCGAATACTACGCCGTTGGTTCCCGCGTGAAGGTATATATCAAGGAAATCGAGCGCAACGAACGTGGCGCACAGCTCATTCTTAGCCGCGGTTGCTCCGAGTTTATCGAATATCTCTTCCGCCAGGAAGTTCCAGAAATTGAAAGCGGCGCCGTCGAAATCAAGGCGATTGCCCGCGAAGCTGGTCGCCGCACGAAGATTGCAGTGGCTGCTACCGCCCCTGGCATTGACCCAGTCGGCACCTTCGTTGGTGGCCGTGGCGTCCGCGTCCAGGCCGTCATGAACGAAATCGGCGAACGCGAGAAAATCGATATCGTCAACTGGAGCGACAACATTTCCGAATATATCCGCGAAGCTCTCAGCCCAGCAGAAATTCAGAAAGTCGAAATCGAAGACAAGAAAGCTACGGTTTACGTTTCTAAGGATCAGCAGTCGATTGCAATCGGCCGCGTCGGTCAGAACGTCCGCCTCGCTTCCAAGCTCACCGGCTACGACATTGATGTCGAGGTCGCAAAGGCTCCAGAGAAAAAGAAGAAGAAAAACGTCGAGGATTCCCTCCTCTCCGCTATCGAAGAGGAAGGCGAGGAAGAAGAGTAATTCCCCTCAACAAAAATACCCCCGTGTCGGGGGTATTTTTTATTCTTCGTCTTCTTTTGGTTTTGGCTCGCACTTCGGGTTGTTGCCATTATACACGCCAGAATCTTCGATTGCTTTTCTCGCGCCTTCATTTTCACAATACTCTTCCCCCTCGACTAGCGTGCTGCCACCAGCAATATGATCAATCATAACTTTTGCAAAGGCACCAACCGCAATAATCGCGATGATAATAATCACTACAATGACGATTTTATTTGCTGCCGAGCGATCGTATTCCGAATACTTCATTTGAGGCTATTATAGCGCTTATGATTTATCTTTTTCAAGCTCTTCAAACTTCGCGCGCATAGTTGGGTTGCCACGCGTGAGGCGCTTAATGGATAGATCGTCAAGTTTGCCCTCGGCGATGGCGAGATGCTTGTCAGACATCATGAGCGCATCGCGCGTTTTTTCGAGGTCTTTGATAGCCTTGTTGATTTGTTCGATAGCCTCGAGGTGCTTTTTGCCGGCATTTTTCATCGTGTTCGCCCAGCCGGCCTTCCATTCGTTCATGTCTTTTTCGAAGTTCGAAATATCAATGTCCTGATTTTTGACTTCGGCGAGCTCCTTCTTGTACTTCATGGAGTTCAACGCAGCATTGCGAAGCAAGGTAATAATCGGAATGAAGAATTGCGGACGAATCACATACATTTTTTCGTACTTATACGAAACATCGACGATGCCAGTATTATAGAGTTCACTGTCGGCCTCGAGCAGGCTGACGAGCACGGCATATTCGCATTTCTTCTCTTGGCGATCCTTGTCGAGCTCCTTGAAGAAATCTTCATTTTTATGCTTCGTCGCAGTAGTTTCGTTCTCGTTTTTCATCTCGAACATGATGGAAATAATCTCGTTGCCCTGCTCGTCGCATTCGCGGAAAATATAGTCACCCTTACTGCCGGTGCGAGCGTCATTGTCCTTTTCGAAGTAGGCGTTCGGGAAAGCAGCCATGCGGATTTGGTTGAAGCTATTCTGACAATGTTGTTCGAGGGTCTCGCCAATCATCTTCGTGCTGAGCTTCGCTTTCATGTCTTTGAGCTGCTGTATTTCGTCGTCCTTTAGTTTGAGTGCGCCTTTGTACTGCGCGACAATCGAAGTCTCACGAAGCTGCGCCTCATTCGCTTTCGCTTTCAAGTCACTAGCGAGCTGGTCGCGTTCTTTCTCGACTGGCGCGAGCGCTTTTGCGACAGCAAGCTCTTTCTCGGTCTCGGCGGCCTTGAGCTTAGCCTTGAGCTGCTCAATCTCCGTTTCGCTCTTTGCGAGGGCGAGTTCTTTGTCGGCGGCGGCCTGTTTTTCGCTTTCTTTCAGGCGGGCGTGAAGTTCATTTTCGAATTCGGCACCACGAACCTGGCTGAGAATATCGGCATAGCTCGCATCATCAACCTTGAAAGTAGTGCCACATTTTGGACATTTTATCTCTGACATATTATTATTATAGTATGAATGAAAAAGATATAAAAATCCTTGCTATCGTGGGTATGTGCGGAAGCGGCAAATCCACTGCTATTGACTATTTGACCGAACGTGGCATCCCGAAAGTTTATTTCGGTGGCGTGATTCTGAAAGCCCTAGCCGCAGACGGCGTCGAGGACACTCCTGAAAATGAAAAACGATATCGTGAAGAGCTCCGCGAAAAAGAAGGTAAAGACTTCGTCGTAAAGCGCGCTATCGTCGAAGCAAAGAATCTCATCGCAGCCGGACAAAAACGCATTGTTCTCGACGGCGTATATTCCTGGACCGAATACAAGATCCTTCGCCAAGAATTCCCTACCGAAATGACCGTCGTTGCCGTCGTCGTACCGAAAGCTCTCCGCCGCAAACGTCTTGCCGAACGCCCAGAACGCCCGTTCAATGCCCAGCAGGCAGCCGAGCGCGATAAGTCCGAAATCGAAAACCTTGAAAAGGGCGGCCCAATCGCTATCGCCGATTACTACGTCGATAATTCTGGCACAATCAAGGAATTCCACGAACGTTTCGCTTCGCTCTGCAAGGAAATTGGTTTTCTAGATGCCTAAAGAACTTCAGATTCCAAATCGTGAAGCCGAGCTAGTGCTCGACGAGCTTCGTCGCACCCTCGACCTCACCGGCGATGTCGTAGAGTTTGGTTGCTTTGAGGGCGACACTTCGATTTTGCTTGCCGACGTACTCCGCGATAATCCGGACAAGTGGCTTTATTTATATGATTCTTTTGAAGGCCTACCAGAAAAGACCGCGGAAGATAAATCCGCCGACGGTTGGCGTTTCCAGGCCGGCGAGCTCAAAGCTTCTCCTGACACGGTACGCAGCAAATTCAAAAAATATGATTTGCCGGAGCCGGTAATCGTCAAGGGCTGGTTCAACGAACTCGATAATTCTGACCTGCCGACGGAGATTTCCTTCGCGCTGCTAGACGGCGATTTTTACGAATCAATTAAAACGAGCCTCGAACTTGTCGCGCCGCGCATGGTCGCGGGCGGAATTATCGTTGTGCATGATTATCGCAATGCGCGCTTGCCCGGTAGCGCTTTAGCGGTCAATGAATTCCTCGCCGAGCATAAAGACGAGTATACTTTCCGCATTGCCGCCACGATGGCGATTATGGTAAAAAATTGACTTTTTCGACCAAGTGTGATATAATAATAAGATACACGAAGAGAGGGGGCGTATCTTATGAGAGAAAAGGAATACTGGTACAAAGATCCAGAGGAAAACAGTAATTATTTATGGATCAAGATTTTCTTGGCCGTTTCATTAATTTCTGCGACCTGTTGGGGTCTAACATCCGTAATGCTCAGGGAATATTCCCCTGACTCAATCATCGACAGTACGTATTATGATCTGTGCAGGATAAATACGTTATCGATTATTGCGGCAGTAGGCAGCACGCTTTTGTTGCTCGCACTAATAATCTACGAGCATCACCGCGCAAACCGAGAGCCGGCAAAACCAACAACCCTTTAGGGAGCCAAAATCGGCTCCCCTTTTTTATTCGACAATAAACGGGTCGAGTCTGCTGCCCGAGCCAGACGAATATTCAGTGCCGGGCTTCAAAGTGACAACTGGGCGGAGATAATCTTGCTCGTAAGTGCCGTGCGTGCGCCAGGTGCCATCACGCATAGTGACCATACCGGCATAATTCCAGCCGTATACCATTGGCGACATCGACCAGGCATTAACATTAGTGTATAGGTAATTATTTGCCGTGCCGGTACTATAAATCGTGACTGGAATGCCGGCGAGGGCAATCTCGTCAGACGTAATGAGGCCTACTTTATATTTCAACTTGCCGTTGCCGTTTGCCGTAGATTTCGTGAAGGAGTCTCTGATGCTTGGACATTCGAGCGCTGGCACCGAGTAGCCATTCGTGAGAGCGTTTATTGCGTTACGCCAGTCGGCTGTCGAATAGCTCTGGTCGGAATATAGACCGCTATCGGGAGAAGCATTGCTATCTTCGCCTGCAAGCGGGCCCGATTGGAAAACGCGCTCATTGCAATACACTGCATCTTCGAGATCGTCTTCGAGGGCACTTAGGCCGCTATTAGCAAACCACGTCTCGACGGTTTTCTTTGCAATGCTATCATTGTCGTTTCTAAACATAGCGTCTTTCGCATCTTCAATATCTTCGTAACCGTTAAGTGGAAGGTAATAAATAGTACCCTCATACGAGTAGGAAAGGATATAAGCAATCTGCGTATTACTGCAGGTTGCGGCGCCGTTCGTACAGAAATAATGATAGCGCACGGCAGCCTCGAGGCGTTTGTTTCCCCAAGTGCCGGTAACCGATTCACCCTCGTCGGTATTCAGAGTATAAGTGTTCCCCTCTTTTGAAATATTATTCGAGAAAACGAACGAGCGCGATCCGGGACTCATCGTCTGCGAGTTGATGACTGCGCCATACATATAGCCGATATGAGCTGGTGACATTGAACTATCATTGAAACGATAGACGGTTTGGTTGATTGTTCTGCCGACGCCGGTCGCGAGACATTGTTTCTTGCCATCGACGGTCGTCGGAACGCCGTTATAGATAACCTTCGTGCCGCCAGTATAGGTTGTGCGAATCATGACCCAGCAGTAATTTCCCCAAATCACATTGTTATTGTCGAGTTCGCCGCGATAATAATAAATCTTCTGGCCGTTTTCCGTATATTCACCGACGCCGTTGCCGTTTGCGATTTCGACGTCGTCCGACTCTTTCGCTTCCTTTGCGAAATTAATGCGGAAATTAGTCGGCTGATTCATTTCGTTTTCGATGATATGCGCAACTGTCGGCGTCCATTTTTCGGCCGCATCCGCCTGGATGGTTTGAATAGTCGCATTAACGTGGAACTTTGCGTCGGCGTAAGGGCTGTCGCCGGTCACGGCTGTCTTGCCGCCATCGCTATAGCTCACGGCGCCAGTCAAATTCGCATTGCAGCTTAGCGATACGCTATCTATGAGCGGTTCGGTGGTCGTGTTTGGCACGAGGTTTGTCTTGTATGTATACCAGCCAGCTTTTAGCTCCCAATAGTTTTCATATCCGTCATGGAAATTAATCGAGGTGAGTTTTTGGCCATTCTCTACAAGGTCAGGCAAATCATTGCCGTTCTTATCCTTCCAATAGTCGCTAAGCTTAATGCGAACCGAAACATCAACGCTACTTTTATTTGTCACTGCGACCGTCTTTGGCGTCACATCGCATGGCTGCCAGTTATTTGGACTGACGAATGACTCGATAGTTTCAATTTTATAAGAAGCAACATCAAATTGATTGTCGAGCGTAACAAAAGACGTATAATATGCGACTGTTCCGCCAATAGCAAGAAGCGCGACGATGCCAACCAATGCGATGAGTGACTTTTTGTTCTTCATTTCGACCTTTTTGTTTTTAGAAGCTTTATTATATCTTAGCATAAGAGGAAAAGAAACGCAAGAGAGGGGCCATTCGTGCTAAACTTATTGTATGGATATGCGCGATCAAAAACGTGTGGATTTTTCTGACTATGTTTTTGATGTCGACGCTGAGCGCGGACTTTCCGAAGAACAGGCGCGCAAGCTCAAATATGTCGGGCTCGCAAATACGGCCGTCAAGCCGCCTTCAAAATCTATCAAAAAGATTATCGCGACGAATTCCCTCACTTACTTTAACTTCGTTTTTCTCCTTCTTGGCATCATTCTTTGCTTCGTCCATTCTTATCGCGACATAACATTCGTTCCGGTTATTTTCGCAAATACTCTAATTGGTATTATTCAAGAAGTCCGCGCGAAGATTACGCTCGACCGACTAAATATGCTCAATGCGCCGACCGCTTCGGTTATTCGCGACGGCAAAGAACGGCGAATCGACGCCGAGTGGCTCGTGCTAAATGACGTAGTGGTTTTTCGAGCCGGCAATCAAATCCCGGCCGATGCAGAAATTCTTTCTGGCGAGGTCGCTGTCAACGAGTCTCTTCTAACCGGCGAGGCTGATGAAATCAAGAAATCCGCCGGCGATCAACTATTATCTGGAAGCTTCATTGTGTCGGGCGAATGCCGCGCGAAACTAACCGCCGTTGGCGCACAGTCATATATCTCGCAGCTGACCCTCCAGGCAAAGCGCATTAAGACGAAGGAACAATCCGAAATAATTCGCTCTTTGAACCGCATTGTCACGATTGCCGGTATCGCCATTATTCCAATCGGCAGTATCATTTTTATTCAGCGTTACTTCTTCGAGCAGGCTGGCATCGAGGCCGCTATCCAGTCCGGCGTCGCAGTAGTGATTGGTATGATTCCAGAAGGCCTCTTCTTGCTTTCAAGCATCGCGCTCGCAATTTCCGCGATTAAGTTGGCGCAGAAAAAAGTCTTACTGCACGACATGAAGAGTATCGAGACGCTCGCACGCGTCGACGTACTCTGCGTTGATAAGACCGGCACGATTACCGATAGCACGATGCGCGTAATGGATTATTATCCGCTCGGGAAGCAATCGCGCGACGAAATTTTGACAATTATTAGCGACTTCGCTATAGCACAGAGCGCAGATAACGCAACTATGGAAGCAATGAAGCAGTTCTTTACGAATGGCTCAAAGCGAAAAGTCAAATCGACGTCCGGCTTCTCTTCCGAATTTAAATATAGTGGCGTGAATTTTGAAGACGGCAGTTACATACTTGGCGCGCCAGAATTCCTGCTTGGGAATGAAATTAAAAAGTATTCCAAGGAAATCGAAAAATACAGCCGCAGAGGATATCGCGTATTGCTCTTTGCGAAGTATTCCGGCGAAGCCGACGGGAAGAAACTGGCTGGCAAGGTCAGCCCACTCGCGCTCGTAACACTCATGAATCCAGTACGCGAAACTGCGCCAGAAACCTTCCGCTACTTCGCTGAGCAAGGTGTAGAAATCAAGGTGATTTCTGGCGATAATCCGCTTACTGTTTCCGAAGTCGCAAAGCAGGCCGGCATCGCCAATGCAGGAAAATACATCGATGCCTCGAAGCTCAAAACAAAGAAGCAAATCGCCGAAGCAATGAAAAAATATACTGTCTTCGGTCGCGTGACGCCAGATCAGAAACGCGCATTCGTGAAGGCGCTCCAGAAGCAAGGCCACACGGTCGCGATGACCGGCGATGGCGTAAACGACGTGCTCGCGCTACGCGATGCGGATTGTTCCGTTGCTATGGCGAGTGGCAGCGATGCGGCAACGCAGGCAGCCCAACTGGTGCTTCTAGAATCGGACTTCTCTCGCATGCCAGACGTCGTCGCGGAAGGCCGCCGCGTCGTCAACAACCTCGAGCGCAGCGGCAGCTTGTTCCTCGTCAAGAACGTCTTCTCGTTCCTTACAGCGACTTTCGCAATTATCTTCGCCATTTCTTATCCGGTCCTTCCGCGCCAAATTTCTTTCGTCGCCATGTTCACAATCGGCACTCCAGGTTTCTTACTTTCGCAGGCACCAAACTATGACCTTATTCGCGGCAGCTTCGTTAGTAATATCCTTCGCCGCGCCGTTCCTGGAGGCGTGACAGACCTAATCCTCGTCGGCCTATTCGCGATGTTCTGCGCCATCTTCCAAACGCCAGCGGAAGACATCGGCGTATGCTCAACCATCCTACTCATGTTCGTAGGCCTGCAGATGATTTATCGCGTGGCAAAGAAGCCGCTCGATTGGTACAAGCGCGGTATTATCGCATTCTGTGCGATTGGCGCAGCACTAGGCTGTATTATCCCATTCTGCGCTTGGTTCTTCGGTATCAGCCCGGTCGCACCATCGTCAATCTCACTCACCGCCCTGCTCGCCGTCGTTTCGATCCCACTGCTCTTCTTCGTCGGTAAACTCGTCGATTATTGCTGGACGATTCCGAGCCGCATTAAAGCAAGGAGAAAGGCATGAAGAAAAACCGCCTAAAGATTTTTCTGCTCATCAATGTCGCGATAGTTATTATGGAGGCGATCGGGCTTACGATGGCTACACTTAATCGCCGCGAAACTACTTTCCAGTATTACACGCAGCTTAGCAATCTATTCCTAATGATAACGTCGATTATAAATATCGTGTTTGGCACAAAGGTTCTAGCTGGCAAACGAAAGAACATCCCGCGCATCGTGAACCTGCTTTCTTACTCGGCTATCTGCACGACGACCGTTACATTATTTGTTGTCTTGTTCGTGCTTTCGTGGATGGCGGGCGATTTGATTTGGATACTTACGAGCGGCTCGATGATATTCACGCATACGCTCTGCCCGATTCTCGCAATCGTCATGTTTACTTGCTTCGCGCCAGAAAGACTTAAAAAGAGCGATGCATTGCTCGCCCTCATGCCAACTATCGCCTATGCTATCGTCGCAATGTCGATGAATATCGCAAGACTTTGGTATGGACCATATCCATTTCTACTTGTTTATAATCAGCCAATCTGGGCTTCGATTGCTTGGTCGATTGGAATATTGGCGGGCGCATACGGAATCGCACGCGCATTGTTAGTCCCGAACCTAAAGAAGTGATTTGCTACAATAAAAATATGAATAACGAGATTGAAGCGAAGTATATCGAAATAAACAAAGACGAGATTCGCGAAAAGTTACGCGCTGCTGGCGCAAAGCAAGTCTATCCAGAAAGAATGATGCGTAGGACCGTTTTCTATACTGGCCCACATTCATTCGGCCGCGTGCGCGACGAGGGCGACCGCGTCGTGATGACCTATAAGAATTTCGAAGACGAAGATTCAATTATGGGCGTAAAGGAAGTCAATCTCGTAATCGACAGCTACGATGATGGCGTCGCATTTCTGAAGGGCTGCGGACTAAAGGAGAAAGCCGTCCAAGAAACCTATCGCGAGCTCTGGACGCTCACTGATACGGAAATTACAATTGATACCTGGCCATGGCTACCGAGCTATATCGAAATCGAGGGCCACAGCGAAGAGGCTGTTTGGGCCGCCGCGGCAAAACTCAGGCTCAAGAAAGAAGATGCGGTCTTTGGCGCCGTCGACAAGCTCTATAGCATGAAATACGGCGTAGACATGGATGTCGTAAATCTCGAAACGCCAATTATTAATTTCGAAATTGACCCGCCGGGGTGGGTAAAGAATAATTAGTAGGATATAATAGTAATATGAGCATTGATACGAATGCGCCTTATAAGGTGCCAGAACAATACCAACCAAAAAATAAGAACGTCGAGCCAAAGATGAAGAAGTCTGCCGTCTTCATGATTTTCCTCGGCTGGTTCCTAAACGCCGTGATTACGATTGCGATTGGCGTAGGGATCGTTTTTGGCGTTATTAAGATTGTCGAAGCTATCAACAGTAGCAATCAAAATGCTACGCCAGAGACTAGCGTAGAGACGAACCAAGCTTAGCGGCTAACAGAGAATTTGTTGCACTTATGCTTCGTGTTTTTGACGCCTTGCATTATTCTAATGAGGCGGAGTCGATAGGTACTTCGTGAGCGTTTCGTCACAAGACCGATGGAGCTCGCGGTTCCCACCGGGCTTCATTGAACGGCATATTCTAGGTATGGCTAGAGGCCCGGGGAAAGACCAACGTGAGTATAAGATTCATGATCTTCAATGCGAGCGTGGAGTTAAGTATTCGGTTGCCGAAGCTTAAAAAGAATCTCCGTTAGACGGAGATTCTAATACCATTCGAGCTTTCCTAGATAAGGCTCATTAAAGATATTATAGCATAATTGCCGCTCGTATAATGCTCACGGGGCTAACGCGCCCGTTCGTTATACGTTCTCACTGGCGCAAGAATCGTATAATGCTCACGGGGCTAACGCGCCCGTTCGTTATACGAAAGGCGATTGCTTCGCAATCTGCGAGACGGAGTCTCGCTCACCTGAATCGCGTGGCTTTTGATCTGCCGCAAATTTCATTTGGGCAGACAAAAGGCCACCCGTTCAGGTGGCCTTTCGTATAATTCGGCATCTTGCTAGTTTCCCGCAAAGCAGTATAATCGCCGCGACCAGGCTTGACTTCTGTGTTCGGAATGGGAACAGGTATTTCCCTGGCGCTATGGACACCGAG
>CAMJLD010000007.1 GCA_946406645.1 uncultured Candidatus Saccharibacteria bacterium | reverse complement strand
GCCCGCGCTGAGCTATATATGACTTACAGCCTTTCCGATTTTAACGACAAAGAACACGACCGTCTACGCTTCCTAGATACCGTCGAAATCGACAACAAGCTTTCTAGCCGCGCAATCCCAGCGCCATTTAGCGATATTATTCCAAGTAGCTCAGACGAACTCGAGCCGAAGTATCTCACGCCAGACTACTGGTTCGACAAATACATCCCGAGCGACGAAGTTCGCAAGAATCTTTACCGTCCAAAAGTCGAGCATTTCCGCCTCTTCCCAACCCAACTCAACACCTATGTCGACGCCAAATATGCCGGCCCGCTCGCTTTCTTTATCAGCTATATTATCGGCATCCGCGGCGAATCTAACTTCGGCATCGATTACGGCAACTGTGTCCACGAAGTAATGGACCGTCTCAATAAGGAAAGTTTATCCGATGAAGACGCCATCAAGCTCTTCCACGAACTCGCCGACAAAGCCGACT
The DNA here is from genome assembly GCA_946406645.1 of uncultured Candidatus Saccharibacteria bacterium. Classification (GTDB taxonomy): domain Bacteria; phylum Patescibacteriota; class Saccharimonadia; order Saccharimonadales; family Saccharimonadaceae; genus UBA2834. The sequence goes on along the minus strand of CAMJLD010000007.1, from coordinate 26,976 downwards.
GCACCGAAGACGAAAGGCGCGATCTCCACGACCGCGGCGATGCCGAACTTCCAGGCTTCCTTGCCACCTTCGGTAAGCAACTTCGCGCCAATCGCACCGATTCGGAACATGGCTTCTTCACCGAAAATATCCTCCTTGGCGACGCGCTTATCGGCGGCAAAATCGACCGCATCGAAATCGACGACGAATCGAAAACGATTACCGTTTCCGATTTCAAGACCAGCAAGCCGAAATTTAAGTGGGCCGACAACGACAGCACCCTCAACTACAAACTCCAGCTTTATTTCTATAAATTCCTCATCGAGAATAGCCGCGATTATACCGGTTACCGCGTCACTAAGGGCCGTATCGATTTTGTGACGCCAGACAACTCCGGTTTCTTCCACTCGCTCGAACTCGAATTTGATGATAACGAAGCAGAGCAAATCAAGAAGCTCATAGCGGCCGTCTACCAGCGCATCAAGGATCTCGACTTCCCAGAGCTCGACGAGGGCATGACCACCAAAGCCTTTATCGATAATCTTCTGTCATAATTATTGACAATTATTTATTATTGTTATATAATACCTGCAGTTTTGATCTTTACGAAAGGGGGAATCATGAATGAGTTTAAGGAAATGCGCAAGATGTTCTACTTTTGCGAACTGTAATGCTGACGGATACTGCGACGGTTGCGCCTCGATCCTGAAGGCAGATGGATTCGGAGTGAATCTGCATTACGGTACTTGCTCGAAGTGCGGCAAAAGCGCGTATGATCTGAATAAGGACGGCATTTGCGGCCCTTGTCGCAATTACTACGGATTATAATCTCGCCAACTCTCGTTCTTACACCGGCCGCCAGCGCTTTGCTGACGGCCATTTTTTATGCTAAAATAATATTATCAAGCTACACTTCGGTCACTGGCTTTGATTCATAAATTTCCGACGCCAATATTGCGTCACCCCCCTATTATCAACCGTCAAAAGGATTTTTATGAATCAATCTTACTCTTATCAAAACCCACTCCATGAGCCAATCGATGTCGACGTAACTTTTTCGCGCTCTTATCTCGGCCACTGCCGGCCGATTGCGTTTCGAACCAGCACCGGCAGGGAAATCCAAGTCGCCGAAATCGGCCTCGTCCACCCGCGCTACGACGGACTAAAAACTATCTTCGCCTTCGATATCACGGACGGCTCCACCGACTACCGCATCACACTCGACAGCGAGTCGCTCTGCTGGTATCTCGAATTCGAGGGAGATCAGTATGTCTGAATTCAAGAACGACACACTCTACATTGATCTCAACTCTTGCTTCGCTACTATCGAGCAACAGAGCAGACCAATGTTGCGCGGCCGCCCCGTCGCCATCACGAACCGCCTCGTCCCAAATTCCTGCATTATTGCCGCTAGCTACGAAGCAAAAGCGAGGGGAGTGAAGGTCGGCATGCGCACCCGCGAAGCCAACGCTCTCTGCCCAGACCTCATCTACGCCGAGACTGAGCCCGACAAATACATTTTTGTGCACCAAAAATTACGCAAAATCATGTCAGACTATTCTCCCGCTGTCACTATGAAATCCATCGACGAAGGCGTCATCGACCTCACGCAAGCACCCGCCCATATTTATAATCGCGACCGCCGCGAACTCGGGCTCGAAATTAAACAACACCTAAAGACCGAGATTGGCTGCTATATGCGCTGCAATGTCGGCATTGCCAGTAATCGCTTCCTTGCAAAACTTGCCGGCGAGCTTCATAAGCCCGACGGCCTCGACGAAATCACGCCCGACAACCAACGCGCAATTTTTAGCACCCTAAAACTCACCGATTTGCCGGGAATCAACGTCCGTATGGAGGCTCGCCTCAACGCGGTCGGCATTTTTACGCCGCTTCAATTTCTCGACGCCGATGAAATGACGCTCGTAAAGCTCGTCTGCAAGAGTATCGACGGCCACAAATGGTACCTCCGCCTCCGCGGCATCGAGGTCGACGACCACGCCAGCGATATTCAGACCGTCGGCCGCCAGTATGTCATGGACAGCAAAACTCTCACCCGCACCGAAACCGAAGCTCGCATCATTCATCTCGCCGAAGACGTCGGCTACCGTCTGCGCAGCAAAGAGCTCTATGCGCGCGGCGTTTACCTCTGGGTTTTTGGTCTCGACGATATTTATTACCATCGCCAAGTCATCCTCCGCGAGGCGATAAATACCGACCACGCCATCGCCGAGGTCGCCCGCCAGCTCTTCCGCGAGCTGCCTAGCCCAGTCCGCATTGCCGGCATCACATTGTATAAGCTCCAAACCACGCCAGACCTCCAGTTATCGTTCGACCAGGCAGCAAAAGACAGCGCCACCGCCATCTGCAACGCCACCGACGCCATCAATCATCGCTTCGGCGCCCGCAAAATCCACTGCGCCGACACGCTCGGCACCGAGCAGGTCAAATGTAAGATTCCGTTCGGCTCCACCCGCTACTTCGGACATGGTTTTTAGCGGCAAGAAAAAGTGCCGCGATAAACGCGACACTATTCCAAAGAATAATAAATAACAGCATCACATAAAATAGCGTTAAGAGGCATAGTGAACGGCCTGTCCAAGTTATTTATTAACAGACATCCGATCTCTATTTTATACTGCCCATCTATCACAGCTGTTTTAGCCTTAACGAAAGGCAAACAAGTGATCCCGCGCTCGAGAAGACTATATCTCGCCTTTATGTCTAAGAATCCTTTTCCTTCAGTGGTCAAGGGAACACATTCGGCAACATAGGACTTATGCGGCTCGAGAAGGTATTTATTATGCTGATACGGACCGACTTTCAGATAGGGCGGATCGTCAGATGAATCGACGAGGCCTTTACTGATAGTCGATAATTCAAAGAGCTGCGCGAGCCGAACCGCGCAAGAGTCATGGCTTTTCATTTCGCCCCCCTTTCGTTGTCTTCTTTTAAAGATGGGGGCACGCGTTGCTAGTGTTCGACTGAAAATATGGGGAAGCCTCGCGTGCCCCTGCAGAATAAAAGAAGAAAGTACCTTGTGCTACCAAAGTAGCACCCTACGAAATTCATACCGCAGAACAATACGGTACCCTATAATTATCATACTTTTGACAAGAATTGTCAAGTGATATAATAGAAACATGAAAGATAATCTCACCATCATTGACGGCAAAAGTGTTTTTTATCGCGGTTATTACGCTATGGGGCATCTCTCGTTGCCAGATGGCACACCAACCGGTGGCGTTTTCGGCTTCGCCACAATGCTCATTGAGATTATTGAAAAACTCCAGCCAGAATACATTGCCGTCGCCTGGGATAAGCCAAAGACTAATATCCGCAGCCGCCGCGCTATCTATGCCGACTACAAAGCCAACCGCAAACCAGCCCCAGATGATTTCTATGCGCAAATTCCATTCCTCATGGAGCTCCTCGAAGCTTTCCATATCCCACTCTACGAATTCGACGATTATGAGGCCGATGATATAATCGGCACTCTCGCCCGCAGCGCTGATGCCCAGGGCGTTCGCGTCGAAATTATCTCCGGCGACCTCGATATGCTCCAAATCGTCGACAACGACATTCATATGTATCAGCTCAAGCGCGGTTTCAGCGACGTCGAGAAGTTCGACATTCCAGCCGTCGAGGCAAAATACGGTCTGAAGAAAACTCAATTCCTCGATCTCAAATCTTTGAAGGGCGATTCGTCCGATAATATTCCAGGCGTACCGGGCATCGGCGAGAAGGGAGCCGTTAATCTCCTCCAGACTTATGGCGATCTCGACAATCTCTATGCCCACGTTGACGAAATCCCAGGCGCTACTGGTCAAAAACTCAAGGATGGCAAGGAACTCGCATATATCTCTAAACAGCTCGCCGAGATCAAGTTTGACGCACCAGTTAAATTCGACCCAAACGGCATGAAGCTTGCCGATTTTAACCCAGCAGACGTCCTAGAATTCCTAAAGAAATACCAATTCCGCAGCCTGGTTGGCAAATTCGAAAAGCTATTCCCAGGCAGTGCCAAAAACGTTGTCAAAAACACAACACCAGAACCAAAGAAGGTTGAAAATGTTGTGAAAAACACAACAAAATACGCCCTTCCAGAACCGCTCGATATCGAAGTTGAAGTCCCGAAAAATCTCTATCTCAGCCAGAACGTCAAATCCGACATGCACGACAATCCAGGGCTCGCAAAAGAAATCGAAGACGGCCGCCCATATTGGGATCTCGGCCAAATCGACTTCTTACTCGACCCGCTCGCGCGTAAAACTGAGCAACTCGAGCTCGTTCCGACCACCAATCTCGCTGACGACTATATTCGCCAGAAGCGTCAGCTCGCCGCCATGCCAGAGCTTACGAAAATCGCCGAGGAATTCGACCTCCCGCTCATTCCGGTTCTTTACGAAATGGAAAAGACCGGCGTCAAAATCGACAAATCTCGCTTCGACGCACTAAATGCCGAATTCTCCAAGGAGCTCTCCGCTCTCGAGGCAGACATTCATCAGCTTGCCGGCTCTGCCTTCAATATCAACTCGCCAATCCAACTCTCCGAAATCCTGTTCGATAAGCTCCAACTCCCAACGCAGGGCATTAAGAAAACCACGCGCGGCTACTCGACCGGCGCCAAAGAACTCGACAAGCTCCGCGACCTTCACCCAATTATTCCGAAACTCGAACGCTATCGCGAAGTCGGCAAACTCCTCAGCACTTACGTAACACCACTACCAGCTCTCGCCGACGAAAACGACCGCATCCATACTACTTATACTCAGGATGTCACCGCCACCGGACGCCTCTCAAGCATCAACCCAAATCTCCAAAATATTCCCGTTAGAAGCGAAGACGGCAAGCGTATTCGCAACTGCTTCGTAGCTGACAATGGCAAGGTTTTTGTCTCGGCAGACTATGCACAGTTTGAGCTCCGTCTCGCCGCCGCACTCAGCCACGACGAAGCCCTAATCAATGACTTTAATTCCGGCCTCGATATTCATACCAAGACCGCTAGCGACGCCTTCCACGTTCCGATGGACCAGGTCACGAAACAGCAGCGCCGCGCCGCGAAGATCATCAACTTCGGCGTGCTTTACGGCATGAGTCCGAAAGGTCTTTCCGATGCCGCCGGCATGAGCTTCTATGAGGCAAAGCAATTCATCGAGCGCTATTTCGAACTCCGCGCACCGATGCGCAAATATCTAGACGCACAGCTCGAAAAAGGCCGCACTGAAGGTTTCGTCGAAACGCTTTACGGCCGCCGTCGTCCAACGCCAGACCTTCATGCGCCAAACTTCCTTGTCCGCGCCGCCGCCGAGCGCGCCGCTGCCAATATGCCAATTCAGGGCACCGAAGCCGATCTCATGAAGCGCGCCATGCTCTCGGTCCACAAAGCTCTTCCAGACGGCGCCAAACTTATCCTTCAGGTTCACGATTCGCTAATTGTCGAATGCGACAAAGCCCAGGCCGACGATGTCGCCAAGCTCCTCCAAGAAAAAATGGAGCAAGTCGCACCAGAGCTACCAGTCAAACTCGCCGTCGATGTAAAAATCGGCGAGGACTGGGGCGATTTGTAAGCGCTTATGCTATAATTAGGGCATGGATAACCATGTCTTGATTATTGGTAATGTCACGAAAGATGTTTATCTTCGCCTCGACAACCGCAAGAACCATTTCGAAGAAGATAGTCGTCACGTTAAGTGGCTAGACTTGGCTTTCAATGGAAGCACGCACGAATATTTCCGCCGCATCAGCGTTTATGGTGGTGCGAGCATTAGCCTCGAGGTCCTTACTCGCTTCGGGCTAGACGCTAATATTTCCGGCACACCAGCAACCTTCCTCGACGGCCAGTTCATCGCAAAAGACGTCAAGACAACCTACCGCTATATCCTCTGTCAAGACGATAATGCCGTTTATCTAAACCCGAGCGAAGCTACCGAGTCGACTTGGCGCGCGCCAGAAAAACGCCCCGATTGGATTTATATTGACGCCTCGGCAATTATTAATCAGAAGCTTGCTGGCGAAATTGGCGCCTATCTCGACCTTAATGGCGATACGCGCCTCTGTCTCGTTGTTAGCAAAGACAGCGAGCAGGATATCGCAAAAATCGTCCCACTGCTAAAGCGCGCAAACATCGTTATTTCCGACCGCGAATTAAAGAATGCGCCAGATAACTTCGTTCTCGTCCGCGACAATTACATTGAATATGACGGCCAGCGTGTCTTCTGGAGTCTCAACGACAAGAAAGACCTCTTCACGAAGCTCTCGTCACTTCTCACTATTGCAGCGTCTGTCTTTGGTGCACTTGCACTCGGAAAAGATGCCGGCGAAGCCCTGTTGCTCGCCCGCGCGAACGTCGAGAAATCTAGCCTGAACAACACCACGAACCTCGCCAACCTCGAACGCGAAATCGCCGACGACTATTACCGCGTCGAACGTTTCGATAAAGCCGAAGAGGCTGCTAGCGAAATCGAGCAGAATGCCAAAAAACTCCTCGCCGAGGGGAAGGGCATTCTCGCTGCCGACGAATCTGGTGGTAGTATTCACAAAAAATTCGAATCAATGAATATTCCAGACGACGAGCAGCATCGCCGCGACTATCGCAATCTCTTCTTTACGACGCCAGATCTCGCTAAATACGTAAATGGTATTATCCTCTTCGACGAGACTGCGCGCCAAAAAGCCGACAACGGCCAAACTTTCGTTGAATTTATTAAAGACCAAGGCATCATTCCAGGCATCAAAGTCGACCAGGGTCTCGAAGCCTTTAAGGACTCCGATGAAAAATTCACCAAAGGTCTAGCTGGTCTCCCAGAACGCCTCACCGAATATTACAACATGGGTGCTCGCTTCGCGAAGTGGCGCGCCGCCTTCGAGGTGACCGACCATAGCCCTAGCGAAGAAGCTATTCACACCAACTGCGAGATCCTCGCCCAGTATGCCCATGATTGCCAGGCCGCAAACATCGTACCAATTGTCGAGCCAGAGCTCGTCTATGACGGCGACTATCCAATCGAACTTAGCATCGAATACACCGGCAAGATTCTCGACTGTCTCTTCTCCGAACTCGAGCAAAAACAAGTCAATCTCAAAGCCTGCATCCTAAAGACGAACATGATACTCGCTGGCAAACGCTATAAAGAGCAATCCAGTTATAGAGACGTCGGCCGCTATACCGCCCAGGTATTGCGTCAACATGTTCCAGAAGAACTCGCCGGCATCGTCTTCCTTTCTGGCGGACAAACCGTCGAACAGGCCACCGAAAATCTCCGCGCCATTATGAGCAACGCGCCATTCCCATGGGCCGTCACATTCTCGTATGCTCGCGCACTCCAAGACCCAGCTCTCAACGCCTGGAAGGGCGACAATGCCAACGCCGATCGCGCCCGCGAAGCCTTCAAAGAACGCCTAATCGCAAACTGTGAAGCACTGAAAGGGAACAATGCCAACTAAACCGCACCGCAAAATGACGCTCGACGAGGCCGTCGCCAAATCGACCTGGCAGAGCAAGCCAATCACGCGCAAGCGCGCTACGCTCGCTGGCTATTTTGGCATCCTTCTCGGTTTTACAGGCATCCACAACCTCATCATGCGCCGCAAAAAGCGCGCCATTGCTCATGCCGCTAGCTCCGCTATCGCCTTCGCGATGATGCTCGTTCCGCTCGCTCACGCCCTAATCGTCGTCTATAAATGCAAGCACCCGGAACAGTATGCCTGCCCAGACATTAGCGGCTATGATGACACATTGAACGTCGTCCTTATCGCCGGAATCATCCTGTCAATGCTCGCCATCCTGTGGGGTATAGTCGAGGGTGTCATCATCCTCCTTAATCGGAATCGTTTCAAAGACTAAAAAACCGCCCCGAAAGAGGCGGCTTTTTGAAGTAACAGTTTTATTATTCAGCCTTTTCTTCAGCAGCTGGTTCAGCAGCAGCGGCAGCTTCTTCGGCAGCCTTTGCTTCCTCGGCAGCCTTGTCAGCTTCAGCCTGAGCTTCGCGCTCAGCAGCCTCAGCAGCTGGATCGTAGACGTTAGCGACTGGAAGTTCCTTGTCGAGTTCCTTATCGGCAAATTCAACACCGGCTGGAAGTACGATATCTGCGATAGTCAAACCATCTTCGATAGTTGCAAGCTTAGATGCGTCAACTTCGATAGCCTCTGGAAGATCAGCTGGCTTGGCCTTGACGTCGATTTCTTCGAGGACCTGGCTAAGAACAAGGTGAGCCTTGTTAGCATCGGAAGTTTCGAAACCAACGAGCTTGATTGGAGTAGTAGCTTCCACGACTTCGTTAGCAGAAATTGCCTGGAATTCGATGTTAAGAATCTTGCGCTTGATTGGATCGATAGCGACGTCCTTAACGAGGGCCATCTGCTTCTTACCATCAATCGTCAAATCGATAGGGGAGTGGTAACCAGCGACACGAACAGCCTTCTCGGTCTCGTTGTAGCTAGACTGAGTAAGGATTGGTTCCTTACCGCCAAAAACCACGGATGGAATAAGACCTTGCTCACGCAAGTTCTTCACTTTTTTACCTGACACTTCGCGCTTTGCGAGTGCTAATTTTTCTTCACTCATTGAAATTTGTTCCTGTTTTTAAAATCTAGAATATATTTTAAGATAAGCGACAGATAAAATCAAGCATGAGCTTTATAATACCGTCTTCAGATACTTACCAGTGGCGCTTTTATCGTTTTTCGCAACATCTTCTGGGGTACCAGTCGCGACCACTTGACCGCCGCCTTGGCCGCCTTCTGGGCCCATATCAATAATCCAGTCAGCCGACTTGATGACATCAAGATTATGCTCGATCACAATCATCGAATTACCGCCATCAACCAAGCGTTGTAAAATCGACAACAATCTCTTCACGTCATCAGTATGAAGACCGGTGGTCGGCTCATCGAGGATATAGAGCGTTTTACCAGTCGAACGGCGACTAAGCTCGGTTGCGAGTTTCACGCGCTGCGCCTCACCACCAGAGAAGGTTGTAGCAGACTGGCCAAGACGAATATAACCGAGGCCGACTTCCTGCAAAGTCTTGAGCTTGCCGGCGATGAGCGGAATTGCTTCGAAGAATTCAACCGCCTCATCAACTGTCATGTTGAGCACATCAGAAATCGTCTTGCCCTTAAACTTAACCTCGAGCGCCTCGCGATTATAGCGCTTGCCATGACATTCATCACAAGTCACGAACACGTCTGGCAAGAAGTGCATTTCAATCTTCAAGACACCATCGCCCTGACACTTTTCGCAGCGACCGCCTTTTACATTGAAGGAAAAGCGACCGGCTTTATAGCCACGTACCTGTGCTTCTGGCTGTTCGGCGAATAGTTCGCGGATATTGTTAAAAATACCAGTGTAAGTCGCAACATTCGAACGCGGCGTGCGACCAATTGGCGACTGATCAATCACAATAACCTTATTGAGCTGTTCGATGCCATCGATGCGTTCATGCGCGCCAGAAACGGTCTGTGCGCGATTCAGACGAGCAGAAAGTTCGTTTGCGACAATTTCATTTACAAGCGTAGATTTGCCCGAACCGGAGACGCCAGAAACCACTGTAAACACGCCGAGCGGGAAGCGCACGTCGATATTCTTCAAGTTATTTTCGCGGGCGCCAATTACCTCGAGCCAACGATTCGAAATCTTGCGACGCTTCTTTGGCGTTTCAATCTTTTTCTTGCCAGAAATATACTGACCAGTGATCGAATTCGGGTTCTTCGCAACTTCGGCTGGCGTGCCAGCTGCCATGACTTTACCGCCTTTCACGCCGGCGCCAGGGCCAATATCAAGAAGATAATCTGCCTGCATAATCGTATCGTGATCGTGTTCGACAACAATGACGGTATTCTTTAGGTCGCGAAGATGTTTGAGGGTAGCAATCAAGCGGTCATTATCACGCTGATGGAGACCAATCGAAGGCTCATCGAGCACGTAAAGCACGCCTTGAAGACCAGAGCCAATCTGGGTTGCAAGGCGAATACGCTGTGCCTCACCACCAGAGAGCGTAGCGGCTGAACGGCCAAGCTCGAGATAATTCAGACCGACGTCTTTCATGAAGCCGACGCGCGCCTTGATTTCTTTGAGAATCGGTTCTGCGATAATGCGCTCATTCTCGGTGAGTTTCAAATCAGAGTTCAAAACTTCGAGCGTCTGATCGACGTCCATCGCGCACATGTCCATAATATTAAGGTCATGAATCGTGATCGCGAGCACGACCGGTTTTAGCCTTGCGCCATGGCAAGTCTGGCAGACACGCTCGCGCATAAAGCGCTCGATATCTTTGCGAATAAAATCGGACTCAGTTTCTTTATAACGACGCTCGAGGTTCGGAATCACGCCTTCATAAACAGCGTCGTATTCGTAGCCATTACTGAGTTTAACGCGATATTTTTCATCACCAGTGCCATAGAGAATCTTCTGGATGTTTTCTTCAGAAATCTCACGAATCGGTTCACGCACCGAGAAGCCATGGCGCGCGCCGACAACCGTCAAGCGCTTCAACCACCACGATTCCTGATTAATGCGGTTGTATGGGCGAATACCGCCTTCCGCAATCGTCAAATTCGGGTTAAGTACGAGTTCTGGGTCGATTTCCATGCGGATGCCAAGACCAGTACAAGTCGGACAAGCACCCTGCGGAGCGTTGAAAGAGAAGAGACGCGGTTCGAGCTCCGGAATTAGTTCTTCTGGATGATTTGGACAAGCATAACGCTGCGAATAAGTCACGATTTCTGCGTCGGACGTATTGATATTGTTCTGGCCAATCGCCACCGACTGATCCTTGATGCAGAGAATCTGCATGATACCGTCACCGAGGTCAAGCGCCTGCTCAACCGAGCCGGCTACGCGGCTTTCCATGTCTGGCGCCATCACGAAGCGGTCTACAATAATCTCAATATCGTGACGGAGATTTTTATCGAGTTCTGGCCACTCATCGAGCGCATAGATAATGCCGTCAACGCGAGCACGCGCAAAGCCTTTTGCCGAATACTGCTCGCCAATATGCGAGAACGAACCCTTTTTCTGAACTACAATTGGCGCGAGCACCATGAGCTTGCTAGCTACCGGCCACTTCATTACCTCCTCAACGATATCCTGCGTCGTACGACGAGCCACTTCGGAGTGGCAAATCGGGCAGTGTGGCACACCAATGCGGGCAAAAAGGAGACGAAGATAATCGTAAATTTCCGTCACAGTTGCAACCGTAGAGCGCGGGTTGCGCGAAGTAGATTTCTGATCAATTGAAATTGCAGGCGAAAGGCCAGTAATCATGTCGACATCCGGCTTGTCCATCACGCCAAGGAACATGCGCGCATAAGAAGAAAGCGACTCAACATAGCGGCGCTGGCCTTCGGCATAAATCGTGTCAAAAGCAAGGCTAGATTTGCCTGAGCCAGAAAGGCCCGTAATTACGACAAGTTTGTCGCGCGGGATGTCGACGTCAATATTCTGCAAATTATTGGCGCGTGCACCGCGAATGCAAATCTTGTCACCCTCGAAATTCTGTTTTTCCATCCCGGACATTCTATCATTTTTCATCTTAAAAGTCAATAATTACCGCCTTGAATGATATAATAAAAGCATGGAAATTCGCGAAAAGTATCCAGAGTTTATTTTCGAGTCATACAATATCGAACGCACCGCCACCAATCTGCACGTTTCATACGTCTACACGCTTGGCGAGCACCGCTTCGAACCGTTCTTCGATATTCCTTTTTCGAGCATTCGAAACGAATTCATTAACGAAGAATTTCTCGACACGCTCTGCTTCAACTTTGGCATCATGAACGCCATTAACTACTATAAACTCAGCCTCGCGCCAACTTTCACAATCAAGTGCGGCGAGCTCGACGACACACAGAAAGCCTTCTTCAAGAAACTCTTCTTCAACGGTCTCGGCGAGCTCATGTTTGTCAATAATCTCCAGATTCCATTCGAATCATTCATGACAATTAATGCACCAACTCCGGCAGAGAAAAAACAATTCTACTTCGACGACGTATTTAGTGGCAACCTCATTCCAGTCGGTGGCGGTAAAGACTCCGTCGTCACACTCGAGGCACTCCGCGGCTGGCGCGAAGATAACCTATGCCTCCAATATAACCGCAATCTCTACCCAGAAAATCGCGCCGCGATCGACTGTATCCGCCTCGCCGGCTATTCGGTGGATAAGACCTGCAATTTTAATCTCACCCTCGACCAGCACATGCTCGAGCTGAACAAGCAGGGCTTCTATAACGGCCACATCCCATTCTCGTCCTGCCTCGCTTTCGCCAGCTTTATCATTGCTTATCTCAATAACAAGGCAAACATTGTACTCAGCAACGAAGCTTCCGCAAATGAGGGCAACGTCAAGGGCACAAACATTAACCACCAGTATTCGAAGAGTATTGAATTTGAAAATGATTTTCGTTTCTATACCGCCACTTATCTCTGCGACAAGATCCAGTATTTCAGCCTTCTTCGCTGCATGAATGAGTACCAAATCATCAAGAAATTTATTAAGTTCCCAAGCTATCTCAGCGTCTTCAGGAGCTGCAATGTCGGCACAAAGAGCAATAGTTGGTGTGGTCACTGCGCTAAATGTCTCTATGTCTATATCATGCTTTATCCATTCGTTGATCACGAGCAGCTCGTCGAGATTTTCGGTCACGATTTATATGATGACCAGACCCTCGGTGGCCTATTTAATGGCCTCATCAACCCAGACGCCACGAAGCCATTCGAATGCGTCGGCACACGCGAAGAGATTAATTATGCCGTGAAGCTCGCAATCGAGCAATCGAAAGAAAAACAGCTTCCGGTCCTCCTCGAATGGTACCGCACGAGCTACAATTACAATCCGACTCAGCAATTCGGCGTAGAAGAATACTATAATGCCGAACATAATATCCCAGAAGCGTATCTAAAAGCATTGCAATCGCTATGAAAGAACAAATAATCGAGAAACTCCGTGGGCAAAAGATTCTCATCCTCGGTTTTGGCCGAGAAGGCAAGAGCACGCTCACATTTTTGAACCGCGAATTGCCAGATGCAGAAATCGCCATTGCAGACATTAACCCAATCGAAGACGAAAGTGTTGTAAAATACACAACATTTACTGGCCCAGATTATTTGAACTGTTGTAAAAATTACAACATTATTATTAAGGCGCCTGGTGTTGCGATTAAAAACGATTTACCGGACAGCGAAAAGGCAAAAATCACCAGCCAAACCGACCTATTTCTACAAGCTTATCGCAACCAGACCATCGGCATTACTGGCACGAAGGGTAAGAGTACCACGAGCTCACTGATTTACCATATTCTCCAAAAAACGGGGAAGAAATCCGTGCTTGTCGGGAATATTGGCAAACCTTGTTTTGATTTTCTTGACGAAATCACGCCTGAAACTATCGTCGTTTTCGAGATTTCCGCACACCAACTTGAATACGTGAAGGCTAGCCCGCATTACGCGATTCTGCTCAACATTTACGAAGAGCATTTCGACCATTACGCCACGCCAGAAGATTATTATTCTGCCAAGAAAAACATTTTCCGCCTCCAGCAGACCGGCGACTTGCTCGTCTATGGCGACATTTTCCAGCACACTACGCAGGCTGAACTTGACGCCGTGCCAAGCTTCAAAATCGACATCGAAAAAACTGAGGTTGTCCCGAAAAATCAGATTAAAACTACGCTTCTCGGCGAGCATAATCTCAAAAATATCGAGGCCGCCGCTGCGGTCGCCTATGCGCTCCGCATTGACGGCGAGGCTTTCCTAGATGCCGTCGCTAGCTTCCAGGGCTTACCACATCGCCTCCAATATGTCGGGACTTTCCGCGGCATTAAATTCTATAACGACTCTATCGCTACCGCCCAAGAAGCGACCATTAATGCCGTCAAAGCCGTCGGCGACGTCGACACGCTCATTCTCGGTGGCATGGATCGCGGACTCGATTACCATCCGCTCGTAGACTTTTTGAAACATAGCAATGTCCGCAATATTCTACTTCTGCCAGATACTGGTGCGAAGATCGAGCAGATTTTCGCCGAAGACCGCTACGTCCAGGGACTTATCCGCGTCAAGAATATGGAAGAGGCCGTAAAGATGGCTTACGAAGTTACCAATCCAAGCCAAAGCTGCCTTCTTTCGCCAGCCGCCGCCAGCTACGGTTTTTACAAAGACTTCCAAGAACGCGGCGAAGACTATTGTCGTCTCGTAAATATGCTACAATGAAGTTAACAATTTAACATAAGGAGAAACACACTTATGCAACTAACTATTAACGGGAACTCGTTCTCTACGAGTGCTGAGGCAGCTTCCGGGTTGTTCGGAATGGCGATGGGTCTCGTCATCTTCACCTGGATTATCTGTCTCGTTATCCTCATCATCACCATTATCGGTATGTGGAAGGTCTTCGAAAAGGCCGGCCGAGAAGGTTGGAAGTCAATCATTCCGTTCTATAACATGTATGTTTTGACGGAAATCTCTGGCCAGAATGGCTGGTTGTTCCTCCTTTGCCTCATCCCAGGCATCGGCGCCCTTATCTGGAGCATCATGGTCTCCATTAAGCTCGCTCCTGCCTTCGGCAAGGATACTGGCTTCGCGATTGGTCTCATCCTTCTCGCGCCAATCTTCTACATGATTCTTGGCTTCGGTAGCGCAAAATACGTCCTCGGTGGCGCAGCTCCAGCACAGGGTGGTGCAAAGCAGGAACCAAAAGATCCTTGGATCGCGGGGAACTAAACTGTTACTTCACAAAGTGAATCCCGAAAGGGATTCACTTTTTTATGCCAAATTAGCCATATCTGCAAAGGCGAAGCTTGCGCAGGCCACGGCCGAGCATGAGGAGCGGCCGCCCGTAACGACGGGCCGGCCAGACGACGTTCTTCGCCTACGCGGATATGGCTAATTTGATATAATAAACATGAATGAATTTCAAGCTACATAGCAAATATCAGCCGACCGGCGACCAGCCTCAAGCGATTGAGCAGCTTTATCGTGGCTTAACGGCGGGCAACCGCGAGCAAACTCTACTCGGCGTGACCGGTTCGGGTAAGACTTTCACGATGGCAAATATCATCGAGAAATATAATCGCCCAACACTCGTCCTCGCCCACAATAAAACCCTCGCCGCCCAGCTCTATGCTGAGTTCCGCGAATTCTTCCCAGAAAATGAAGTTCATTATTTCGTTAGTTATTTTGATTACTATCAGCCAGAGGCCTATATTGCTTCGACCGACACTTATATCGAAAAGGATAGCGCTATTAACGAAGAGATCGACCGCTTGCGCCACGGCGCCACCGAGGCGCTTCTAACGCGCCCAGACACTCTTATCGTCGCATCCGTTTCCTGTATCTATGGTATTGGTTCGCCAGCCAACTATAAGGCTATGGCAATGCGCGTCGCAAAGGGTGAAATGCGCAATTTGTCTCAGTTTATTCGCAGCCTTACTGACATTCAGTACAATCGCAACGATATCGCCTTCGAGCGCGGTAATTTCCGCGTGCGCGGTGACACCGTCGATGTTTTCCCAGCCTCCGGTGACAGGGCATTTCGCATCGAATTCGGCTTCGACCAAGTCGAAAACATCAAGGTTATCGACCCGTTGACCGCCGAAACGCTCGCTGAGCCAGACGAAATCGGTATCTTCCCAAATAGCCACTACGCTACGCCAAAAGAGTCGCTCGACCGCGCGCTCGTCAAGATTCGCGCCGAGTATGAAGACCGCTTGAAATATTTCAATAACGAGCATAAATACCTTGAGGCCCAACGCCTCAGCCAGCGCGTCAAATACGACCTCGAAATGCTTGAAAGTGTCGGCTTCGTAAAAGGCATTGAGAACTATAGCCGCCACATCGAAGGTCGCGCCCAGGGCCAACCGCCAGCCACGCTTCTCGACTACTTCCCAGAGGATTATCTCTGTATTGTCGATGAGTCACATATGACCATTCCGCAAATCCGCGGCATGTTTAACGGCGACCGCGCAAGGAAGGAAACTCTCGTCGAGTATGGCTTCCGTCTGCCAAGCGCACTAGATAACCGCCCGCTCACTTTCAGGGAATTTGATGAGCATATCAACAAGATCATTTATGTTTCCGCCACCCCTGGCGAATACGAACTCTCGCATAGTCCGAAGCCGGCCGAGCAAGTCATCCGTCCAACCGGCCTTCTCGATCCAGAAATCGAAGTTCGTCCGACCGACAACCAAATCGACGACCTCGTTGAAGAAATTGACCAGCGCGTCGCCAAGCAGCAGCGCGTGCTCGTCACGACGCTCACGAAACGCATGGCCGAGGATCTTTCCGAGCATCTCAAAGACATCGGCATTAAGACCGCCTATATCCACAGCGACGTCGACACGCTAGAACGTAGCGATATTTTGAGAGATCTCCGCAACGGCACCTACGACGTACTCGTCGGCATCAACCTTCTCCGCGAGGGTCTCGACCTTCCAGAAGTCTCGCTCGTTGCCATTCTCGACGCCGATAAAGAAGGCTTCCTCCGCAGCGATTCGGCGCTTATTCAGACCATCGGCCGCGCTGCTCGCCACGTCGAAGGCAAGGTCATCATGTATGCAGATAATATGACCGGCAGCATGCAGAAGGCTATCGAAGAGACCTATCGCCGCCGCGAAATTCAGCAAAAATACAACCAAGACCACAATATCACGCCAAAGGGCATCGCAAAGGAAATCAGTCAGGGTCTCCGGGCCATCATCCCGGAAAAAGAGAAGAGCAAGAAATTAGACTTAAAGAAGATTCCGCGCGAGGAACTCCCGCAAATCGTAAAGGAACTTAGTTCGCAGATGCAGATGGCCGCCGCCAACCTCGAGTTCGAGCGCGCCGCCGAGCTTCGCGACCAGATTGAAGATATTAAAATCGCATTGGAGCACAAAAAATGAGCGAATTCAAAGTAGCAGAAGAAATCAAAGTTGACGACGAGATTATCATGCGCCGCATTAGCCACGAATATGACCAAGACCGCTTCGATACTATCGTAGCGAGCCACGACCATCTCTTGCCATGGATGCCATGGGCGCACTTCTATGAGAATACCGGCATTGAAGCCATGACTGAATTCTGCAACGGCCAAATCGAGGCCTTCGATAAGGGCGCCACCCTCGGTTACGACATCATCTATAATGGCAAGTTCGTCGGCGCCATCGACATTCATAATCTTTCCGACGAAAACCGCCACTGCGAAATTGGCTACTGGCTCGGAAAAGATAATACCGGCCACGGCATCGCCACGCGTTGCGCCGCCAAGATAGTCGAATATGCCTTCGAAGCGCTCGATATGCATCGCGTAGTGATTCGTGCAGCCGTAGGAAATGACGCCTCAAACAAAGTCGCCGAACGCCTCGGCTTCCCAAAGGAGGCTACTCTCATCGAAGAACAACGCCTCGACGGCAAGTTTTACGACACGAACGTCTACGCCAAAATCAACCCGAAGCATTAAGCTTCATCAAAAAGCCCCTCGATTCAGAGGGGCTTTTTCTATACTGTTTGTTTAATTAGCCATTCATGGCGTTGAGAACAAAGTTGACGATTGCATAAGCAAGCAATGCAATAATCAAACCGATGATACCGTAGAGGACAGTGTCCTTACCTTTCTTAACCTTAGCAGGATCACCCTGGGAAGTTGCGTAGGTGATACCACCGAGGATAATCATGATAACTGCAACGATACCAATGACGAAGATAAGAGTGTTAACAATCGTCTTGATGATAGCGCTGAGGTCGCTACTCTTACAGCTGTCTGGGTTGGTAGCAAGCGTACCGGCAGAAGCACAGTCACCAGAAGTCTTACCGTAAAGGGTAATCGACTGGTTGTCTTCAGTAACATTGATAGGGCACTTCACGGAGTACTCATCGCTAGAGCTAGTGCTAAGGTTTGGATACTGGGAACCTTCACCAACACAGTCCGCAATACGAGCGAACGAAGGAGCGGCAATCAAGAGGGTTGCGAACACTGCAACGACGCCACCTTTTAAGATTTTACTAATTTTCATTTTGTTCTCCTTTAATTAAAAAGTACGTATTTCTTATATTTTAACATAAACAAATAATAATTTCCAAGATTTTTGCGTATATTTTTTCACCCCCAAACCATATCTATATTATACCAAATTTTCGCCAATTTGTCAATGGAGCAGAATATGGTATAATATGTCTCATGAAAGTAGTTACTCGTTTTGCGCCGTCGCCGACCGGCTATATTCACATCGGCAATCTCCGTTCCGCCATCTATCCTTATCTTGTTGCAAAGCAGAATGAGGGCACTTTTATTTTGCGCATTGAAGATACCGACCGCGCGCGCTATGTTGAAGGCGCTACAGATCTTATCAAAGACACCTTGCAATGGATTGGCCTCGATTGGGACGAGGGCCCGGACAAAGGCGGGGAACATGGCCCATATTTCCAGACTCAGCGCCAAGAAATCTACGTCGAATGGGCGAAGAAGCTCATCGCCGCCGGCCGCGCTTATGCCGACCCAACTCCTAGTGACCAAATCGCCAAGTATCGCGAAGAAGCCTCGAAGAACAAGCAGGCTTTCCTTTATCGCAATTATCGCCCAGCCGAAACTCCAGAATGGGAGCCAGGCATGCCGCTCCGCTTCAAGGCCGATCCAAAAACTCGCACTTACCACGATGAAGTTTTTGGTGATATGACCATGCTTCCGGAAACCCAGGACGATATTATTCTCATCAAAGCCGACGGTCTTCCGACTTATAACTTCGCCCATATTATCGACGACGCCACGATGGGCGTAACCCATATTTTCCGCGGTCAAGAATACTTGCCAAGCATGGGTAATTACCTCGCGCTCTATGAAGCCCTCGGCCTCGAGACGCCAAAGTTCGTTCATCTCCCACACATTCTCGCGCCAAGCGGCAACAAAAAGCTAGGGAAGCGCGACGGCGCTAAGTCCGCTGTCGATTACCGCGCAGACGGCATTTTGCCGGAAGCCATGCTCAACTTCCTCGCCTGCCTCGGCTGGAACGATGGCACTGAAGATGAAATCTACAGTAAGGCCGATCTCATTCAGAAGTTCAGCATCGACCGCATCCAACATGCCGGCGCTCGCTATGACGAGCAGAAACTCATCTGGCTAAACGGCCAGTGGATCCGCCAACTCTTTTCCGAAGACGCAAAGGCGCTCTATGCTCGCACGAAAGACTTCTGGCCAGAAGAAGCCACTAGCTATGACGACGATTACAAATTCCGCATCTTTAGTATCGTTTACGACCGCCTCAAAAC
This sequence comes from uncultured Candidatus Saccharibacteria bacterium, assembly GCA_946406645.1. Classification (GTDB taxonomy): domain Bacteria; phylum Patescibacteriota; class Saccharimonadia; order Saccharimonadales; family Saccharimonadaceae; genus UBA2834. The sequence goes on along the minus strand of CAMJLD010000007.1, from coordinate 7,756 downwards.
TCTCGGCGACTTGAAGACTATGACCGGCTACTTCTTTGCCGACCCAGCCGTCGACCTATCGATGATTGAGTCTAACAAAGCCCTAAAAAAGCTTGCTGAAAGCGAAATTCAAGACATCCTCCGCCAGGCTATCGCTAAGCTCCAGGGCATTGAAGACTGGTCAGCCGAGAATCTTCAGAACGCTCTCAATGAATTGCTCGAATCGACCGGACGCAAGCCAGCCGAACTCTTCGGCCTCATTCGCCTCTCCGTCAGCTTCGCGCCATTCAGCCCAGCCCTCCACGACACCTTGAGCGTACTTGGCCGCGACCGTAGCCTCGCGCGTCTCAATGCCGTTGCCACCGCCTACTCCCGCGACTAGACGAAACAATAAAATCATGTTATTCTACCTCCATTCCAAGTCCGAATGGAGGTGATTTTTTGGACAAGAAGATCTTTGAAATAACCTGCAGGTATCATGACGAAAAATCCCCTTGGATGATTCTATGGGGATATATCGTCCTCTGGGAAGACGGAACTTTCAACGGTTATGCGCACTGCAACGCCGTCGAAAAGAACAATCCCGCCGACGAAGTTAGCCTCATAGGTCTCATGGCAAAAGCAGACTATAATCGTCTTTTGCCGACAGATATTATCTTTTTAGCAGTTAGCGAAAAGATGATGTTTTTTAAGGCAGCCAAGACAAAAGAAGGCTTACGCGGCACTTTCGATTACTTCGGCGGGCAGCCCATTCCTTCCTTTTCTGAAGGTGGGGTGGTGGAAGATATCTACCTCAAAGAGTATATGCACACGAACTCGCACGAAGATACAATTAGGCGAATCGGCGGTGGCATCTACAATAGGCTTTACGGAAAAGATGGTCGGGAATTGCTCATCGAAGAGGCCCTCAAGGCATACAACCGGACGCCCGAATATATCGACATTCGCAAACACAATGATTCCATGCAGGTTAAGACAGATAGCCCCGATTAAGGGGCTATTTTCGTGCCCAATTTTCGCGCAATCTCCCTTATGGTATAATTTAGGTATGAGCGGCAAACAAACGTATTTTGGCAAAGTCAAAAAAATAGATAGCCGCGCTCAGCGCAAGACTCTGAGCGAGCTTTACAATGAGGCGGAGGACATCGAGAAACCCGAAAAGCCCGCCGAAGAACCAGTAATCGAACCTAAAGAAAAACCGGTCGAAAAACCGAAAAAAGAACCTAAACCAGAGAAAATTAAGCCCGAAAAGGCTCCGAAAAAACCGAAACGCGAGCGCCACGTCGTTCGTATTATCCTTATTATCTTACTTATTCTCGCCATCGCCGGCGTAGTGGCACTTATCCTCTTCGGCGCAGGCCGTCGCGATACGATTCTCGGCGACGCTGGCGGAGATGCCGCTGAAGCTGACACGATTTACTATTCGCGCCTTACTGGCCTAGAGGTTGAAGACGAAGCGACTGCCAATCGTCCAGCAACCTGCATTATGATTGAGAATAGCCCAGACGCTCGTCCGCAATCTGGCCTTAACGAAGCCGGCATTATCTATGAGTCCATTGCCGAAGGTGGCATCACGCGCTTCATGGCAATCTTCCAAGAAGCTCAGCCACAATTTATTGGACCAGTCCGCAGCGTCCGCATGGCTTATGCCGAACTCGCGAAGCCTTATCATTGTTCTATCGCTCACGTCGGCGGTTCCGATAATGCGCTCCAACTCATTCGCAACAACGGCGCTTTCCGCGATATCGACCAATTCTTTAACGACGCCTACTACTGGCGTGAGCGCACCCGCGTTGCGCCTCACAACGTCTATACCAGCTTTGAGAAACTCGATGCCCTCAACGAAAAGAAGGGTTATACCTCGAGCGAATTCACTGGCTTCACGCGCGTGAAAGCAGACACAACCCCAGCAACGCCAGAAAAAACCGCAACCCATATCAAGATTGCAATGAGCAGCGACCTCTTCAGCCCAGTCTATGCCTATAACGAAGAGACGCACAAATATGCTCGCTCCCACGCCAATGGTGGCGCTCATTACAGCACCGACAAAGGCAACGCGCTCGTCCAGAACGCACCAGACGTCGTTATCGCAATGCGCGTCAATTCTTACAACCGCCCAGGCACACCATACGCCGATTACACTACAACCGGCAGTGGCGACGCCTATATCTTCCAAGCCGGTGGCGTTATTGAAGGGCAGTGGAAGCGCGAAAATGCCGACGCCGAACTCCGTTTCGTCGATAAAAACGGCGAAGATATTCCGCTCGCACGTGGCCAAGTCTGGATTTCGCTCTATCCGTCAAACAGCAAAGTAACCTGGGAGTAGAACATGTACTACAACGAGAATATTTTGGTAGGCAAAACTAGCGACAAAAAAGAATTGTCCATCCTACCAAGCATGGCGAATCGCCACGGCCTCATTACTGGTGCTTCCGGCTCCGGTAAAACCATCACACTAAAAGTCATGGCCGAAAGCTTCTCGGATGCTGGCGTGCCAGTATTTCTCGCCGATGTGAAGGGCGACCTCGCCGGCACCGCTTATCCAGGCGAAATGAGCGACAAAATCAAAGAGCGCGTCGATAAACTCGGTCTCGAGGGCTTCGAGCCAAAGGCTTTCCCGGTCCGTTTCTGGGATCTCTACGGCGAAGCAGGGCATCATCTCCGCGCCACCATCGAGGCCATCGGCTCTGACGTTCTCGCCATTATCCTCGGGCTAAATGAAGTCCAAGAAGGCTGTCTCGCAGTTGCATTCAAAGTCGCTAAAGAGCAAGGTCAACCACTCAACACGACCACCGATCTTCGCGAAGCTCTCGAATATCTCGCCGAAAACCGCACCGAAATCAGCGCAAAATACGGCAACGTCACTACGCAGAGCATTGGCGCCATCCAACGCAACCTGCTCATCCTCGAAAACCAAGGCGCCGACAGGTTCTTCGGCCAACCGATGCTCAATATTAATGATTTCTTCCAGGTAGAAAACGGCCGCGGCATCATCAATATTCTTGATTCAGTCAAACTCTTCGAGAGCCCAGACCTCTACGCTGCCTTCTTGCTCTGGATTCTAAACGAACTCTTTAGTAAATCCCAAGAAGTTGGTGATCTCGACAAGCCTCGCCTCGTATTCTTCTTTGATGAGGCGCATCTGCTATTCAACAATATGCCAACCTACCGCCTGAAGCGCATTACGCAAATCGTGAAGCTCATTCGCTCCCGCGGTATCGGCCTCTACTTCATTTCGCAAGCACCAACCGATATTCCAGACGAAATTCTCGCCCAGCTCGGCAACCGCGTCCAGCATACGCTTCGCGCCTACACGCCAGCCGATCAGAAAACCGTGAAGGCCGCCGCTGCTGCCTTCCGCGTCAACTCGGCTTTCGATACCGAGACCGCCATTCGCGAGCTCGGCACCGGCGAAGCCCTGATTAGCTTCCAGAACGCCAAGGGCGCACCAGAAATCGTCGAATACGCCACGATTTTGCCGCCACAAAGCCGCATGGGCGTCATCGACAATGCCGAACGCGAGGCTATCATTAACGCCAGCCCGCTCCACGGCAAATATTCCGCCGCGCCAAACAGCGCCGCGGACACTCAAAACCGCAAAGAAATCAAAGCCTCCGATCCGAACCAAGCCCAAGCCGATGCTCTCGCCAAATACAAAGAGCAATACGGCAACGGCCCACTCAAAAAGGAAGGGAAAACTATGCCAAAAACCGAAGCTAAGACCACTAAAAAATCTACCACCAAGAAAGAAAACACTTTCGTAAAAGCCATCAAGCGCTTCTTCCTAAACGTCGCAAGCGCCTTCGGTCGCAAAATTGGCGCCGGTAGTCTATTTAAGAAAACGAAGAGGAAATAATGGGTGCAATTATTGTTGGGGGAGTTATCGAAAAGGACGGCAAGTATCTACTTGTCCAAGAAGCCAAAGAGAAGTGCCGCGGCAAATGGAATACTCCTGCCGGCCATCTAGATCCAAATGAGACGATTTTCGAGGGCGCAAAACGCGAAATCCGCGAAGAGAGCGGCTATGAAGTCGAACTTACCGGACTAGCCAACATCGGCAACCGAGTTTTGCCCGACAACGAATTTGTCGGAATTATCTTTAGCGCTAAAATCACTGGCGGGGAACTAAAACTTGACCCGTCCGAGATTCTCGATGCCAAGTGGTTTACCTATGACGAAATTCTCGCAATGCAAGACGAGCTCCGCTCCGCAGATTTGATTACGAACGCCATCTCGGCCGTCAAGCACGGCAAAACCGCACCGCTCGACATTATTGATGTCATAAAATAAGTCCCTAGCATAGGCCAGGGACTTCTGTCGTTCTTCTTTTTCTGCACTTGCGTTATTGTCTGTCTCTACTATTACGAATTTGATTTTGGTGCCTTGCATAATCAGCAATGTCCATAATGCAATGAAGGAGCCATTCGGATCCAGCAAAGATTACCATCGCAAGTATAATGTAGAACCAGCCGACATGGGGCGAATCATAGTCGTGAAAGTTAGGGTTGTTAAATACGGCCCCAGAGACTATTAACGTAGTAGATACGCCAATTGCGAGTGCAAAGAAGAAAGCCAGAATATTTCTCAAGTACTTCATGTTCCATTCCTCCCGAACATACAAGGATTTTTGTAATCACCTCTGTTTTTACCAGATAAGATTATAATCCCATTATAGCACAAAATGGCCAAAAAGTCAATAGGGCTTATGCTTTCAGGCTGCCACTTTCCCGATTATGCTAAAATGAAAGCATGAGTGAAGTTCTGAGTTTTCCGAATTCGATTGGTCTAGAGCAGAAGCCGACCGCCCCAAACTCGTGGGATACGGTAATGGGCGCTAGGTTTAAAGAAGCCATTCTGGATGAAGACGAAGTCGCCAAAGAGCGCAAGGTCGCCATTGTCGCCAAAACGCACGAGTATCAAACGCTCGCCAAAGAGCTGTGCGGCGACGAAAAGGGCGTGCTTACGAGCGCCGACATTCATATCGCCCAAAACTCCTACGCCGAGAAGCGCGACCCAGCAATCGGAGAAGTCTATACTCAGCTGACCGAATACCAGGCCGATTTAATTGAGACCGTTGACGGTCAGAACGCCACGCCAGAACGCGCCGCCGCCGAAGAGTATGTCAAAACAGTCAACCCAATCAACTATGAATTCGTCGTCTCTCACGAGGTTGTCACAGTCAGCAGCGCCCTTCGTAATCTGTACGAAATCAGCCAGCGCAAATTCGAACGCGAAAGCACCGTCGATAAAGCAACTGGCTGGATCGCCGATTATTGCGACTCCCGCGACGAGAAAAAGAAGCTCGAAAAGCTCGGATACAACCCAGATGGTCCGCAAACCGCAATTTTTAGACTTATCTTGCAGGAAGCGAAAGCAATCGACTACGGCGTCCCGACCAAAGATAGTAAAATCGAAACAGTGCTTGGTCGCAAGCGCGTTTGTGACTGCATGGAGCTCCAAGCGTTACTGTCCGACGAAGAAAAAGGTCCCGCTCGCCGTCGCGCCCTCGCCGAAGCTGGCTTCAAAAAGGTTCCTGAAGACTGGAAGGATAGCGAATTCAATACTAGCGACATCGATAAGATGAACAAAATCGCAAAGAAAATAGCTTAGCAACAAAAGAGCTCCCGATAAGGAGCTCTTTTTCCTGCCATAAAACTATTCGAACAGGATATCGTTTATGGTAAAATAACAAGCAGAGTTATTTATAAAAAACTGCGAAAGTGAAGAATGAGGATTAAGAACATGAAGAAAATATTCATGCTTGCAGCTGCGCTTATAGCGAGCTTTTTTATTGGAACAAACAAGGCCTACGCGGCGGATTCATTCACAATTAATAATCTTAATACGGACGATCACTCCGCAACAATCTTTGTCGACGATTCGTCCTACGATGGCCTCACCATCAATACTAACGTCACCTTCTACGAACTAGACGATTACATCCTCTATAAGGTGCAACTCAAAAACACTACCGAATACGATTACAAAATCAACGGCATCTCCAACGATAACACTGATTCCCATATTACCGTAGAACACGAGCTCGAAGGCGGGCAGGATATCATCCCAGCTGGCGGCTCGGCAACTCTTGACGTAAAGCTCATTTTCTCCACCGACCTCTCTACAAACGAGCGCCTTTCGAGCGATCAGCTATATTATTTGAACGCATTAAACATCACGCTCGATGCCCAGAAGCTCGCTCCAATTCAGCTATCCAACCCTCAAACCCTCGATACCGTCGTGAACTATGTCGCTCTAGCCGCCGTCTGCGGCGCAGGCCTAGTTATCGCAACTAAATACCGCAAAAAGGCAGGCGCGCTCGTTCTAATCCTCGGCGTCTCATTGATTGGCCTCAAGGCTACCAACACCCGCGCCGTCGAATATAACTACATCGATGACGATATCGTAGTGGAATTTAATGGCGCCCACATCAACATCGTCAGCCCGAAGGCGAAATGGGATAGCTATCTTGTTGGACCGCTCACCAAGAGCAATATAGCAACAATCAACTTCGCAAAGTGGAGCGACGCACAGGCCTTGGAAGGTTATACACCAGTAGACATCTCTTACCCAACAGACGGTTCCAACGAAGGCGCAGTAATTCTTTATTACAAAGAGAACGGCGAAGGTCTCTACGACGTCATTATTTCCAGCCCGTACGGTTATTCTGAGTACAAAGATAGTGACATGACAGAACTATTCTCACATCTAAATAATGTGACTGAAATCAATCTCACGTACTTGGATATGTATAACGTGACCAACATGACAGACGCCTTCAATGGTATTACTCAGGAAACCGGCATCGGCATCGCATCTATTTCGGATATGCAAAAATTAACGACGCTCACATTTGGCGACCATCTCAACACAAGCAGGGTTGCCAGCATGCGCTCGGCATTCGGCGGATTGGTTCATCTACAGGCCTTTACTCCTGAAAAGTTAGACGTAAGAAGCGTCACCGATATGCATTATCTGTTCGCAAAAAATACCGAACTCAAGTCGCTAGATTTGAGCTCATGGGACACCTCGAATGTCGTAGACATGTCGGGCATGTTCAATGATGCGTATGGATTAAATGAAATTAACTTATCCAATTTCAACACCTCAAACGTAAAGGATATGTCGCTCATGTTTGCCGTAACGGGAACAACAGACAAAACGATTGCTTTGGATCTAAGCTCATTCGACACCTCAAATGTTGAAAATATGTTCGGTATGTTTGCCGAATTTCCTACCCCAATTGATCTTTCTGGCTTCGACACAACGAGCGCAACCGACATGAGCTACATGTTCCAGGATATCGACATGGTAACATTGGATATCACGAATTTTGATACCTCAAACGTTGAAAATATGCGCTATATGTTCAGCAGCATAGCGGACCATAATTATCACGGAAAATTGGAAAAGGTACTACTAGGCGATAATTTCGTTACGGACAAAGTAAAAGACTTTGAAGGCATGTTTGCTGCCTTTAAGGGTAAAGAAATAAGCCTTAAGAACCTAAATTTGCAGAGCGTTACGAACAGAAAAGCATATCAAGATATGTTTATGCGAACCAAGAATTTGGAAAAGATTTACGTCAAAGAAATGCCATCATTTAACTATGGCTACGATTATACTGTCTCGTATCATACTTTCTGGTCCAGCAAGCTAAACCTCGGCAATAACTACAGCAACTACTTTACCGTGTGGGATTACGACACCTACGGCGATCCGCTAAACCAATAGAACAAAAATACCCTACGGGCATTTTTAGCTTATCTTGTGGTGA